>NZ_JBEXRR010000021.1:0-103709 GCF_040613175.1 Nocardioides sp. NPDC006303
GTCGACGCGGACCACAATCCGGTGCACGGACGTGTCGATCCGGCGCCGGTCACCGGTAGAGCTCCTCGTCGATGCTCGCCAGCCGCGTTCGTAACTGACGAATCCGGCTCGACCAGCAGTGGTTCGACCAGCGGCTACTGCTCCACCGGCAACCAGAGCTCGCACGAGGCGTACGTCTCGGTGAGCTCGAGGTAGCGCAGGACGGACGGCCCGGGGCGGAGCCGCCACGGGTTCGACGGGAACCAGTCGGTGGCGGTCGAGGCCCAGAGCCGCTGCAGCGTATCCGGATGCGGGCCGCTGGAGGTGAAGACCGCCCAGGAGCCGGCCGGCACGGTGATGCTGTCGAGCCCGTCCGGCACGGCAGCTGACGGCGTGACCGCGACCCCGTGCAGGTAGGTGATCATCGTCCCCTCCTGCGCGTCGGGCGACGGGGAGTCGGTGACGGCGAGGATGCCGCGCGGGTCGGTGTCGTTGAGCTCCTTGAGCCGAACGTGCTCCTCGGGCGCGATCGAGGCGATGTGTGTCTGGATGTGGGGGTTCACGCCCTCGTAGATCAGCGAGACCTTGGTGGCGTGGCCGACCAGCCGGAGCTCGGGCATGTCGATGATGGTGACGTCCATCGGGGTGCTCCCTTCGACGCTCAGACGGAACCTGAGCGTGGGTTGTGTGCGTAGCGGACCACCGGATCGGCGTACGTCGGCGGGAGTCGAACCGTGCACAGCACGGAACGCGCGCCCGAACGCCTCGGTCGAGCCGTAGCCGTAGCGCACCGCGACCTCCAGGAGGTCAGGGGCGCCGGCCACCAGGTCGGCCGCTGCCAGGGTCATCCGGCGGCGGCGTACGTATTCCGACAGGGGCATCCCGGCCAGCGCCGAGAACATCCGGCGCAGGTGGTACTCGGTGGTGCCGTGGTCGCGGGCGACCCGGGCCACGTCCACCTCGCCGGTGAGCCCGTTGCCGAGCTCTGCCTCGACCAGGTCGACCAGGGTGTTGAGCGTGCCGATCATGTGGTCCTCCTTTCGCCATCAAGCCTCGCCCGGGAGTAACCCCTGGCGCCCGACTTTCCTGGCCCGGTTCAGTCGGACCGCGAACGCAGCCGGAACGCCTGGAGGCGGGAGTAGCCCTTCACGCTCGTACGCCGCATCTTCTCGACCTGGAAGCCGTCGACGTCCTCGAGCGCGGCGGCGGCGTTCTCGTCGATGACCACCGACGAGGGCCGGGCGACGGTCGTGAGGCGGGCGGCGATGTTGACCGTCGGACCGAAGACGTCGCCGAGCCGGAGCACCACGTCGCCGTAGGATATCCCGGCTCTGACGTGCGGAAACGCGCTGTCGCGATCTTCTCCGAGGGCGGCCAGGTCCAGGGCGGTCCGGGCCGCGGCGGCGACGTCCTCGAAGGTGAAGAACACCCCGTCGCCGAGATACTTGATCACCCGTCCGCCGTGCTCGACGACGATGTCGGAGCAGGTGTCCTCGAACTCCTCGACCCAGTCGACCAGCTCCTTGTCGCTGAGCCGTTTGGAGCGGGAGGTGTAGCCGACGATGTCGAGGAAGCCGACCGCCAGCGGCACCGCGGAGGCGTCCGCGACGGTGAGCATCCGCCGCGCCGCGCTGACCAGATGGCGGCGCCAGACGTAGTCCTGCAGCGACTCGACCAGCGGCAGCACCTGCCCCGTCAGGGCGACCAGGTCCTCGACCTCGTCGCCGCCCCGCTCCCGGGCGACCTCGGCCAGCAGCGACGTCTGCCACTCGGCCAGGCGCGCGTAGGACCGTCCCCAGGTCCGCACGAGCGCCGCCTGGCGGTCCTCGCTGAGCACCCCGAGGCGTACGAGCTCCTGCGTCATCCGCAACGCCTCGACATCTGCGTCGGTGAAGGCGATCTCGTCCTCGCCCGCATGCGGGAAGCCGAGGTGGTGCCAGAGGTCCTCGGTGACCTCCATGGGTACGCCGGCAGCGTCCGCCACCTCGGCGCGGGTCAGCGTGGGCGTCTGGCCGAGGACGAAGGACTCGACCACGGCGAGCGCCTCGGCCAGCTCGATGTCTGCCTCACGGCTACGGCCTTGGCCGAGGCCCTCGTCAGCCTGGTCCTCGAGCGTCAGGAGTCGAACCTCTCCTTGGCGACCTTCTCCAGCGCCCGTGCGAACGTCGGCATCTCGACGGACAGCTGCTGCAGCTTGTCGGCGCTGAGGTGGATCAGGTCGAGCGGGGTGAGGGCGACGATGGAGGCCGTACGCAGCGAGCCCCTCAAGATCGCCGCCTCGCCGATGATGTCACCGGGGCCGCACTGGGCGATCTCCTCCTTGTCCCGGCGGACCGAGACGGTGCCGTCGAGGATGATGTAGGCCTTGTCCGGCGGGGTGTCCTCCCAGATCGGCGACCAGCCCTCGGGCAGGTGCACGCGGGTGCCGGTGGCGCTGATGTGCGCGATCTCCTTGGGCGTGAACATGGAGAAGAACGACTCGGTCACGAGGGTTTCCTTCGGGGTCGGCTGTGGGGTGGCTGCCGCGATGTGACGGCAGTTACAGAGATCAACGATGTTCGTCTACAGGGGTTACCCGCGGGTGTAGTTGTCTATGCGGGCAGCGGGTCGCGGGTGATCGGGCAGCTCATGCATCGCGGGCCGCCGCGACCGGAGCCCAGCTCGGAGCCGGCGATCGCGATGACCTCGATACCGGCAGCCTCCAGGGCTCCGTTGGTCTGGGTGTTGCGCTCGTACGCCACGACCACGCCCGGCGCCAGTGCCAGGGTGTTGTTGCCGTCGTCCCACTGCTCGCGCTCGGCGGCGACCGGGTCGAGACCGGTGTCGATGTGGTGGAGCTTGTCGATCCCCATCGCCTCGGCCGCGACCTCGAGGAACGGGCGCGGGGCCGCGATGTTCAGCTGGCCGTCGTCGCCCGCGGGGGTCACGGCGTACGCCACCAGCGAGTCGACCGCGTTCGGGTAGATCACCATCTTGTCGGTGTTCACCAGCGTGGCGATGGTGTCCAGGTGCATCGTCGCGCGCTCCTGCGCGATCGGCACCGCGAGCACGGTGTGGGCGAGTTCCTCGGCGAAGACCTGGCGGGCGAGCCGCTCGGCCCCGGCGGGGGTGGTGCGCTCGCCGACCCCGACCGCGACGACACCGGGAGCGACGAGGAGTACGTCGCCACCCTCGACGTGCTCCAGGTGGGCGCCATGCAGCCGCGGGCTGGCCTGGAAGCGCGGGTGGAACTGGTAGATCAGCTCGGTGAGCGCGGTCTCGCGCTTGCGAGCCGGCATCGCCAACGAGGTGACCGTGGCCCGATCGCGGATCCACACCGACGAGTCGCGGGTGAAGAGCAGGTTGGGGAGCGGGTCGATCAGGAAGTCGTCGTGGGCGAGGAGGCTGGTGACCAGGCCGTGGCCGCCGCGTACCTCGTCGTTGCGGACGCCGGCGGTCAGGTGGTCGGTCAGCTCGGCCGGTCCGGCCTCGGCGAGGGCACCGCTCAGGTAGTCGCGCAGGGTGTCGCCGAGGGTGAGCGAGCCGAGCACGTTCTCGAGCGCCAGCTTCCGCGCCTCGGGCACCTCGAGGGTCTCGGTGAGGAGGTCGGTCAGGTAGAGCACCTCGACGTCGCGATCCCGCAGCGCGGCCGCGAAGGCGTCGTGCTCGTCCTGTGCCCGCTTGACCCACGGGATGCCGTCGAAGAGCAGCTTGTCGTTGTTGCGCGGCGTCAGCCGGGTGAGCTCCCGGCCGGGCCGGTGGAGCATTACCGTACGCAGTCGTCCGACCTCGCTGTCGGCGCCAAGTTCAACCATGCCGGGCAGCCTAGGCGAACGCCGCTCAGGCGAACACCTCGACCAACGTCAGGATGCCCAGGACGAGGCAGACGACGGCTCCGACGTAGTGCAGGACGTGCAGCTTGATGAACCGGAGCAACGTACGTCCCAGCAGCACCGCGAGCCCCGAAACCGCCAGCAACGCGGCCCAGGAGCCGATGAAGACCGAGACCGGGTCGTGGTAGCGCGCCACCAGCGAGACGCTCAGCAGCTGGGAGAGGTCTCCCCACTCGGCCGCGAAGAGGACCATGAAGCTGGCCAGGACCTGGCGGAAGCCGCGTACGTCCTTCGCCTTCTCGGCGAACTCGCTGCCGTCGTCCTCGGACGCGGTGCCGTGGTGACGGCGCCCCTCGATGAACAGGAACACCGCGCCGCCGAGGAAGAGCAGGGCGGCGACGATGTGGATCAGGTCGGTCGGGAGGAGCGTCGCCACACCGCCGATCGCCACCGCGATGAGCGTCTGGACCGCGAACGCCGCACCCACACCGAGCCACACGAAGATCGGCCGGTACTTCGTCGACAGCACCAGCGTCGCCAGGAACGTCTTGTCCGGGAGCTCGACGACGAAGATCGCGGCGAAGGCCAGCGCGACCACGGTGATGTCCATCAGGGTTTCCGTTCCAGTTTCTTTACGTCCGGCTCATATCGTCGCACCGACCACCCTGCCGAGACGTCACCGCCGCAGGCCGAGACGTCACTGGCGTCGGCCGAGGCGTCACGGCGGTGCCCAGTCGGCCGACGTGCGTGACGTCTCGGCCGACGGGGCTGACGTCTCGGCTGCTGCTGCTTTGGCCTCGGCGAGTACGTCGATCGCCGGGCGATCGAGCGCGGCGGCAGCGCGCGCGACGTCGTCCCACTCGGGCTGCAGGTTGACGACCTCGCCGGCGAGGCGGGCGGCCTTGACCGCGATCCGCTGTCCCTCGACGCTCACGGTCAGCATCTCGCGGGGCAGGGCGTGCTTGACGACCTCGTGCTCGCGTACGCCGATCGTCGAGGTCTCCCGGAAGAACACCCGCCGGACCGCGTCGGCGGCATCGGGATGCGTGAGAGCGTGGAGGGTGTAGGCCGGTCGGCCCTTCTTCATCAGGATCGGGGTGACCCAAGCGTCGTTTGCGCCGGCGGCCAGAAGCGCGTCGAGGGCGCCCGGGATCAGTCGGGGCTCGAGATCGTCGATGTTCGCCTCGATGACGAGCTCGGTCGACGCACTTGCACCCGGCCGCACCGCTGAATCACCGATCAGCAGGCGCAGGGTGTTCGACCAGCCCTCCGGGTCCCGGCTGCCGGCACCCACGCCGATCGCTCGGGTCGTCATCGCCGGCTGGTCGCCCCAGGAGGTGGCGAGAGTGGCGAGGAGGGCGGCGCCCGTCGGCGTGCACAGCTCCATCTCGGGATGCCCGGGAGGCCCCGCGAAGGAAGGTACGTCGGTGAGCAGCCGCGCCACGGCCGGCGGCGGCACGGGGAGGGTGCCGTGGGCGGCCCGGATCGAGCCCGACCCGACCGCGACGGGCGAGACCACGACCTCGTCGGCGCCCAGATGCACGAAGCCGGCGCAGACCCCGACGACGTCGGCGATCGCGTCCAGCGCCCCGACCTCGTGGAAGTGGACCTCCTCGGGAGAGATCCCGTGGACGGCGCCTTCGGCCTCGGCCAGCCGCTCGAAGACCCGCAACGCCAGGTCACGCACGGCGCCGTCGAGAGCCGCGCCGGTCAGCAGTGCGCGGACGTCGGTCCAGGTGCGGTGATGGACCGAGTCGGCGATCTCGACGTGACACCGGGTCGCGGCCAGCGCGCCACGGGTCACGGGCGACGCCGCGAGACCCACCGGCTCGGGAGCGACCGCATCCACGGCCGAGGCGATCACCGAGAGAGGCACGCCGGCGCCGACGAGCGCGCCGAGCAGCATGTCCCCCGAGGCTCCGGAGGACGCGTCGACCCAGACGACGCTCATCGAGCCCGCCGCGCGATCCGGGCCGCCGCGACGCCGGCACCGTAGCCGTTGTCGATGTTGACCACGGTCACGCCCGGGGCACACGAGTTGAGCATCGCCAGCAGCGCAGCCAGCCCACCGAAGGAGGCGCCGTAGCCGACCGACGTCGGCACCCCGATCATCGGTACTCCGACCAGCCCGCCGACCACTGAGGGCAGGGCACCTTCCATCCCCGCGACGACGATCAGGCAGTCGGCGTCGTCGAGCCGGTCGCGTACGGCCATCAGGCGGTGGATCCCGGCGACGCCGACGTCGGTGATCCGCTCGACACCGGCGCCGTGGACCCGTGCCGCGAGCGCGGCCTCGGCCGCGACCGGCCCGTCGGAGGTCCCGGCGGCGACGACGCACACCCGGCCGTGCGGGGTCGGCAGCGGCCCGAGCGTGACCGCACGGGCCTCGGCATCGTGAACCGCCGTCGGCAGCTCGGCCGCGACCCGGGCGGCCGCCTCGGCGGAGACCCTGGTGGCCAGGACCGCGCGCGAGGGATGCGCCTCGTGCAGTCGGCGAAGGATCGCGACGACCTGGTCGGGGGTCTTGCCGTCGGCGTACACGACCTCGGGGTCACCGGTGCGTCGCTCCCGGTCGAGGTCGACGCGGGCGAACCCGAGGTCGGCGGTCGGCTCGTCCGACATCGCTCAGAACCGCGCCGGGTCGGCGGGGTAGACCCCCAGCAGCTTCACGTCGGTGGTGAAGAAGGCCAGCTCCTCCAGCGCCCGCTTCAGCCCCGGCTGGTCCGGGTGACCGTCGACCTCGGCGAGGAACTGGGTGGCGGTGAACTTCCCATCCACCATGTAGGACTCCAGCTTGGTCATGTTGACGCCGTTGGTCGCGAAGCCGCCGAGCGCCTTGTAGAGGGCCGCCGGGAGGTTGCGTACGTTGAAGATGAACGAGGTCACCACCGGACCCGCGTCGGCGGGGGCCTGGATGAAGTCGGGCGAGAGCACCACGAAGCGGGTGGTGTTGTGGTCGGCGTCCTCGATGTCGGTGGCGAGCACGTCCAGCCCGTAGATCGAGGCGGCCAGCGGCGGAGAGATCGCTGCCATCGTCGGGTCGCCGGCCTCGATCACCTCGCGCGCGGCACCGGCGGTGTCACCGGAGACCACCGGCGTGAAGCCGTGCTCCCGGATGATGTTGCGGCACTGGCCCAGCGCGTGGACGTGGGAGTGGACCGTACGGATGTCGTCCAGGTGGGCGCCCGGAAGCCCGAGCAGGTGGAACCTGATCCGCAGGTAGTGCTCGGCGATGATGTGCAGGTTGGACTCGGGGAGGAAGTGGTGGATGTCGGCCACCCGCCCGGCCAGGGAGTTGTCGATCGGGATCATCGCCAGCGACGCCTCACCCGCCTCGACGGTCGCAAAGACGTCCTCGAACGAGGCGCACGGCACCGACTCCAGCTCGGGGTAGTGCCGCTGGCACACCATGTGTGAGTTGGACCCTGGTTCGCCCTGATAGGCGATGCGATGTGGCTCGGACACAGCGACAGTCTAGATTCGCCCGATGTGGTCGCTCTTGCAATTCTCAGTCTGCTGACAGCAATCGCCGCTCTGGTCCTCGCCGGAGCGGCCTGGCAGAAGACGAAGGACGTACGTCGCCCCGACCCTGCCGCCGTCGAGTCGCTGCCGACCGACGTCGCCGGTCTGCGCGCCGAGGTCGCGGCCCTGCGCGCGGAGTCGGCGATGAACCTGCGCCATCTCGCGGTCGTGCGCTTCGACGCCTTCGGAGATGCCGGCGGCCACCTGAGCTGGTGCCTTGCGCTGCTCGACGACAACGGCGACGGGGTCGTGCTCACCTCGATCCACGGCCGCACCGAGGCCAGGTCGTACGCGAAGAGCATCAGCGCCTGGAAGTCGTCCCAGCTGATGTCGCCCGAGGAGACCGAGGCCGTCCAGCAGGCCAAACCCAAGAGCTGACCCGGGCTGACCCGGCTGATCCGGGCCCGAAAACGACGCCGGCACGCTCGGGCGTGGCGGGGGAACCGTTCCGAGCGTGCCGGTTTTCAAACCCGGGCTGCGGGTGGGACGGCCCGGGAGTCGACCACTGGTCGCGGGGGATTTCCGACCAGTGTGTGGGTCTTGCCACGTCGTCGGCCGGAGTCAGGCTTGAGCCCGGTCGAAGACGACGACTCGGCTCACGCCGAGTCGTGTCAGACACCTTATGAACATTTACTTGTCAACAAGACATCTGTGTCGGCGAGTCGGCTCGGTTTTGCCACGAGAATCGACGCCAAACGTGCTGAAAACACGCAGAAAGAGGGACTTTGGGCCCGGATTCCCGGGACGTTCGGCCCCGCCGCGTGTCGTTTGGATTCGGGACCGAATCGGGACTGGTTGTCAGCGTGGCACGCGGACGAGCAGGCGCCCGGGAAGGCACTGCATGCGGAGCTCGCGACCCTCGGAGATCGTGTCGCCGTCGAGCTGCCGTGGCTGGTCGTGGTTGGTCCGGATCACGACGCTGGCGCCGGTCATTCGGTTGACCAGATTGTCGGTGCGCGGCCGCTTGCTCAGCACCCGGACCGCGAGCGGGAGCCAGGACCAGAATCGCTGCGGATAGAGCAGCACCACGTCGATGAGGCCGTCGTCGAGCGCGGCCGCCGGCAGCAGCGGCATGTTGGCCTGGAGGTAGCCGACGTTGCCGACCACGACCGTGCGCGCCCGGTGCCTGGTGAATTCGCCGTCGTCGACGGAGATCTCCAGCCGCATCGCCGGGAACATCAGGCTCTTGAACGCGGAGAGGACGTACGCCATCCAGCCGATCCGCTTCTTGATGTCCTCGTTGACGCCGCTCATGATCGCGGCGTCGAAGCCCATCCCGGCCATGACCAGGAAGTTGGTGTCCTCGATGTTGTCGCCCGAGACCTCGACCAGGTCGATCGCCTGGTCCTGCCCGGTGAGCGCGACGTCGATCGCGGCGCGGATGTAGAGCGGGATCGACAGGTTGCGGGCGAGCAGGTTGCCGGTGCCGCCGGGGACGATCCCGACCGCGATGCCGGTGCCGGCCAGGGCGGAGCAGACCTCGCGTACGGTGCCGTCGCCGCCACAGACGAGGACCAGGTCGGCGCCCTCCGCCTGAGCCGCCAGCGCCATCCCCTTGCCCGGGTCGTCGACCGTGGTCAGGTGCCAGGTCGGCGGCTTCCAGCCGGACTCCTTGGCCATCGTGGTGACCATCGTCTTGAAGTGCTCGACCGACTCGACCTTGATCGGGTTGAGGACGACCGCGATCTTCCGGTTGCCGCGGACCGAGTCGACCAGCGGCCGCCGCCCCAGCGCGTGCGAGGCGGGCAGCGGCGTGTAGAGCGCCATGCCGAGGAAGACGGCGCCGGCGGCGAAGAGGATCCCGCCGATCACGTCGGAGGGATAGTGGCGTCCGAGGAAGACCCGGTCGGCGGCGACCAGCACGACCAGCACGATGAGGCCGGTGTAGGCCAGGCGGCGGATGCCGCGGCGGCGTACGAACATCGTCACGACCACCGCGATCACGCCCGCCAGCACCGCGATCCCGGTGGCATGACCGGACGGGTACGAAGGCGACTCGTGGAACCACGACGCCAGCTGCCACGCGGGCCGGTCCCGGTCGACGAGCAGCACCACCGCGCGGCGTACGACCAGGGTGATCACCACGACGCCGAACACGTAGACCGCGGCGCGCGGGTACGTCCGGAACAGCCCCGCGGCGACCAGCAGCGCGACGCCGACAGCGAGATACCACTCGGTGCCCACCTCGACGACGTGCCAGAAGTCGAGCATCCAACCGTTCTCCGCGGTCACCTCCGTCGCGTCCCAGCCGAGCTCGTCGATCGTCGAGACCAGCGGCCACCCGTTGATCCCCGCGATCCCGATCAGGGCGCACAGAGCGAACAGCGAAGCCGCCCAGAGCAGCAGGGCACGGCGCGAAAGGTCAAGCACGGTGAGTCAGTATGCGCGATACGTCTTCCACACAGTGAATGAACGGGCTGGACAAAACCGCGGGGAGGGCATGACTGAGACCGCTATCGTTCGCTCTCCGCGCATGATTCGGGTCGGCGCCGGCACCCCTCGGTCCCTCGTCGTTGTGAGGTCTCTCATGCGCTCTCGCGCCTCCTCGTACGCCCTCCTCGGGCTCCTGTCCGTCCCCGCCGCCGCCCTCGGTGTCGGTGGTCTCCTCGCCGGCTCCGCCGCCGCGGCAGAAGGTGAGTGTGGCGGCAAGACCGTCACCGTCGACCTCGGCGTCGGGGGTCAGGCGCCGACCGAGGGTGACGACGTCATCGCCGTCCCGGCAGGCGTCGCTGTCGATGCCATGGGTGGCAACGACTGGATCTGCGTCCAGGGGGAGGGCGCCGCGGACATCGTCGGTGGCCCGGGTGATGACACGATCTACCCCAGGTACAGGAACCGCGTGAACGCCGGCGAGGGAAACGACACGATCGACGGCGACTTCCTGACGCTCGACGCGGGTGCCGGACACGACGTCATCTTCGGCGGGATGCAGTTTCTGTTTGTCACCGCCAAGGGAGGTGATGGCGACGACACGTTCCACGCGGGTTCCACCGCCGGCGCCTTCGACGGACAGGGTGGCGCCGACACCTTCTACGGTGGTCCGGACAAAGACAGAAGCTACGGCGGTGCCGGAGACGACCGGATCTACGGTGCGGACGGTGACGACAACCTCAGGGGCGACGGCGGCGCCGACACCGTGCTCGGAGGAAGCGGCGCAGACCAGATATCCGTGACGGACGTCGACGCGGTGGGAGATGTCATCGACGCCGGTCCCGACGACGCATCGGTGGACAAGCTCGACCTCGACCAGGGTCTCGTGCCCTCGGGCACAGGCATCGAACTCCACATGGCGTCCGGAACGAGCAGCTGGGGCGTCACCATGGCGGGCTTCGAGTCGGTGGTCGGCACCGATCACGCCGACGTGATCACCGGCACCGACGCTGACGACACCATCGATGCGGCCGGCGGGGGCGACCAGGTAGACGGATCCGAGGGCGCCGACGTCGTTCTCGGTGGTGCCGGTGGTGATGTCCTCGAAGGCGGGCAGGGCAAGGATCGTGTGGAGGCAGGAGACGGCGCTGACCTTGTCTACGGCGAGCGCGGGAACAACTACGACTCAGGCGTGGGAGACGACGACCTCTTGTTCGGCGGTCCTGGAGACGACGAGATGAGCGGGTACGTCGGCAACGACCTTGTCGACGGCGGCGAAGGTCACGACGAACTGGACGGAGACGACGGTGCGGACACCGTCATCGGCGCTGGTGGCGACGACCTCATCTACGGGTGGGGTGGTGATGATCGCCTGGACGGCGGCACCGGTACGGACGAGGTCGACGGTGGCAAGGGCGCGAACGTGATCCTGGGCGGCGCCGGCGAAGATTTCCTGAACGGGAACAGCGGCTCAAAGGTCACGATCGACGGTGGTCTCGGCGACGACCAGATCGTAGGTTCGCAGGGCAATGATCTGGTGCGTGACAGCGGTGGTAGCAACAAGATCTCGGCGCTCGGCGGCAACGACCGAATCGAGGGTGGCTCGGGAACCGACATCGTCTATGGCGGGCACGGCGCTGACACTCTCTACGGGAATGCCGGCAACGACTTCCTGACGGGTGGCGCTCATGACGGCACGACCGAAGATGCGGCCGTTGATCGCCTCGTCGGGGGCGCCGGCGATGACGAACTCCGCGGGGATGCCGGAAACGACGTGATTGCGGGTGACTCGGGTTATGACCACCTCGAGGGTGGAAGCGGCAACGACTCCCTCGATGGCGGCTCGAGCAATGACACGATCCGCGGCGACAGCGGGAACGACCTGATCGTCGGCGGGACCGGAAACGACCAGATCACTGGTGGATCCGGTGCGGACACGTCCTCGTACTCGAGTGCCTCGGGTGCGGTCAACGTCTCGCTCGCCGCGGGGGCTGCCCGAGCGACGGGGGCGGCTGGGACAGATGCCATGGATCAGATCGAGAGCGTCACGGGATCTCGGTATGGAGATCGCCTCCGCGGAAACGCCGGCGGCAACGTCCTTCTGGGCGGAGGCGGGTCCGACACCATCCTCCCGAAGGGCGGCAACGACCGCGTCGACGGCGGCGCAGGGACGGACACTCTCTCGTACGCAGATCAGTGGAGTCGTGTGAAGGTCTCGCTCGCGACGACGGCTCATCAGGTGACCGGGGCTGGCAGTGATGCCATCCGCAACATCGAGAACCTGGTGGGAACGGAGTACGCCGACGTCCTGAGCGGCAATGCCCTGGTCAATGTGATCACCGGCGGTCAAGGGGCCGACAAGATCTACGGCGGCAGGGGTAGCGACAAGCTCTACGGCAACTTCGGCACGGATGCCCTTCACGGCGGCCTCGGGACGGACTACGGCAATGGCGGCTTGGGCAGAGACTCGTGGACGTCGATCGAGCGCAAGGTCAGCCTTCCGTGATTCGTGAGTCCGTTGTGCGCGAAACGTCTTCCACACAGTCGATGAACGGGCTGGACAAAAGCCGAGGCAGTGGCCGAAGGAAAGCGCTATCGTGCGCTTTCCGCGCATGATTCGGGTCGGCGCCGGCACCCCTCGGTCCCTCGTCGTTGTGAGGTCTTTCTCATGCGCTCTCGCGCCTCCGCGTACGCCCTCCTCGGGCTCCTGTCCGTCCCCGCCGTCGCACTCGGCGTCGGCGGCCTCCTCGCCGGCTCCGCCGCCGCGGCAGAAGGTGAGTGTGGCGGCAAGCCCGTCACCGTCGACCTCTCGGTTGAAGGTCAGGTCCCAACCGAAGGCGATGACGTCATCGCCGTTCCGCCGGCAGTGTCCGTCGACGCGCTGGGCGGTCACGACACCATCTGTGTCCAGGGCCAGGGCACGGCGACCATCGTCGGCGGGCTCGGCGACGACACCATCCACTCCTACTACGGCAATAGGGTCGATGCGGGTGAGGGGAACGACACGATCAGCGGCGGCTTCGTCGGCCTCGACGCGGGTCCCGGAAATGACGTCATCCATGGCGGTAAGCAGCCGCTCCACGTCGCCGGCGGGGCCAAGGGCGGAGAGGGCGACGACACCTTCCACGCGGGAACCACCGGTGGCGTCTTTGACGGGCAGGGCGGCACCGACACCTTCTTCGGCGGCCCTGGTCGCGACATCGGCTACGGCGGGGCTGGAGACGATCGGCTCTACGGCGCGGACGGTGACGACAGCCTCCGCGGAGATGCAGGTGCCGATCTCATCGACGGCGGCGTCGGTGCGGACTGGCTCAGGGGCAATGCGGACGCCGACACTGTGCTCGGCGGCGAGGGCGCTGACCGGATCACGGTGAACGACGCGAGCGCGTCAGGGGATGTCTTCGATGCCGGTTCCGCCGATACCGCGACGGACGAACTCGACCTCGCTCCCGATCTCGACGCCAACCCGTCAGTGACGGCCATCGAGCTCGACATGGCGTCCGGCGCCAACAGCTGGGGCATCACCCTGGCCGGGTTCGAGTCGGTGGTCGGAACCCGCCACGCCGACGTGATCACTGGTACGAGCGGTGACGACACGATCGACGGTTACGAGGGCGACGACACGATCGACGCGGGGGCAGGTGACGACACGGTCCTGGGCTACCGCGGCAACGACCGCCTGGTCGGTGGCTTCGGCAACGACATCCTCCGTGCGGAGAGCGGCGACGACAACATCGAGGCTGGTAGCGGTGACGATGTCGTCGAGGCCGGTGCCGGCGACGACCGGGTAAGTGGCGGCGACGGCCAGGACACGCTCAACGACGGGTCGGGCGACGACGTCGTTCGAGGCGACGAAGGCGACGACACGCTCACGCCTACGCCCTACGGAGGCGACAACTTCGACCAGCTCTACGGTGACGGCGGAAACGACACCATCACAGGTGGGGCGTTTGGTGACGACACCATCCGCGGCGGCGACGGCAACGACATCCTGAGCGGCGGCACCGGAGCATCGGTCATCCTCGGTGGCCGCGAGGACGACATCATCACGATCGGCCGCGCTGAGCGGTCAGCCGAGAACGCCTTCGGCGAGGACGGCAACGACACGATCCACGTCGGCCAGTTCGGGGGCGTGGCTGAGGGTGGCAACGGCAACGACGTCATCCACGGCGGCTCTGGCTCACTCAACGCCTCAGGGGATGCCGGCGACGACAAGATCTACGGTGCTGCGGCCTCCAACTACATCAGGGGTGGCGCGGGGAACGATCTCATCGAGGGCGGGGCCGGCAAGGACGTGCTGATCGGCAGTTCCGGCGTTGACTCGATCCATGGTCAGGGAGAAGCAGACGAGATCTACGGCGACGAGGACCATTACAGCCCCACCGTCGGATCCACGGACAGCATCGATGGCGGGGACGGAAACGACACGATCAAGGCCGGCCCCGGCAACGACACCGTGAGTGCGGGAGAGGGCGCGGACTCCGTCGTCGGTGAAGCCGGTAACGACCGAGTCCTCGGCGGAGGAGGCAACGACCGTCTGAAGGGAGACGCCGGCAACGACGCGATCGAGGGCGGCAGCGGCAACGACACCCTGGAGGGTGGAAACGACACCGACTCGCTGCGCGGCGACAGCGGCGACGACGTACTGGCGGGCAACTCCGGCAACGACTCCCTGAACGGCGGCACGGGCATCGACACCGCGTCGTACGTCACGGCCTACAACCCGGTGACGGTGACGATGTCCAAGGCGACCGGGGGTGGCGGCACCGACACGCTCGCGGGAATGCAGAACCTGAAGGGCAGCCCCTACTCGGATCGCCTCGTCGGCGACGGCGGCGCCAACGTACTTCTTGGCGGAGCCGGCAGTGACACGATCTTCCCCGGCCTCGGCAACGACCGCGCGGAGGGCGGCTCGGGCGCCGACACCGTCTCGTACTCGAACGTACGCAACGGGGTGAAGGTCGCGCTCAACACGACCTCGGTGCAGTCGACCGGGGCGGGAGCGGATCGTCTGCTGACCTTCGAGCGTGTGACCGGCACGAACTACGCCGACGTCCTGCGGGGCAACAGCGGAGCCAACAAGCTGGTCGGCCTCGGCGGTTCGGACCGGATCGAGGGCGGCTCGGGCAACGACTCGCTCTACGGCCATTCGGGCAACGACCGCCTCTACGGCGGCTACGGCCGTGACTACGGTGACGGTGGTACGGGCAGCGACAGCAGCTCGTCCGTCGAGCGGCGCGTACGCATTCCGTAGTCCCAGAGGTACGGGAGAGGTACGGGTTCGGGCGGTATCACCGGTTGGCGACACTGCCCCTTTCGAGTTCCGAGCACATGAATCGAGAGGGATCCATACAGTGAAGACATCGGTGCGGTTGCGCATGGGCGGACTGCTCGCAGCGGCGGCTGTGGCAACAGGCGGTCTGGTGGCCGTGGACGCGGGCACGGCGCCGGCGGAGGCCGCGGTCAGCTGCACGATCAGCAGCCCGAAGACCGTACGTCCCGGCAACACCGGCAGCTGCGTGAAGCTGCTCCAGCAGGTGCTTGGCGGGCTCAAGCCGGACGGTTCGTTCGGGTCCGCCACGACCGCCCGGGTGAAGAACTACCAGCGGGCGAAGGGGTTGGCGGACGACGGCATCGTCGGGTCGCGTACGTGGTCGAAGATCAAGGCGGGCATGTCCGGAGCGGGCACGCTCATCACCTCGGGAAGCACCGCGAACTGGTACGCATGCCTCATCGTCCGTGGCGGCTCGTCGATCCGCTACACGGTCACCAACAAGCGCAGCACCTCGTGGAAGCAGGCCTACATCTACGCCAGCAGGGCGAGCGGGCTGATCCGAGGCACGATCGCCAGCAAGGGTTCCCGCTCGACCGCGTCGAACCCCTCGGGCTTCCCGAAGACGTACAACACGACGGCCGCGTACGTCACCTACACGAAGGCCAACTACCACACCAACGACTCCTACGGCTACAACTTCACCGACGTGACGGTCTACCGCTCGTTCCTGCGCCCGTGCGGCAAGACCAGCCCGGTCTACTGGTGACCGGCCGATTACTGAAGTGAGATCTGGTGGTCCGGTCGACTAGCCTTGCCGCATGATCGACCCGCGCATCCTCCGCGAAGACCCCGACCGCGTACGTGCCTCGCAGGAGCGCCGCGGCGCGTCCTCCGACGTGGTGGACCGGGCGCTGTCCGCGGACAGCGCCCGGCGCGCGGCGATCGCGGACTTCGAGGCCAAGCGGGCCGAGCAGAAGCAGATGGGCAAGAAGGTCGCCCAGGCCAAGGGCGAGGAGAAGCAGCAGCTGCTCGCCGAGGTCAAGGACCTCGCGGCCGCCGTCAAGCAGGCTGAGGCGGCGCAGGGCGTTGCCGAGGAGGAGTGGAAGAAGGCTCTCAAGGCCATCCCCAACCTCGCCGACGACGCCCCGGCCGGCGGTGAGGACGACTTCGTCCTGATCGAGAAGGTCGGCAAGCCGCGTGACTTCGAGGCCGAGGGCTTCGAGCCGCGTGACCACGTCGAGCTCGGCAAGCTGCTCGGCGCGATCGACCTCGAGCGAGGCGCCAAGGTCTCGGGCAGCCGCTTCTACTTCCTGACCGGGGTCGGCGCGGAGCTCGAGTTCGCGCTGATCAACCTGGCGATGGAGCAGGCCCGCGAGGCCGGCTTCACCCAGGTCATCGCGCCCGCGCTGGTGCGCCCGGAGGCGATGGAAGGCACCGGCTTCCTCGACCAGGTCGACGACGGTGTCTACAAGATCGAGGACGACGACCTCTACCTCGTCGGCACCTCGGAGGTGCCGATGGCGGCCTACCACTCCGACGAGATCCTCGACCCCGACACCCTCCCGCGGCGCTACGCCGCCTTCTCGTCGTGCTTCCGCAAGGAGGCCGGCTCGGCGGGCAAGGACACCAAGGGCATCATCCGGGTCCACCAGTTCGAGAAGGTGGAGATGTTCGTCTACACCACCGTCGAGGAGTCGTACGCCGAGCACCAGCGTCTCCTCGAGTGGGAGAAGGCCTTCCTGGACAAGCTCGAGCTCGCCTACCAGGTCATCGACGTGGCCGCGGGCGACCTCGGTCCGAGCGCGCTGCGGAAGTTCGACTGCGAGGCGTGGATCCCCACCCAGGGGAAGTACCGCGAGCTCACCTCGGCGTCCAACTGCACCACCTTCCAGGCACGCCGCCTCGACATCCGGGCGCGGACGGAGAACGGCACGACCCCCGTCGCCACCCTCAACGGCACGCTGACCGCGATCACCCGCGCCATCGTCGCCGTGCTGGAGACCCACCAGCAGGCCGACGGCTCGGTGCGGGTGCCGAAGGCGCTACAGAAATGGCTCGGCCGCGAGGTCCTGGAGCCGATCCAGAAGTGAGCACGACCGAGAGCACCACCGCCCGGCCCGGTGAGGCCGCCTGGCAGCCGAAGCTCGTCGCGCTCGACATCGACGGCACCCTGCTGCGCTGGATCGAGGGCACCGGCACGACCTCCGAAGCCCTCTCGGACAAGGTGCGCGACGCGGTCCGCCGGGCCTACGACTCCGGCGCCCACGTGGTGCTCTCCTCCGGTCGCTCGGCCCACTCGATGACCGGGATCGCCGACCTGCTCGGGCTCCCCGACGAGGGTGCGGAGCGGTTGTGGATCGTCGCCTCCAACGGGGCGGTGGTGCTCCGCTACCCGCCGGTCGACGTGGTGCACGAGGAGACCTTCGACGCCCGCGCGGCGGTGGAGAACATCCTGGAACGACGGCCGAACGTGCTGGTCGCGGTCGAGAACCGTGGCCTGGGCTACCGGTTCAACCGGCCGTTCCCCGAGGGCGAGCTCGACGGTGCTCATCTGATCGCTCCGATCGACGAGATGGTCGCCGAGCCGGTCTCCCGGGTGATCATCCGCGACCCCGACGCGACGCCGGAGGACTTCCTCGCCCTCGGCCGCGAGCTCGGTCTGCACGGCATCGACTACGTGGTCGGCTACACCGCCTGGCTCGACCTCACCCCGGTCGGCGTCTCCAAGGCATCGGGCCTCTCCTACGTCTGCGACCAGCTCGACCTCGAGCCGGCCGACGTACTCGCCATCGGTGACGGCCGCAACGACGTCGAGATGCTCGAGTGGGCCGGTCGCGGGGTTGCCATGGGCAACGCCCCCGACGTCGTCCAGGAGGTAGCCGATGCGGTGACGGCCCACGTCGCCGACGACGGCGCGGCGCTGGAACTCTCCCGCTGGTTCTGAGAGTGCTGTTCTGAGAGTGTTGGCGCTCGTGACTCTTCCCACCACCATCATCACGGAGCGGCTGACGCTGCCGTTGTGGACCCGCGCCGACGTCGAGGCCATCCGCGATCCCGACGGCGGGATCGGGCGTCCGCAGAGCTGGCACCCGCAGTTCCCGCGCGAGGACGACCGCGATGCGGCGACGATGTGGGTCGAGGGCGACCGGTGGAGCTCCCGCTACATCATGCGCAATGGGACCGTACTCGGCTCGATCGGCTTCTTCGGGCCGCCGGACGCCGCCCCTGACGGCACCCCGGAGACCGAGGTCGGCTATGGCCTGATCGAAGAGGCACGCGGGTGGGGTTTCGCGACCGAGGCGCTCAAGGGCCTGCTGGCGTGCGCCGACGAAGAGGGCGTACGCATCCGGGCCTCTGTCGAGCCCACCAACGCAGGCAGCCTCCGAGTGCTCGCCAAGTGCGGGTTCACCGAGCTGCGTGGCGCCGACGAGGACGGGCATCTGGTGATGGCCAGGCCGGTGCCCGGTGGCAGAATAGAAGAATGAGGACGCCGAAGCTCGTCGCCACCGACCTCGACGGCACCCTGGTCAGAGCGGACGGTTCGGTCTCGGACTTCACTCGTGGCGTGCTCGTGAAGCTCGAGGAGATCGGCGTGCCGGTCATCTTCGTGACCGGTCGGCCGCTGCGCTGGACCCGGGAGCTCTTCGAGCACATCGGCAGCGTCGGGCTGGCGATCGTCTCCAACGGAGCTCTGGTCTGGGACGTCGCCGCCGATCAGCCCCGGTTGACCCGGCTGATCGAGCCGGCCCTGACGGCCGAGGTGGCGGCGGCGCTGAAGGAGAGCGTGCCCGGTCTGGTCTTCGCGACTGAGTCGCTCGAGGGGTGGTCGTGCGAGCCCGCGTTCGTGACCCACACCTCCGATGCCCTCCGTCCCGCCAGGCGCGTCGCGTCGATCGAGGAGCTCGCCGACGAGCCGCTGATCAAGCTGCTCGCCCGCCGTGACGACCACGACGACGCCGACGAGCTGCTCGCCGCTGCGGCGGCCGTCGTCGGCGATCGCGTCAATGTCACCCACTCGTCGTTCCCGCTGCTCGAGATCAGCGCTCCCGGGGTCACCAAGGCGTCCACGCTGGAGCTTGTCTGCACCGAGCTCGGCATCTCCGCCTCGGACGTGATCGCCTTCGGCGACATGCCAAACGACCTGCCGATGCTGACCTGGGCCGGGACCTCGTACGCCATGGCGGACGCCCATCCGAGCGTGGTCGCGTGTGCGTCGCACCTGGCGCCCGGGCACGAAGATGACGGCGTCGCGCGGGTCCTGGCTGGAGTCTTCGGCCTGTGACTGGTTTGATCTTCGCCATGCGCCGCGTCCCCCAGTTCCTCGCTGCCCTCGCCTTTGCGGTGACAGCGGTGGTCATGACGAGCCCCGCACCCGCCTCGGCAGCCCCGGTCACGGCTCCAGCGAAGTGCCCGGCCTTCGAGCTCAGCGACGCGGTCAAGGAGCCGTTGGTCTTCCACGCGCGGGTGACCGGACCCGGCAAGGCCACCAAGAAGGGCGGCCCGGTGGTCTACCCGGTCACCGTCGTCAAGGCGCTCAAGGGCGTCACCGGCGGCAGCAGCCTCGACGTCGCGCTCAACCCCGGTGTGTGCCAGAAGAAGTCGCTGACCGCCAACGAGGACTACTACTTCTTCGTGCAGAAGAAGGGCGACACGATCCTCGCCGCCGGCAGCGCGCCGCGCGTGGAGGAGTACACCGACAAGCTCCAGGCCGAGATCGCCAAGGAGTTCCCCGACGTGATCGCGCCCGAGCCTCAGCAGGTGAGCTTCAGCGAGCCCGCGTCCCCCGAGGGCCAGAAGCTCGTCGAGGTCGCGGCCCCGGGCGTCGTGCTCGTCGTCTTCGGCCTCCTCGGCCTGATCATCGTGATGATTCTCGGGCGACGGAAGTCCGCGTGACTTCGGTCGGCGCCCACCCAGGCGGCCGGAAGACATAGCTCAGCTTGAGTCGCCAGCCGGCGGCGCTGCGTACGTCGGTCCAGAGCTCCCGGAAGGCGCCGTACTCCAGCCGGAGCAGGTTGTAGGTGTCGACCTTGTAGGTCAGGCCGTACGTCGGGCGCTGCCGTTCGGGCTGGAAGGTGCCGAAGAGGCGGTCCCAGACGATCAGGATGCCGGCGTAGTTCTTGTCCAGGTACTCCGGGTCGGAGCCGTGGTGGACGCGGTGGTGCGAAGGCGTGTTGAGCACGAGCTCCAGCGGCCGCCACAGCTTCCCGATCGTCTCGGTGTGCACGAAGAACTGGTAGATCAGGTTGATCGAGAAGGCGATGTAGATCGCCGCCGGTGAGATGCCGAGGAACGGCAGCGGCAGGAAGAAGAAGAACTCGAACCACGGGTTCCACTTCTGCCGCAGCGCGGTCGCGAACGTCATGTACTCGCTCGAGTGGTGTGCCTGGTGGGCCGCCCAGCCGACTCTGGTCCGGTGCACGAAGCGGTGGTTCCAGTAGTAGGCGAGGTCGACGACCACGACCGAGACCGCCAGACCCCACCACGTCTCCGGGATCTGCCACAGCGACGCGTAGGCGAAGATCGCCGCGTAGACCGCGAAGGTCAGCACCTTGAACACGGTCATCGACACGATCGAGCCGAGGCCCATCAGGATCGAGGTGCGCGCGTCCTTGAAGACGTAGCCGGCCAGGTTGTCGTCGTGGTCGAGCCATTTCAGCGCGGCCAGCTCGATGAGGATCGAGATCACGAAGAACGGGATCGCGTACGTCAAGGGGTTCTTCAACGGGTCGAGCATGTCGTTCATGGGGGACCTCCCGGGGATATGACCTTCGAGTAAGTTACCTCAAGGTCATATCCCGCCGCTAGACTCTTGGACATGTCACGGGCCAACGCTGGAACCAAGGGCGTCCCGCGCGCCGACCGCGAGCTGCAGATCCTGCGAGCCGCCTGCGAGGTCTTCGGCACCATGGGGTTCGCCAAGGCGTCGGTCGCCGGGATCGCCGCCGATGCCGGTATCTCGAAACCGCTCGTCTATCAGTACTTCGGCTCCAAGGAGGGCCTCTTCCTGGCCAGCTTCAACTACGGCGCCGAGACGCTCGCCGCTGAGATGGAGCGGGTCGCCGCCGACGACTCGGTCGGCGTCGAGCGGGGCCTGCACACGCTCGACGGTCTCTTCCGTACGCTCGAGCCGCAGCCGTGGTTGTGGCGGCTCCTCTTCGACCCGTCAGCGCCCGACGACGGCGAGGTGGCCGCCGCCCGCGCCGTCTACACCGACCGGATCACCCGTCTCGCCGTCGAGGGCGTCGGCGAGCTGATGAGGCTCGTGGGCGACGACGATCCCCTCGACGCCTCTGCGCTGACCGCCGTCTGGATGAGTGCGGTCGACGCGCTGATCACCTGGTGGCTCGACCATCCCGGCGTCACCCCAGCCCAGATGACCGAGCGGTGTCATCGGCTGATCATCGCGATCTCCGGCGCCGCGCTGCCCGCAGAACTCCCTGCCGAAGGTGGGGTCCGGCGGCAGGCGGAACGCAGTAGCCTACGCGCGTGAGCATCGGCAGAGACCTCCAGTCGGCCATCTTTCGCAAGGGCCTGTTCGGCCGCCGCCCCGTGGTGCCGACCGAGCCCTCGGCGCTCGCCGAGGCTGCCCAGCGGGCGATGAGCAAGGAGGCCTGGGCGTACGTCGACGGCGGAGCAGGACAGCAGCGCACCGTCGCCGCCAACACCGCCGCCTTCGACCACTTCCGGCTGGTGCCGCGCATGCTCACCAACGTCGAGAGCCGCGACCTGCGCACCACGCTGTTCGGTGTGGACATGCCGGCGCCGCTGATGCTCGGCCCGGTCGGCGTGCTCGAGCTCGCCCATCCCCGCGCCGAGCACGAGGTCGCCGCGGCGGCCCGCGCGACGGGCATCCCGATGGTGATCTCCACCCAGGCCTCCGTCCCGATGGAGGAGGTCGCAAAGGACTTGGGCGACACCCCACGGCTCTACCAGCTCTACTGGTCGAAGGACGAGACGATCGTCGAGTCCTTCGTACGCCGCGCCGAGGCCATCGGCTCCGACGCGCTGGTCGTCACGCTCGACACGCACATGCTCGGGTGGCGTACGCGTGATCTGGATCTGGGCTATCTGCCCTTCGCGCGAGGGCTGGGGATCGCGCAGTACACCTCCGACCCCGCCTTCCGCGCCCTCGTCGAGAAGCGCCTCTCCGGCGGCAGCGGGACGAGCGTGCGACCCGGACTCCGGGAGATCCCCTCGGCGCTCACCGCGGTCGCCTCGATGGCCCAGCACCATCCCGGCAAGCTCGTCGACAACCTTCGCTCCGGCCACGCCCGCGCCGCCGTCGAGACCTTCCTCGACGTCTTCTCCCGCTCCGACCTGATCTGGGACGACCTCGACCGGCTGCGGGAGATGACCGACCTGCCGATCGTGCTGAAGGGCCTCCAGGCGCCCGAGGACGCCCGCCGCGCGCTCGAGCACGGTGTCGACGGGATCATCGTCTCCAACCACGGCGGCCGCCAGGTCGACGGCGCCATCGCCTCCATCGACGCCCTGCCGAGCATCGTCGACGAGGTCGACGGCCGCATCCCGGTCCTCTTCGACTCGGGCATCCGCTCCGGCGCCGACATCCTCAAGGCGCTCGCCCTGGGTGCCGACGCCGTCCTCCTCGGCCGCCCCTACGTCTACGGCCTCGCCCTCGCCGGTGCCGCCGGCGTCCAGGCAGTCCTGGAGCACATGATCGCCGAGCTCGACCTCTCCCTCGGCCTCGTCGGCTGCCGCTCGGTCGAGGAGATCGGCCGCGAGCTCCTCGGCTGAGCCGGTGAGCGCTGGGAGCGCGCCGAGTCGCGCTCCCAGCTCACAGCCGGATCAGATCGTCTTCGCGTACGACGTGATCGTCTTGGACGTGTAGCCCGTCCGAGAGCCGACCACGGTGACGGTGACCTTCTTGCCGGTCCAGACCTTCCGGAGGACCAGCGATGCCGATGTTCCTCGCTTGACGACCGTCCTGTTGATCTTCCAGACGTACGTGACCGACGAGGGCGACGGTGACCAGGTCCCGCGCACAGCGCTCACGGTGTGGCCGTACTCGACGGTGCCCTTGATGTAGGGACGCGGCGCGATGAACGTTCCCGCCGCCACCGTCGTGGTCTTCGCGCTGGTCACGGTCTTCGTCGTGTAGCCCGACCTGGCCCCCACGACGCTCACCGTGATCTGCTTCCCCCTGGCCGACGCCGGGATGACCAGCTGGTTCGAGGAGCTCGACTTGATCGTGGTGGAGCCCGCCTTCCAGACGTACGTCACCGTGCTCGGCGTCGGTGACCACGTGCCGCGCGATGCGGTCAGGGTCTTGCCGACCTTGGCGGTGCCGCTGATCGTCGGCGTCGGTGCGACGAACTCCCCGACCACCTTGACGCTCTTCGTCGTGGACCACTTCGGTGCGCCCGGGAACGCCTGATAGGTGTAGGTGAGCGTGTGCGAACCGACGGAGAGCTTCTTCGCCGGGAGCGTCACCGACTCCGTGCGAGCGTCGAACGTCGCACTGCCGAGGACGGTCGAACCCTCGCTGACGGTGACCGCGCCGTAGGGCGTGATCGCGTCGGTGCTGAGCGCGATGCTGGAGGCGTAGTTGCTTCCGTAGCTGTATGACGACGCTCCGCTCACGGTGATCGCGGGCGGGGTTGCCACGGCGTTGTCGCTGCTCGCGACATCGAAGATGTACGTCGACGTCTGGCTCCAGTTGCCGGCCTTGTCGACCGCACACGCGACGACGCGCCCCTCGGTGAAGACGGCACGGGAGTCGGGCGTGAAGGGGAAGCCGGTCGTGCCGGTGGCGGGGGCCGACGACCCGGTGCCGCAGTACGCGCTCGTGCCACCCGAGAACCGGTACGTCTCTACGTCCGCGCCGCCCCCACTGATCCAGAAGTAGCCGGGGATCCCGGCTCCGCCTCTGGGCTCGCCCGTGACGTAGACCGCTTGGCCACCGACGACCGGCGTGATGGTCGGGGGCTCCGGATCGGTGCGATCGACCCCGAAGGTGCAGTGAACCGGCTCGCCCGCCTTGCCGTAGCCGTCCCGTGAAGTGACCCAGAGGTCGTAGAGGGCGCCGTCCGTGAGCAGGTCGGGCGGGATCGTGACGGCGATCCGGGCATCGGCGTACTTCTCGGTGGCCGTGAGTTCGAAGATCGGCGTTGCGTCAGGTGACTGGCCGGCCGGGAAGACCTCGAAGGTCGCGGTCACCTTCGCGCCTCCGCCGTGGAACGGGGTGTCCGGATCGGCGACGTACGCGCTCGCATAGACGTCGCTGTTCAGCCACTGCGGCGTCGACGTGCACGGCTCGGTGCCCGGGTATGACGTGCCGACTTGCAGGCTCGTCGCGTCGGCGGGAGCCCGGTTGAAGACGATCTGCAAGCCTGCGCTCTTGACCCGGTTCCAGCCGCAGGACATGCAGGTCTCGTCGGCTGCCTTGATGCCGACGGCCAATGAGCCGTCTCCGGAGGCAGCCTGCTTGGCGAGGTCGGTGGCGTCGAACGAGAAGTACCCGTTCCATGCGCGCGCACCTTCGCATCCGCTCGGCGCGTAGGTCTCCACGGTCGCCGGCTCCTGGGACCAGTCGGCGCCGGCATAGAGCTCCAGTGCACCTTGGCGGCAGTCGACCTCGTCGACCCAGGCGAGGTCGGCGCTCATCTGAAACCTCGCCGAGACGATGTCGTCTGCGGAGAGCTCGGCCAGGACGTTCTGATCATCGAAGGTCCAGATCATGCGCTGACTGGACGGTGACTCGTCGCAGGCCTCGATGATCACCTCGCCGTAGCTCTCCGCGGGGTCGACCTCGGCCGGGTCGCAGAACCCGAGCCAGGTCCGGTCGTCGATCGGGTCGAACGCCGACGGTCCGGAGAGCGAGTTCTGGACGGTGCCGCTGGTGGCGTACACGAGTTCCGGGACGATCGGCATCGGATCGTCGGAGGCCATTTCGGCAACGGCCGCAGTCGGGGCGAACGCGACGGTCGCGATCAACGTGCCGGCCAAAGCTGAGATCAGCGCGATCGTGCGCCGACGTGGAGACATGTGGTGCTGCCTTCGAGACGGGTCAGCGCTGCGGAGGCGCTGCCGAGGTGGGAGATTGCCGGGCGACCTGAGCACATACCCCATGAGGCGTATTCGCGCCGGACCGGCGGAATCTAGCATCAGCGGCGCAGCGCTGTCCGGCAGTCTGCGACAAGAGCCGGGTGAGAGCAGGGACACGCCTCGGCCGTGCCAAGTTCATACTTTATGAGGGGGCGCGATCTGTGCACCCCACTTACGATTCAAGTGATGAACCCGCAATCTCCGCCAGACATCGTCGTAATCGGCGGCTCCAACATGGATCTCCACGCTCGTGCACACGAGCAGGTGGTGATGGGTTCGAGCATGTCCGGATCCGCCGGCCTCTCGCCCGGCGGAGTGGGCCGCAACGTCGCGGAGAACCTCGCCCGGCTGGGTGACTCGGTGGCGCTGGTCTCGGTCGTCGGCGACGACCCGATCGGCGACGAGGTGATCAGCTACACCGAGGACGTCGGCGTCGACTGCACCTACGTCCGACGCCGGGCAGACGTACGCACCGGCACCTACAACGCCGTGCTCGACTCCTCCGGCGAGCTGGTGGTCGCGGTGGCCGACATGGCCGCGACCGACGAGTTCTCCCCGCTGGTCGTGGAGGCGGCCCGCGACCTGATCAAGAACGCTCGCGGCGTGCTCGTCGAAGGCAACATCCCGGTCCGCACCGCCGACGTGGCGATCGACCTGGCCCGCGAGTTCGACGTGCCCGTCGTGTTCGACCCGGTCTCGGTGCCGAAGGCGAGGCGGGCGCGTGACCTGATCCGGGCCGATCGCGAGCTCTACCTGGTCACGCCCAACCAGGCCGAGCTGGCCGCGCTGACCGATCTGCCCGCCGGCACCGACGCGGAGATCGAGAAGGCCATCCACTCGCTGCACGACCGCGGTGTCGGCGTCGTCTGGGTGCGCCTCGGCGCCCGCGGCTCCGTGATCAGCTACAACGACATCTACCAAGAGCTTCCCGCCGTGCCGACCGACGTCGTCGACGTCACCGGCGCCGGCGACGCGATGCTCGCCGCGTTCACCCACGAGCTCCTCCGAGACGTCGACCTGGTCGCGGCGGCCCGGTTCGGGCACGCCGCGGCAGCGCTGACCTGCGGCACCCACGACACCGTCCGGATGGACCTCAGCGAGAGCCTCGTCCGGGAGCTGGCGTGAAGGTCCGGCTCACCGAAGAGGTCGGGGTCGCGCTCGCCGAGGGCCGCCCGGTCGTCGCGCTGGAGTCGACGATCATCAGCCACGGCATGCCCTATCCCGACAACGTCAAGATGGCCACCGAGGTCGAGCAGATCGTGCGCGACAACGGCGCCGTCCCGGCCACGATCGCGCTGCTCGACGGCATCCCTCGTGCCGGACTGTCGCCCGACGACCTCGAGCTCCTCGCCTCCGACCCCGACGTGACCAAGGTCAGCGTCCGCGACCTCCCCTACGTCGTCGCCCGCGGCCTCCACGGCGCGACCACCGTCGCGGCCACCATGCGCCTGGCGGCGATGGTCGGGATCAGGACGTTCGTGACCGGCGGGCTGGGTGGCGTACACCGGGGCGCAGCGACGTCCTTCGACATCTCCGCCGACCTGACCGAGCTCGCCCGCACCCAGGTCGCGGTGGTGAGCGCCGGCGTGAAGTCGATCCTCGACATCGGCCTGACCCTGGAGACCCTGGAGACCTACGGGGTGCCGGTCCTGGTCAACGGGAGCGACGAGTTCCCGGCCTTCTACTCCCGCAGCTCCGGGTTCGCGGCGCCGTTGCGCATCGACGGCCCCGGCGAGGCCGCCGCGGTCATGAAGGCGACCTGGGAGCTCGGCCTCCCCAGCGGCCTGGTCGTCGCCAACCCGGTCCCGGCCGCCGACGAGATCCCCGCCGACGTGATCGGGAAACACATCGACCAGGCTCTCGCAGATGCCGAGGCCCGCGACATCCACGGCAAGGACATCACCCCGTTCCTGCTCGCCAGGATCGTCGAGCTGACCGGCGGCGACTCGCTGGCGACCAACATCGCGCTGGTGCGCGACAACGCAGCCTTCGGTGCGCAAATGGCCGCATCGTACGTCGCCGCATGACGAACGATCACCCCTCGTTCACCCCGGCGACACCGCACGTGGCCTAACGTCTCGTCTACCTATGCGTTGATCCTCCCGTGACCGATAGCCCCCACATTGGCCCGACGATGACGGCCCCTTCCAGGCGCACCATCCTCAAGGCCGGCCTGATCGGTGGTGCCGGTGTCGTCGCCGGCCCGATGCTGTGGACGCAGGCGGCCAGGTCTGCCGCACCGGCCACCGGCGTACATCTTTCGTACGGCGCCAACCCGGTCAAGCAGATGAACGTCTCCTGGTCGACCGCCGGGTCGGTGCAGGCACCGCGGCTCGATCTGGGCGTGACACCCGACTACGGCCTGACCCTGCGACCGGAGTCGCTCTCCTCGATCCGGGTCGACAGTGTCTACCACCACGTCGACCTCAGCGACCTGCGACCGGGCACGCGCTACTACTACCGGCTCAGCCACGACGGGGGCACCGCGACCAGGGGCTCGTTCACCACCGCCCCGAAGGCCACCGGGTCCTTCCGCTTCGCCGCCTTCGGCGACATGGGCGTGGCCGAGGACGCGGCGCGCAACGTGAACCTGATCCGTCAGCAGCGCGCCGAGTTCGCGTTCGTCGTCGGTGACATCGCGTACGCCGACACCGGCGGTCAGGGCAAGAGCGGGGAGCTGCAGCAGGACTTCGGCGTCTGGGACGAGTTCCTGACCCAGATCCAGCCCAGCGCCGACGCGATCCCGTGGATGACCGTCGTCGGCAATCACGAGATGGAGAACGGCAACGGCGAGCTCGGCTACGACGGCCACCGCGCCCGCTTCCGTCACCCAGGCAACGGCGCCGGCGGCGGACAGGAGACCTACTCCTTCGTCCGCGGCAACGTCGCCTTCATCGCCCTCGACGGCAACGACGCGACGTACGAGTACACCCGGAACGCGGGCTACCTCGGCGAGACGCTGGACAGCTGGCTCGAGGAGCGGCTGTCCGCCTTCCGGGCCCGTCAAGACATCGACTTCATCCTCGTCGGCTTCCACCAGTGCGCCTACTGCACCAACATCGCGCACGCCTCGGACGGCGGCATCCGCGACCGTTGGGAGGCGCTCTTCGACCGCTACCAGGTCGACGTCGTGATCAATGGCCACAACCACTGCTACGAGCGCACCCACCTGATGCGCGACGGCAAGCCGGTCCAGGAGGCGCCGCGCGGCGCCACGGTCAGCACCAACGAGGGGACGATCTACATCACCGCCGGCGGCGGTGGCGGCTCGACCTATCCCGATGTGCTGCCGGTGCTGTCCTACTACACGGACAAGAACGGCCTGAAGATCCCCGAGCCGACGACCTACCGCGCGGTCGGCGACGCGACCCACTCGGTCGCGTTCTTCGATGCGCACCCGCGTGACGCCCACGGGCAGGCGAGGCTGGACCTCGAAGTCATCGCCACCGACGGCTCCGAGGTCGACACGCTCACCATCGCTAGGACGCGCTGATGCGCACCCAATTAGAGTTGATGCGCGTGGGGGGAATCAGAAGGAGGAAGCCGAGGTTGCTCAGCGTCGTCGTGCCTGTCTACAACGTGGCCGACTACGTCGCCGACAGCCTCGACAGCATCCTTCATCAGCCGTTGCGTGAGTTCTGTGCCATCGAGGTGATCGTCGTCGACGACGGCTCCACCGACGGGTCGGCCGAGATCGTCAAGGGCATCGCCGCGAAGGACCCTCGGGTCACGCTGATCTCCCAGCCCAACTCCGGTGTCTCCATCGCCCGCCACACCGGGATCGAGGCCACCACCGGTGACCTGCTCACCTTCGTCGACCCCGACGACATCCTGCCCCGGGATGCCTGGAGCTCGATGGTGAAGACGCTGCGGCGTACGGGCTCCGACTTCGTCGCCGGCTCGGCCGAGCGCGTCACCCTCGTGAACGGCGAGGAGCGGAGGTACGTCACCCCGCTGATGCGTCGCAACCACACCCGGACACGCCTCAGGTGCCGGATCGAGGACGCCCCGCTGATGCTCGCGGACGTGTTCGTGTGGAACAAGATCTTCCGGCGGTCCTTCTGGACCGACAACGAGATCACCTTCCCCGAGCGCACCCGCTATCAGGACCAGGTGGCCCTGACCCAGGCCTTCCTGGCCGCCAGGAGCTTCGACATCCTCTCCGACGTCGTCTACGACTGGCGGGTCCGCTCCGACTTCTCCTCCGCGACCCAGAAGCGCGCCCAGATCGCCAACCTTCTCGAGCGGATCACGACCAAGCGCCAGACCGTCGAGCTCGTGGCCGGCTCGGGCTCGGCGAAGCTGATGAGTACGCTGCGCACCGAGATCCTCCCGATCGACATGTGGGAGCACTTCCGCGCGGCCGTCAACCCCACCACCGAGGACCCCGACCGCTACTGGTCGCTGCTGCGCGGCGCCGTCCTCGAGTTCTGGTACGACGCCGGCGTCCCCTTCGAGGAGACCACCGTCCCGCGTGGCCAGCGCCTGATGGCCTGGCTGGTCTCGCAGGACCGCCGCGACGACCTCGCCGCCCTGATCGAGACGATCGACGAGCGCGGCCCGGCCAAGGGGATCGAGGCGTTCGCCGCGGCGGAGGACCTGCCGGTCGGGCTCTGAGCGTCCCCGTCGGCCTCCACCAGAAGCCCTGGGGCGTATAACACGGCCCTAGTGGCTCAGGGACCTAAGACCTGCGATATACCCAGATGCGTAGGGAATTGGGCGATTCCCGTTGCACGCCTGTTCCCCGGGGGGCAAGGTGTGGGCACCCCACGTCATTGCTTCGAGGAGCCCACTGAATGCCCAGCGTCGAGCTGTCGGCCGGTCCGATCGATTTCGAGGATACCGGCGGTGACGGCCCTGTCCTCGTACTCCTCCATGGAGTGCCGATGGACGGCCGTCTGTGGCGCCGTGCGCTGCCCTACCTCGGTGGCTTCCGGGTGATCCGGCCGACGCTGCCGCTGGGCGGTCACCGGCAGCCCATGCGGCCCGACGCGGACCTCAGCCAGCAGGGTGTGGCGAACATCCTCGGCGACTTCCTCGACGCGCTCGACCTCCACGACGTCACCCTGGTCCTCAACGACTGGGGCGGTGGCCAGTTCCTCATCAACGCCGACCGCACCGACCGCATCGCGCGGCTGGCGCTGGTGGCGTGCGAGGCCTTCGACAACTACCCGCCCAAGGCGGCCAAGCCGCTCGCGGTGCTCTCGAAGATGCCGCCGCTGTTCACCGCCGCGCTGCAGCTGTTCCGCATGGAGAGCTTCCGGCAGATGAGCTCCGGCTACGGCGGGATGTCGGTCGACAAGAGCTACCACCTCTACGACGACCTGGTTCACGGCTGGTTCGCGGCGGCGCTGACCGACCGGGCGATCCGCCGTGACTTCATCAAGTTCGCCGCCGGTGCTCCTGGTCGCGACGAGCTGCTCGAGCTCGCCGAGGGTCAGCAGAAGTTCACCAAGCCGGTGCTCGTCGTCTGGGCCGACCAGGACACGATGATGCCCGCCGAGCACGGTCCGCGCCTGGCCGCGCACTATCCCGACGCGCGGCTGGAGATCGTCAAGGACTCCTCCACGCTGGTGCCGATCGACCAGCCCGAGCTGCTCGCCGGGCTACTTCGAGAGTTCGTGCTCGGTGGTCCCGGTCCGGTTGACCCGGTACGCGAGGAAGCTCGGGACGAGTAGCGCACACAGCGCGATCCCGAGGAGGTTGAGCAGGCCGCCTCCGGTGGTCGCGATCGCGGTGCCGACCACGGCCGCCGCGCCTCCGTGCAGGACGTCGGCCACCCTCGGGCCACCCGCGACGACGACCGTGAAGACCCCCTGCAGCCGACCGCGTACGTTGTCGTCGGCCGCCGACTGCAGGATCGACATCCGGATGGCCGCGGAGGCCACGTCGGCGGCGCCGGCGACCATCATGAAGAACACGCCAAGGCCCAGCATCAACGTCGTGAAGTGGTCCGCGAACGCGACCGTGAGCCCGAACAGGGTGATGCCGAGGGCCCACACGCCGATGCAGTAGATGACCACCCGCCCCTGGGCCTCGATCCGCGAGACCCAGCCGGAGAAGATCCCGCCGATCACCGCGCCGGCCGGGATGGCCGCGAAGAGCAGTGCGAACGCGATCCCGCCCTCAGAGGGGCCGCCGAAGGACTCGTGCGCGATCTGCGGGAACAGCGCCCGCGGCATCGCGAAGACCATCGCGATCAGGTCGACCACGAAGCTCATCAGCAGCACCGGCTGATGGCGCAGGTAGGCGAAGCCGTCCCACACCGAGCGCAGTCCGGGAACCTTCGAGCCGGCGCCCTCGACGGGGATCTTCGGCAGCAGCACGACCGCGTAGAGGGTCGCGAAGAGCGTGACGGTGTCGATGGCGTACAGCCAGGTGAACCCGGTGAACGGCAGCATCACGCCGGCGACCAGCGGTCCCGCGATGGCGCCCGCCTGGAAGACCGTCATCTGCAGCGAGTTGGCGGCCGGGAGGAGATGCGCGGGCAGGATCTTGGGCAGCAGCGAGTTCCGGGTCGGCGAGTTGACCGCGAAGAAGGCCTGCTGGACCGAGAAGAGGCACAGCAGCAGCCAGACGTTGGTGTTGCCGAGCGCGGACTGGAGCCAGAAGAGCGCACTGGTGCCGATCAGCCCCGTCGTCGAGACCATCAGGATCGTACGCCGGTCGAAGTGGTCCGCGAGCGCGCCACCGTAGAGGCCGAAGACGATCAGCGGGACGAGTCCGAAGACACCCGTCAGCCCGACGTACGCCGAGGAGCCGGTGTCCGCATAGATCTGGGCCGGCACCGCGACGACGGTCATCTGCGCGCCGATCATCGTGATGATCCCGGCGATCCACAGTCGCCGGAAGTGCGGCTCCTGGAGAGGGCGGGTGTCCGCGACGGCACCCCTGAGCTTGGAGCTGATGCTCATCGTTGCGCGGTCTTCGACATGGTTCGCAATGCTAAGCGAATGAATTTACCTGGAGAAATTCCGCTGTGAGGTGTCGGATCGGGGTGTAGACGTTCGTAGCAAGGGTGAGAGGCGGCCACCGAGGCCGTCCGACACAAAGGAGTGAGCACCATGGCCAAGTACCTGATGTCTGTCTGGGGTCCCGACTCGGACTACGAGAAGGACAACTACGGCTACGCCTCGGAGGAAGAGATGATGAAGTCGTTCGAGGCGACCGGGAAGTTCAACGACAAGCTCCAGCAGGAGGGCTACTTCGTCTTCGCCGACGGCCTCGATGCCGCCAAGACGGCGACCGTCGTCGACGGTCAGGGCGAGAAGCCGGTCATCACCGACGGCCCCTACGCAGAGGCCAAGGAGTACATGGCGGGCTTCTGGATCATCGACGTCCCCGACCTCGATGTCGCCCTCAAGCTTGCCGCCGAGGCGTCCGCGGCCTGCCTCGGCAAGGTCGAGGTACGCCCGATGCAGACCGGCCCCGAGGCGTGAACCGCTGTTGACGGATATCGACGAGGCGATCACCCGAGCCCACCAAGGGGAATGGGCCCGGGTGGTCGCCAGCCTCGCCAAGCGCTTCGGCGACCTCGACATCGCCGAGGAGGCCGCGGCCGAGGCGTTCACGGTCGCAGTCGAGCGCTGGCCGCTCGATGGCGTACCTCCCAACCCGGGCGCCTGGCTCACCACCACCGCCAACCGCCGCGCGATCGACCGGATCCGCCGCGAGTCCAAACGTGACGACAAGCAGAAGGAGGCCGTTGCGATGCACGATGACACCCCGCACGAGCCTCTCGGCGCCATCGAGGACGACCGGCTCCGACTGCTGTTCACCTGCTGCCACCCCGCGCTCGCGCCCGAGGCGCGGATCGCGCTGACGCTGCGTATGGTCGGCGGCCTGACCGTGCCCGAGATCGCGAACGCCTTCCTGGTCCAGGAGACCACGATGGGCCAGCGGATCACCCGCGCGAAGACCAAGATCAAGGCCGCCCACATCCCCTACCGGGTCCCCGAGGCGGCCGACCTCCCCGAGCGCGTCACGGGCGTCCTGGCCGTCCTCTTCCTGGTCTTCAACGAGGGCTACCTCTCCTCCGGCGACCACGAGAATCCCGTACGCGGCGACCTGACCCTCGAGGCCATCCGGCTGACCCGGCTGGTCCGCGCCCTGCTCCCCGACGACGGCGAGGTCGTCGGCCTGCTGGCCCTGATGCTGCTGATCGAGGCGCGGCGTACGGCACGGATCTCGGCGACCGGCGAGCTGGTCCGGCTCGACGAGCAGGACCGCGGCTCGTGGGATCTCGCGCTGATCGCCGAGGGCCACGCGCTGGTGCGCGAGCGGCTCGAGGTCGTCGCCAACGGCGGCTCGCGGCCAGGGCGCTACCAGATCCTGGCCGCCATCAACGCCGTCCACACCTCGGTGCGCGACGCCCGCGACACCGACTGGTCCCAGATCGTCGCGCTCTACGACCAGATGATCCGGGTCGACAGCTCGCCCATCGTCCGGCTCAACAGGGCGATCGCCGTCGCCGAGCTGGACGGCCCCGAGGTCGCGCTGGCCGAGATCGACCGGCTCGGCCTGGACGACTACCACGCCTTCCACGCCACCCGAGCCGATCTGCTGCGCCGACTCGGCCGCAGCGGCGAGTCCCGCGCGGCGTACGACAAGGCCATCGAGCTCGCCGAGAACGCCGCCGAGGTCGCGCTGCTGACCAGGCGCCGGGACCAGCTCGGACGTATCTGACGGAATTTTGTCCGGGGCTGTCGGATCGGGGCGGAGGCGTTCGTAGAAGAGATGAACGGCGGCCGCCGGGCCGCAGACGACACAGGAGAGAAGAGCGAAATGCCGGAATACATCATCGCGTTCAATGACGAGTGGGTGGACGAGCACACCATGGAGCAGCTGGTTCACAAGCGAGACACCTCGATGGCTGTGACGAAGGAGATGAAGGACGCGGGGGTCTTCGTCTACGGCAACGGCGGGATCGACGCCTCGACTGCTCTTTGCAGCGTCGAGCTCGGCGACGACGGGGAGCCCGTGTTCACCGACGGTCCTTACGTCGAGACCAAGGAGCACCTCGGGGGATTCTTCGTCGTCGACGTTCCCGACGACGAGACCGCGCGCTACTGGGCGGGCCGGATGGCGGTCGCGCTCGACTGGCCGCAGGAGATCCACCGCTTCCCGGGACCGCCGCGCCTCGAGGCGTGAGTCGCAGACCTGATCCAACGCTTCGCTGAATCTCGGCGGCGGAGCGTTTCAGGTCGTGGCAGGCTTGCCCGCATGACCACGCCGCCACCGCTTGCCCTGCCCGAGACTGACGCCGCGGAGACCTGGGTCAAGGAGCGTACGTCCACGACGCTGACCCATGTGCGGGAGCTGGCCGAGAAGCTGCGGACCGCGCCGCCGAGCGAGGCGATCGAGGTGCTGAAGGCCTGGGACGAGCTGTCCCTGGACCTCGGTTCGCTCGGCGGCCTGACCGGTCTGCTCGCCAATGTCCACCCCGTCGAGACGGTCCGTACGGCATGCGAGGACACCGAGGTCGAGGTCGACCGGCTGCGCACCGAGCTAACCCAGGACCAGGTGCTCTACCGCGTCTTCGCGGACCTCCCGTCAGACCAGACGGATGCGCTCGACCCGCTGGCCAAGCGGTTCCTGGAGAAGACACTGCAGGACTTCACCCGCGCGGGCGTCGACCGCGACGACGCCACCCGGGCCCGGCTGACCGAGATCAACGAACGGCTCACCGAGCTCAACCTCGAGTTCTCCCGGGTGGCCCGGGACGACGTACGCATCACCCTGGCCACGCCCGAACAGCTGGACGGGATGCCAGCCGACTGGCTGGAGGCGCACCCGGTCAACGACAAGGGGCTCGTCGAGATCACCACCGACTACCCCGACGCTCTTCCCGCCCGGATGTTCGTGAAGGATCCGGCGATCCGTCGCGCCGTCACCGTCGCCGGTCTCGAGCGCGGCTGGCCGCACAACGAAGCGGTCCTGAAGGAGATGTTCGCGCTGCGTCACGAGCTGGCCAACCTGGTCGGCTACGAGGACTGGCCCGCCTTCGACGCCGCGGTGAAGATGATCGGCGAGGGGCCGGCGATCCCGGAGTTCATCGACAAGATCGCCGGTGCCGCCGAGGGGCGGATGAAGCGCGACCTCGAGGTGCTCCTCGACCGCTACGCCCGCGACGTCCCTGGGGCGAGCGCGGTCTCCGCCGCCGACGCGCTCTACTACGAGGAGCTGGTGCGGCAGGAGAAGTACGACGTCGACAGCCAGGTGGTGCGTACGTTCTTCGACTTCGCGAAGGTGCACCAGGGCCTGCTGGACGTCACCGGGCGACTCTTCGGTCTGCGCTACGAGCCGGTCTCCGACGTCGTCACCTGGCACGAGGACGTGAGCGTCTTCGACGTCTATCAGCAGGACGGCGACGAGCCCCTCGGCCGGATCTTCCTCGATCTGCACCCCCGCGAGGGCAAGTACAAGCACGCCGCGCAGTTCGACCTCGCCCCCGGCGTGAAGGGCCGGCAGCTCCCCGAGGGCGTGCTGGTCTGCAACTTCTCCCGCGGTCTGATGGAGCACGACCACGTGGTGACCCTCTTCCACGAGTTCGGCCACCTGATCCACCACGTGCTCGGCGGGCAGGGCGAGTGGGCGCGGTTCTCCGGGGTCGCGACGGAGTGGGACTTCGTCGAGGCGCCGAGCCAGATGCTCGAGGAGTGGGCCTGGGACGCCGACGTACTCCAGACCTTCGCCACCAACGCGGCCGGCGAGCCGATCCCCGCCGACCTGGTCGCGCGGATGCGTGCCGCAGACGACTTCGGCAAGGGCTACCACGCCCGGCAGCAGATGTTCTACGCCGCGATCTCCTACTGGTTCCACAAGGAGCAGCCCGACGACCTGACCAAGCGGCTCGAGGAGCTCCAGGCCGCGTACTCTCCCTACCCCTATCTCGAGGGCACCCACTTCTTCGCCAACTTCGGCCACCTGGGCGGCTACTCCTCGGCCTACTACACCTACATGTGGTCGCTGGTCATCGCGAAGGACCTGTTCAGCGCCTTCGACCGGGACAACCTGTTCGACCCCGAGGTGGCGGGCCGCTACCGCGATCTGGTGCTCGCCCGCGGTGGCGAGAAGGACGCCGCCGACCTGGTCGCCGACTTCCTCGGCCGGCCCTACTCCTTCGATGCGTACGCGGCCTGGTTGGTCTCTTAGGGCACGTTTCACGGCAGTGGTTACAGCAGGCGCCGGATTGTAAATCATTTCCCGATTTGCGTCCGCTGGAGCGCCAAACTTGCTTCACGGCCCCAACTGGACGAACGTCTCTAAGAGCAGGGGTGCCTGTTGCGCGCATCACTCGGGCTGCTCGTCGATCTCAGGCACCTCCTCCGAAAACCCTATTGAGGGGAGAGACAAATGGATGCCGTGAAGGACATCGACTGGGTGGGTCTCGGTGGCAAAGTGGCCGCCGCGATCGTCATCCTCCTGGTCACCTGGATCATCGCGAAGATCGTCGCTTGGGCGTTCGCGAAGCTGACCTCGAAGATCCCGCTGCTCCAGAAGGCTGGAAGCGACGGGGACAGCATCGGCAAGAGCCTCGGTTCCGTGGCCGCGCTATTGGTGTGGCTCTTCGGTCTGATCGCGCTGCTCGACCTGTTCGAGCTCAGCCCTGTGCTGGACCCGATCAAGAGTCTGCTCGACGGCGTGCTGGGCTTCCTGCCCAACGTGATCGGAGCGGTCTTCGTCTTCATCATCGGTGCGCTCGTCGCCAAGGTCGTCCGCCAGCTCGTCGAGACCGCACTCGGTGCGGTCCCGTTCGACAAGTGGATCGGCAGTGGCAGCAAGCTCTCCGGCCAGGTTGACAAGACGGTGGGCGTGGACGCCACCGCAGACCCGTACGACGCGTCGGCTCCGCCCTCGAATACGGCCGCGCAGATCATCAAGGTCATCGGTCTCGTGCTCTACGCGATCATCATGATCGTGGTGGCCATCGCCGCTCTGCAGATTCTCGGGATCAGCTCGATCTCGCGGCCTGCCGAGCTCATGCTCGCCATGATCCTGGCCGCGATCCCGAAGATCATCGCCGCCGCGATCCTGCTCGGCATCGGCGTGGTCATCGCCCGCTTCGCCGCCGACATCCTCGGTCAGCTCATCGACGGGCTCGGCTTCGACCGGGCCCTCCACTCGATGGACGTGCTGCCGCAGGGTCAGAGCGCGACCCCGATCGTCACCAAGGTGATCCAGATCGGCATCGTGCTCTTCTTCGCCGTGATGGCGGCGCAGATGCTGGAGTTCCCGCAGATCACCAGGTTCATCGCCGAGGTGCTCGAGCTCGGTGGCCGGGTCGTCTTCGGTGGCGCGATCATCGCCGCCGGTGTCCTGATCGCCTCGGTGCTCGCGAAGATCGTCCCGGGATCGGTGTCGCAGATCCTGAAGTACGCCACGATCGTGCTCTTCGTCGCGATCGGGCTGAGCTTCATGGGGCTTGCCGACTCGATCATCAACCTCGGCTTCGGTGCCGTGGTCGTCGGTGGTGCCGCTGCTGCGGCGCTCGCCTTCGGTCTCGGCGGTCGCGACGCTGCCGCCCGGCAGCTGGAGCGGCTCCAGGCCGAGAGTGGCGCGCGTTCGGCTGCTACGCCGACCGTTCAGAACCCGACGCCGCCGCAGACGCCCGGCGTCTGATCGCACTCACGACCCTCAGGGTCTGACTCAGGGAGCCCCCGGATCTTCGGGGGCTCCCTTGCTTTTGACTTGAATCGCTCTGATCTCCGGCGTACGATCACGATATATCGCGAAGGAACGCGATCTAGTCTTCCGAAAGTTAGAGAGAAACCTGATGACTTACAACAACAGCAACCCTTGGGGTGAGTGGATCGACCAGATGGGTCGAGAGTTCGGCAAGGGCGGCCCGCGCCGCTCCCATGGCTGGCAGGGCGGTCCCGGTTGGGGCGGACCTGGTGGTCCCGGTTGGCAGGGCGGCCACCACGGTCGCGGTCGTGGACCCGCTGGTCCGCCGCCGTGGATCGCGGCACTGCTCGGCTTCGAGAACCAGCCCCCGCAGCGGCCCGGTCCCCGGGTCCGTCGTGGTGACGTACGCTCCGCCATCATCTACGTGATGGCCGAAGCGGCCGAGCAGGGCCAGGTGATCAACGGCTACCAGGTGATCCAGCAGATCTCCGAGCGCAGCTCGGGTGAGTGGCGGCCGAGTCCCGGCTCGGTCTACCCGACCATCCAGCAGCTCGAGGACGAGGGTCTCGTGGAGTCCGACGACGAGCACGGCCGCCGGGCGATCCGACTGACCGAGGCCGGCAAGACCTACGCCACCGAGCACGCCGACGAGCTGGCAGCCGTCTGGACCCCGTTCGACAAGGCCGTGGACAACGCCCGCGGTCAGGGTCGCGGTGGCCGTGGTGGTCCCAGTGGTCTGGGTGACCTGGCCGGCTTCGGAGTCCTCGGCGGCGAGCTCGCCCAGGTCCTCCCGGCCGTGTGGCAGCTCGCCACCTCCGGCACCGACGCCCAGCGCCAGGCCGCCGCCGATGTCCTCGCCGACACCCGGCGCAAGCTCTACGGCATCCTGGCGGCCGGCGACGACGAGCACACCGTCACCGCCGAGCAGGTCGACGAGGTCGAGGAGGCGGAGGACGGCGAGCCCGGCCCCGACCCGAAGCCCTGATGTCCCCCTCCTGGGGAGACTTCCCCAACCTAAAGCAGGTTCCCCACGCTCCGGAGCGTGGGGAACCTGCTCATTTGTGGGGGACTCTCCCCGTCCGTGGGGAAGATCGACGGGCCGCTTGTCATCCACAGGCCGTGCTCGGGGCCGGGTTCTCCACAGGTCTTTGATTCGCGCTTCTACGGAGCCGCCTGCCCGCGGATGCTGTCGCCATGAGGTCACTGCGCCAGATCACCAGGAAGGCCGGGTTCTTCACGCGCGCCGAAGCCTTGGCCGCCGGCTGCACCATCAACGACATCCGTACGGCGGTGCGCCTCGGCGAATGGCACCGCCTACGCAAGGGCGCCTACGTCTTCGCCGACGAGTGGGCGCCGCTCGAGCCCACCACCCGACACTGGCTCCGTACGCGAGCGGCTGTCCATTCGCTCGGGGCCGATGTTGCGGTCAGCCATGCGAGCGGGGTGGTCGCGCACGCCATCGACGACTGGCGGCTGGACCTGACCCGGATCCACGTGACCCGACTCGACGGCCGTTCGGGACGGATCATCGGCGATGTCGTGCAGCACGAACGGGGCAAGGGCGACCTCGAGCTCCGTACCGTCGCCGGCATCCGGGTGCTCGAGCCGCAGCGGTGCGTGCTCGAGGCGGCCGTTCACCTCGACCCGGAGGCAGCCTTCTGTCTCTTGGAGTCCGGGCTGCGCTTGAGACAGTTCGATCGCACCGACCTGGAGACCGCCTACGCCGCACTGCACGCTCGGCATCGGATGGGCCGGCTCCAATCCCTGGTCGCCCTGGCCGGATCGCAGTCGGGATCGGTCGCCGAGTCACGCGCATCGTGGCTCTTCGACCAGGCCGGCCTTCCGCGGCCGGAGCAGCAGTGGGAGGTGCGCCGTCCGGACGGCAGCCTCGTCGGCGCGGTCGACTGGGTCTGGCACGAGTGGCGGCTGATCGTCGAGTTCGACGGCAAGGTGAAATACTCCGGCAAGTTCGGCCAGACCGGCACCGACGCCCTCTTCGCCGAGAAGAAGCGTGAGGACGAGATCCGTGAGCTCACCGGCTATCGCATCCTCCGCCTGACCTGGGAAGACCTCGACAACCCCGAGGGGACGGTCGCGCGCATCCGCGCGATGGTCCGTACCGCAGGCTGAGGCCCACTCGCGCGAAGACTTCCCCACTCCTGCGGAGGTTCCCCACACTCCGGAGCGTGGGGAAGTTCCGTACGAGTGGGGAAGTGTGCGGAGGAGTGGGGAGGCCGGTCGCCGGTCACTCAGAGGGCGTCGAGGTGGCTGGCCAGGTGGCGGTGCCCGACGGCCTCGTAGCCGACGATGGTGACGACTGGCGCGAGGGCGACGACGACGAGGCACCAGGCCACCGGCACGCCCGCGATCGCCATCGCGACGCTCGCGACGAGCACGGCCACGGTGAGGGCGACCAGGAGGATGTGGAACGGGTCGATGACGTGCATGAACATGTTGTAGAGGAGATAGAGGACCAAGGCGTACACCCCGACGGGGAGCGCGACGGAGATGACCGTGCCGACCTCGCCGAGCTTGGATTCGTGCTCGAGCAGGTAGGCGGCCACGTGCAGGCCGGCTCCGGTGGCCGCGATCGCGGCGAAGAGCAGGATGTGGCCGTAGCCCCACAGGAACGAGCGGTCGCGGCGCCGCTCGAGCATGGTGGCCCAGGGGATCGTGAAGTAGGTCCACCACTGGCCGAAGGTCAGGCCGATACCGGCGCCGAGCAGCAGGATCGCGTCGAGGCTCCAGCCCAGCTCCGGCTCGTGGACGATCGCGGACATCACCGCGACGGTGCCGATCACGCCCTCGCCGAGGGTGATGATCGTCAGCAGGCCGTAGCGCTCGGCGATGTGGTCGGCGTGCCAGGGAGTGCCGCCGAAGTGGCGCTCGGCGATGAACGGTCCGACCAGCTCGATCACCAGGGGCACCATCATCGCGGCGAACGCCGTCGCCACGTCGAGCGGCAGGATGGCGATGACGCACCACAGAACCTGCGAGCTGAGGATGGACACGAGGTAGACCCGGTGCGCCCCGCGCCGGCCCGGGTCCTGGCGCCAGGCGCGCAGCCACTGGCCACAGAGCGCGACCCGCATCACGACGTACCCGGCGATCATGATCTCGTTGTGGAGCCGGTCGCCCTCGTGGACGCTCTCGAACATCTCCGGCAGCCCGAGGGCCATGATGATCACGCCGACCATCTGCAACATCGTGAGCAGCCGGAACGCCCAGTCGTCGGTGTCGTAGGCCGAGGCCATCCAGGAGTAGTTGATCCACGCCCAGCAGATCGCGAACGAGGCGAAGCAGAACGCCACGATCCCCGCCACGACGTGGCCTTCCGCGAGTTGATGGGCCAGCTCGTTGCCGCTCATGCCGAAGGCCACGACGAAGGTGAGGTCGAAGAGCAGCTCCAAGGGAGTCGCGGCCCGATGCTCCTCGTGCGGGTCGCGTCCGGTCATCTGGCGCAGGCGGCTGGTTGCGTTCACGTGGTGAGGATAGGACGTCGGGCGTACGTTTCCTGATATGAGCGAAATCCTGATCAAGGTGCGCGGGTCCCACACTGTCGAGGTGCCGCCGGAACGAGGGGTGGTGTCTGCCGAGATCCGGTTCGACGGTCCCGCGCCGGAGCCGGTGATGGAGCAGCTGCGGCGTGGGCTGCACGGCGTGCGTACGGAGCTCGAGCGGCTCGAGCAGGAGGGCGCGATCAAGAGGCTCGTCATCCAGCGGGCGCGCACCTCGGCCGAGCGGCCCTGGCACAAGGACGGCAAGCAGCTGCCGCTGGTGCACCGCGCCACGGTCGGTCTCTGGGCGGAGTTCGTCGACTTCAAGGCGCTGGCGACATGGGTCGGCCGCGCCGCGGGCAACGAGGGTCTCCGGGTCGACCACGTCTCGTGGCAGCTGACCAAGGAGACCCGGCTGAAGGTCGAGCGTGACGTACGCCAGGAGGCGGTGCGCCAGGCCAAGGTGCGCGCGCAGGACTACGCCGATGCGCTCGACCTCGGTCCGGTCGCGGTCCGGAGCATCAACGACGTCGGTGTCAGCCGCGAGGTGACGTACGCGGCGGGGGCGTTGGAAATGCAGATGGGCCCCGCCGCAGCCCGGAAGTCGGACTCGGGCGCGCCCGATCTGGCCTTCGATCCCGACGACATCTCGGTCTATGCCGAGGTCGAAGCCGCCTTCACCGTCGGAGCGAAGTAGGGGTCATTTGGCGACGGCGTCGAGGTGGGCGTCGAGGCGCTCGGGGGAGAGCAGGTGGTTGATGACCACCGCGGCACAGCCCACCATGCCGGTGGAGTCGGCGTGGGTGGAAGGCACGAAGGTCAGGTCGCGGGTGGCCAGGGCGGTCGAGCGGGAGTAGACGGTCTCGCGTACGCCTGCGGTGTAGAGGTCGAAGGCACCGGCCATGTCGCCGCCGATGACGACGACCTCGGGGTTGAGCAGGTTGATCGCGATCGCCAGCACCTCGCCGAGCTGGCGACCGGCCTCGCGCAGCAGGCCGCGGGCGATGGCGTCGCCGGCGAGCGCGGCGGCGACCAGGTCGCGGATGTGTCCGGCGGAGACGCCGGAGTCGACCAGGCCCTGGGTCAGCGCCCAGCCGGCCGCGACCGTCTCCAGGCATCCGGTGGCACCGCAGCGGCAGGGCCGCTCGCCGGCGGACTCGACCCGGGTGTGGCCGATCTCGCCGACGGCACCGGCGTGGCCGCGCAGCACCCGGCCATCGGCGATGACCGCCAGGCCGAGACCGGTCGACGCCTTCACGACGAGCGCGTCCCGCGGGTGCAGCCCGCTGCCGAAGAGCTCGGCCGTGGCCAGCGCGTCGGTGTCGTTGACGAGCACGAGAGGTCCGTCGGTGAGCCGGTCGAAGTAGGGGTCGAGCGCGACGCCGTCCCAGCCCCGCATCACCGGTGAGTCGACCGAGACCAGGCGGACGGGGTCGACGACGCCGGGCAGGCTCATCCCGACACCGAGCACGGGCGGCTCGATGCCCTCCAAGAGCCGCTCGAGGCGGTCGGTCACGTCGGGCATGAGGTCGTCGGCGGCGATCCCGACCTCGTGGTCACGGGTGTCGCCGGCCAGCTCGCGGCCGTCGAGGTCGAAGACGGCGAGCTGGCTGCGTGAGCGCCCGATCGCCACCGCCAGCACCACCCCGGCGTCGGCGTTGAAGGTCAACGAGCCCGGCGGCCGGCCACCGGTGGAGGCGAGCTCCTCGCCGGTGAGGATCAGTCCGGCGTCGACGAGAGCCGAGACCCGGGAAACCACAGCCGTACGCGACAGACCCGTCGTCTTCTGCAGATCGCTGCGGGTCAGGGCGCGTCCGGAGCGCACCAGAGCGAGGACGTCGGCGGCGGTTGTCATCTCGGGCATGGGGTGAAGCGTACGCCCCTTATGTCTTTCATGTACCAAAGATTTACTTGTATCGATCCAAAGATCATGCCAAGGTGTGCGAAAGCACACTGTCTTTTGGAGGACCCGTGACTGCCGTATCCCCCACCGTCGCTGACGTCACCGCGCGTCTCATCGAGCGTTCCGCAGCCACGCGGGCCGACTACCTGGCCCGCATCGCCTCCGCCCGCGCGACCGGGCCCGCCCGCGGCCGGCTCGCGTGCAGCAATCTGGCTCACGGCTTCGCGGCTTCCACCGCGCAGACGAAGGCCGAGCTCAAGGTGATCACCCCCGCCGCGAAGCCCAATGTCGCGATCGTGACCTCCTACAACGACATGCTCTCCGCGCACGCGCCCTACGAGACGTACCCGCCGCTCCTCAAGGCCGCGGTGATGCGGGCCGGCGGGCTGGCGCAGGTCGCCGGCGGCGTACCCGCGATGTGTGACGGCATCACCCAGGGCCGCGACGGGATGCAGGTCTCCCTCTTCTCCCGCGACGTGATCGCGATGTCGGCCGGGATCGCCCTCTCGCACGACATGTTCGACGCCGCGCTGATGCTCGGCGTGTGCGACAAGATCGTGCCCGGCCTCCTGATCGGTGCCCTCTCGTTCGGTCACCTGCCGACCGTCTTCGTGCCGGCCGGCCCGATGTCCTCGGGGCTCCCCAACAAGGAGAAGGCCCGCGTCCGGCAGCGGTACGCAGCGGGCGAGGCCACCCGCGAGGAGCTGCTCGAGGCCGAGGCCGCCAGCTACCACTCCCGCGGCACCTGCACCTTCTACGGCACCGCCAACTCCAACCAGCTGCTGATGGAGGTGCTCGGCCTGCACCTGCCGGGCTCCTCGTTCGCCTCGCCGGACACCTTGCTGCGGGCCGCGCTCAACCGCGCCGCCGCCGCGCGTGCCACCGAGCTGGCGCTCACCGGCGGTCCGGGTGTGGGCGAGATGATCGACGAGAAGTCGATCATCAACGCGTGCGTCGCGCTGCTCGCCTCCGGCGGGAGCACCAACCACACCCTGCACCTGGTCGCGATCGCCCGCGCCGCCGGGATCCAGCTGACCTGGGCCGACATCTCCGACCTGTCGCCGGTGGTCCCGTCGATCAGCCGGATGTACCCCAACGGCTCCGCCGACGTGAACCACTTCCACGCGGCCGGTGGCGTCAGCTTCCTGGTCCGCACGCTGCTCGAGGCCGGGCTGCTCCACGAGGACGTGACCACGATCCTGGGCCCGGGCCTGTCGGCCTACACCCAGGAGTCCCGGCTCACCCGCGACGGCGAGATCGAGCTGGTCGAGGGCGCCCCGGTCTCCGGCGACCTCGACGTGCTGCGCCCGGCCGACGACCCGTTCTCACCCGACGGTGGTCTGCGGGTGCTCACCGGCGAGCTCGGCACCGCCGTCATCAAGACCTCGGCGGTCGCGCCCGAGCACCAGGTGGTCTCCGCCCCCGCGATCGTCTTCGACGACCAGGCCGACTTCCTCACCGCCTTCTCCGAGAAGCGCCTCGACGGTCGTGACTTCGTCGCTGTGCTGCGCTACCAGGGCCCCGCGGCCAACGGGATGCCCGAGCTGCACAAGCTCACCCCGGCTCTCGGGGTCATGCAGGATCGCGGCCAGCACGTCGCCATCGTCACCGACGGCCGGATGTCCGGTGCGTCGGGGAAGGTGCCCGCGGCCATCCACCTCACCCCCGAGGCCGCGCTCGGCGGGCCGCTCGCCCGCGTGCAGGACGGCGACCTGATCACCGTCGACGCCGTCGCCGGCACCCTGAGCATCGGGGTCGACGCCGACGAGTTCGCGCACCGTCCCACCACCGGTCGGGCGCCGCTCGACGCCGAGTGGCGCGGCACCGGCCGCGAGCTCTTCTCCGCCTTCCGTGCCACCGTCGGCTCCGCCGACACCGGCGCCTCCGTCTTCCAGTTCGCCTCGCCCCAGGAGACTCCCGTTCATGTCTGATCTCACCTCCGCCGACCTGCTCGACCTCTCCCCGGTGATCCCGGTCGTCGTCGTCGACTCCGTCGACCAGGCGGTGCCCGTGGCCCGTGCCCTTGCCGAGGGTGGCGTGCCCGTGGTCGAGCTGACCCTGCGTACGCCGGTGGCGCTGGACGCCATCCGGGCCATCGCCGAGGAGGTGCCGGAGGTCCTGATCGGCGCCGGCACCGTGACCGCTCCCGTGCTCGCCAAGGAGGCCGCCGCGGCCGGGGCCCAGTTCCTGGTCTCGCCGGGTGCCACCCCGACGCTGCTCGGCGCGATGCGCGACACCGGCCTGCCGTTCCTGCCGGGCACCGCCACCGTCTCCGAGGCCCTCGCGGTGCTCGAGACCGGGCACACCGCGATGAAGTTCTTCCCGGCCGAGGCGTCCGGTGGTGCCAAGTACCTGGGCTCGCTGCCGTCCGTGCTCCCCGACGCACGCTTCTGCCCCACCGGCGGCATCTCGCTAGCCACGGCTCCCAGCTATCTCGCTCTGGCCAACGTCGGCTGCGTCGGCGGCTCCTGGCTCACCCCCGCCGACGCGCTCGCCTCCGGCGACTGGGACCGCGTGACCGCGCTCGCGGCCGCCACCGCCGCCCTTCGCTGACCTTCGCTGACCTCGCCGGGTGGGCGAGGTCAGCGGTAGAGCAGGTACTGGCGGCGGGTCGAGTCGAAGGCGGCGAGCTCGTCTCGCCAGGCCGCCTCGACCTCGTCGCCGGTGGCGCCCGCGTCGATCTGCGTACGCAGCCTCGTCGATCCGGTGAGCTTGTCGATCCAGAACGGCCGGGCGGTGTCCCAGGAGTCCTGGCGCCAGGCGAACTCGGGGTAGAGGGCCTTGGCGGTGACCAGCATCTCGACGCCGGTGCGGACGGGATCGAAGCGGTTGCGGTCCTGGATCGTGACCTGCACCCCGCCGCAGACCTGGCCGGCGAACTTGTTGACCGAGGGGTTGAAGTACGCCTCCCGGAACGTCACGCCCGGCAGGTTCGCCTCCTCCAGCGCCGCGGCCCAGCGGTGGTCGACGAACGGCGCCCCGATCAGCTCGAACGGCTTGGTGGTGCCCCGCCCCTCGGAGAGGTTGGTGCCCTCGAACATGCAGGTGCCGGGGTAGGCGAGCGCGGTGTCGGGGGTCGGCATGTTGGGGCTCGGCAGGACGAAGTCGAGCCCGGTGACGGCGTACAACGTCCTTCTACGCCATCCGGAGACCTGGACGACGTCGAGCTGCGCCAGCCGCCCGCCGGCGTGCTCCTCGAGGAACTCCCCGTCGAAGAACCGGGCCAGCTCGCCGACCGACATCCCGTGCTGCTGGACGATCTCGCGGGCGCCGACGCCCGAGGTGTACGCCGCGGTCATCATCGGTCCGCGGGCGGTCCCGCCCACGGGGTTGGGGCGATCGAGGACCACGAAGCGCTTCTCGGTCGCGACGGCCGCCTGCATCGCCGTCCACATCGTCCAGATGTAGGTGTAGAACCGAGAGCCGACGTCCTGGATGTCGAAGACGACGGTCTCGACGTCGGCGGTCGTGAACAGTTCGGTCATCTTCGCCACGTTGGCGCCGTAGGCGTCGTAGACGGTCAGCCCGGTGCGCTCGTCGACGAAGGTGCCCTCCGATCCGCCCGCCTGAGCCGTGCCGCGGAAACCGTGCTCCGGTCCGAAGACACCGGCGATCTGGACCGCCCCCGACTCGTGCATCTCATCGACGATGTTGCGCAGGTTGCGGAGCACACCGGTGGGGTTGGTGATGATGCCGACCCGATCGCCCGACAGCACCGACCAGCCGTCGCCGGCGGCTCGCTCGGCGCCGGTCCTGACCGCCTCGCCACCGCCCAGCGGTGAGACCTGCTCGGTCGAGGCTCCCGCGGAACCGGTGAGAAGCGGCGCCGCCACGGCGCCCGCTGCGGCAGCGCCGAGCAGACGGCGCCGATCGATCCTGGGGACTTCAGTGCTCATGGGGCGCTCCTGTGCCGAGGGGTGCGGATCACCTTGCAGGCTAGCCCTGTCGGCGCCGCTCGGCAGTCGAATTGCTGGCGGCGACCGCTCTAGCCTCCGTTTGACTGCCGGATGCCCTTGGCCAGCGCGTTGAAGCTGTAGATGAAGCCGCCGGCGTCGCCGGAGACGGTGACGTACGCCTTCTTCGTTCCGGGCCGGATCGCGATGTTGGTCGCCGAGGTGAGCCCGGCCCGGTCGGCGGCCGGGACCCGGACGGTCGCGAGCGGCCGGCCGTGCCGGGAGAAGACGCGGATGACCGGCTCGCCGTGGGTGGCCTGGTAGATGTTGCCGGCCGCGTCGACGGCGTTGGAGTCGGTCTCGGTCTCAGCCGGTCCGTCGTCGATCTCGGCGACGATCGAGGTCGCGAGGACCGAGGTGCGCGACCGGTCGAGAGCCAGATAGCTGATCCGGTTCTCCCACAGGGTGCTCACGTAGAGCCCGCGGTAGCGGCGGTCGAAGGAGATGCCGTTCGGGGCGGCGAGCTCGTCGGCCAGCACGGTCGCGCTCGAGCCGTCGGCCGCGATGCGTACGACCCGGCCCACCGGCTCCTTGGCCGGGTCGAGGTAGCCGGTCAGATCAGTGACATAGAGATTGCCCTCGGGGTCGAAGGTCAGGTCGTCGGGGTTCATCGGACTGCCCTCGACCGCACCGGCGAAGACCGTGCGCGGGTCGGTGCCGTCGGCTGCGACGCTGCGGATCGTGCCCTGATAGTCGGTCAGGTAGAGCCGGCCGTCGACGGGGCTCCATTGCGCCGAGGTATAGCTCCCTGCCGAGTCGGTGAAGAAGCCGGAGACCTCCCGCGAGGCAGTGTCGAGGCGCAGCACCTTCGGCGCCGGCGAGGAGGCCACCACGTCGACGAAGTAGAGGTCACCGTCGGCCCCGAACGTCGGACCCTCGAGCAGGGTCATGTTGAGCCCGGGGTGCGGACTGGTCGCCTTGGACACGTCGACGGTCGCCGGCGTCCGCTGGAAGACGTACGTCCGGGCAGCATGCTCCGCGACCATCGGCACCACCTGGATCCCGGTGGCCCCGGTCCCGACGACCGCGACCCGCTTGTCCGCGAGCCCCACCAGCCCGCCGGAGGCGTCGCCGCCGGTGTAGCCGTAGTCCCACCGGCTGGTGTGGAACGCCCGCCCGCGGAAGCTCTCGATCCCCTCGATCCCCGGCAGCTTGGCCAGCGACAGCGAACCCGAGGAGACCACGACACAGGTCGCCGTGAACGCGTCGTCACGGTCGGTCCCGACGTGCCACCTGGCGCCGTCCTCGTCCCAGCGCAGCTCGGTCGCCGAGGTGTGGAAGGCGGCGTCGCGGTAGAGGTCGAACCGCTCCGCGAGCGCGACCATGTGCTGGCGGATCTCCTCGCCGGGCGCGTAGCGCCAGCGCGGGACATACCCGACCTCCTCCAGCATCGGCATGTAGAGGTAGGACTCGATGTCGCAGTGGACGCCGGGGTAGCGGTTCCAGTACCAGGTGCCGCCGACGTCGCCGCCGTCGTCGATCAGCCGGATCCGCTCGAGCCCGGCCTGGCGCAGCCGGATCGCGGTCTGCAGCCCGCCGAGCCCCGCGCCGATGACGAGGGCGTCGACGTGGTCGGTGAGGGGTTGCCGGTCGACACGTTCGGTGAACGGGTCGTGCGGGGCGGCAGCGGGGTCGGACGCGAGCCGGCGGTACTGGCCGAGGCCGTCCGGGCGCACTCTGCGCTCGCGCTCTTGGACGTACTTCGCCCGGGCCGCGGCCAGCTCCGTTGCCGTGATCGGTGGGTGTGATCCGGGCATGCCATCACCCGAGTGGGGGGGAAGTCACGGGCGGAAACTAGCAGCGTACGAACCGTCCGCGGAGGCGAATCGGACTCGCCCGCGACCGTTCGTCCCGGCAGATCGACCGTTCGTCGTCGTGTCGGTCGAATTGGGCTGGACACCGACCTTGAATGTGACCAAGGTCACAGGTCGTCCAACCCCACTTCGACAGATCTCGGAGGTGACCCATGCCGTCCTCGTCCAAGGGCTCGTGGATCCTTGTCGGGGTCCTCCTGTTCGCGGCAGCGGCGCCGTCACTCGCGGTGCCGCTGTACGCGAAGGAGGACCCGACGTTCGCCGGATTCCCGTTCTACTTCTGGTTCCAGCTCGTCCTCATCCCCTGTTCGGTCCTGTTCACGACCCTCGCCTATTTCGTCGCCAAGGCCGCGTTCCGGCGTGACCGTGCCGCCGCCGGGCGTCCGTGGAAGGAGGGTGGCCAGTGAGCGCGGTAGCAGTCTCCGTCTTCGCCTTCCTCTTCCTGCTGGTCACGATCCTCGGCTTCTCCGCCGCGCGCTGGCGCCGGGCGAAGTCGATGGACAACCTCGACGAGTGGGGTCTGGGTGGCCGCGGCTTCGGTACGTTCGTGGCCTGGTTCCTCATCGGAGGCGACCTCTACACGGCGTACACCTTCATCGCGGTGCCCGCGACACTGTTCGCCGGCTCGGCGGTCGGGTTCTTCGCGGTGCCGTACACGATCCTCGTCTACCCGCTGATCTTCGCGTTCCTGCCGAAGCTGTGGTCGGTCTCGCACAAGCACGGCTACGTCACCCCGGCCGACTTCGTCGTCGGCCGCTACGGGTCCAGGTCGCTGGGGCTGGCTGTCGCGGTCACCGGCCTGCTGGCGACGATGCCCTACATCGCGCTGCAGCTGGTGGGCATGGAGGTCGTGCTCGAGGTGATGGGTCTGCAGAGCGACTCCTCGAACTGGTTCATCCGTGACCTGCCGCTCTTCATCGCGTTCGCGGTGCTCGCCGCCTACACGTACTCCTCCGGGCTGCGGGCGCCGGCGCTGATCGCGTTCGTGAAGGACTCGCTGATCTACATCGTGATCATCGTGGCGATCATCTACATCCCGTCGCAGCTCGGTGGCTGGGGCAACATCTTCGAGACGGTGCAGAACAGCTTCGACACGTTCAACACCGAGAACGCCGACGCGATCGCCGCCGGCGACGCCGCCCCGAAGGCACTGTTCCCGACGCAGGCGGCCGGGCAGTGGGCGTACGCCTCCCTGGCTCTTGGCTCGGCGCTGGCGCTGTTCATGTACCCGCACTCGATCACCGGCGTCCTCTCCACCCGCAGCCGAAACGTGATCCGCCGCAACGCCTCGCTGCTGCCGGCGTACTCGTTCCTGCTGGGGCTCCTGGCGCTGCTCGGGTTCGTGGCCCTAGCGGCCGGGGTGATGGTCGGCGACCCGCCGAACCCGCAGCTCGCGATCCCGCAGCTCTTCGAGGACCAGTTCCCGGCGTGGTTCGCCGGCGTCGCGTTCGCGGCCGTCGTCATCGGTGCGCTGGTGCCGGCGGCGATCATGTCGATCGCCGCCGCGAACCTGTGGACGCGCAACATCTACAAGGCGTACCTGAAGCCCGACGCGACCCCGCAGGACGAGGCCAAGCAGGCCAAGATCGTCTCCCTGGTCGTGAAGTTCGGGGCGCTGATCTTCGTGCTGGCGCTCTCGAAGTCGTACGCCATCAACCTGCAGCTGCTCGGTGGTGTCTGGATCCTGCAGACGCTGCCGGCGATCGTCGTTGGCCTCTACACCCGGTGGTTCCACCGCTGGGCGGTCCTGGCCGGCTGGGCGGTCGGGATGGCGTACGGGACGATCGTCGCGTACGGCGTCTCCTCGCCCACGCAGGAGCACTTCGGTGGACCGTTGGCGCCCTTCCCGGGCACGGAGACGCCGATCTACATCGCGCTCACCGCGTTCCTGCTGAACCTCATCGTGGTCGTCGTCCTGACCCCGATCCTGAGGGCGCTCAACGTGCCCGACGGTGAGGACGCCACCTCGGCGGCGGACTATTCGGTCGACGCCGGCGACGAGGGTGTCGTCGAGGAGCTGAGCTCGACGACGGAGGTGCGCTGAGGGCTACTGACCCAGACACAAAGTCCCGCAAACACGCCTTTATGACGTGTTTGCGGGACTTTTTCCTTATTTCGCCACGAACTGCAACGCCAGTACATTGGCGTACGTAACAAGTACTGAAGGCTCTGATTCGGACCAAACTCGGGAGTGTCCATGTTGAGCAACGGATCCATGCTGGCGATTGGACGCCGGGGGGCGTCGCCCTGCATGGATCTACCACCGGACGTGAAGCTGGCCAGTCGTCTCAGACTGCCGATCCGTCCGGTCCGATGGGTGGGGCTATGAGCGTGACCAGGACCTCGCTCGCCCCGCTCGGCGGGACCCCGTCGGTGTCAGCCGCGATCCCCGTGCGCTCGGGCGCCGGGTGCAGGCACTGACGGGGTCCCGCATTCCCCGCAACACCCGAACACATCAGGAGAACGCGATGAACTCGAAGATCCTCGGGGGACTTCGGCGATCGGTGGCAGTGACCCTTGTGGCAGGCGGCTTGATCGTCGCCGGTGCCGCGGTCGCCAGTGCCGACTCGCAGTACGTCGAGCAGGCCGACAGCCGGGCCTCGGTGGCCCAGCAACCGATCAAGGCTCCGGATCGCGGACCCGCGGGCCCGGTGACGATCTCGGGAGCGGCGGCCGGCGGCGACGCGGCGGTGACGGTGACGACCGATGGGACGACGGTCGTGGCCAGTGGCCGCGCGCACGTCGAGTCTCCGGTCGACAACGCCGACGGTGGTGGCGTCGTCCACCATGACGATGACACCGGCTCGCCGCTGGGTGGCGGTCGCGGTGTCGATCTCGGCACGGACCAGGTCGGCTTCGCCGGGGGAGCGACCGGTGACTCCTCGTCCGTGGACATCGTCGGCACCGGTCGGGTCGGGGTGGAGAAGCACTACTACGTCCAGGACGCGCGTTGAGCTATCCGCGGATGAAATGCGTCGGGGCCACCGGGAGATCTCCCGGTGGCCCCGACGCATCCGTGGGTCAGATCGACCTCAGGATCAGGCAGCCTCGTCCGCATTCTTGATCGCGGAGATGTCGAACTCGAGCTTGATCTTCTCGGAGACGAGGACGCCGCCGGTCTCGAGGGCGGCGTTGAAGGAAAGGCCCCAGTCGGTGCGGTTGATCGCGACGGCACCCTCGAAGCCGACGCGGGTGTTGCCGAACGGGTCCTTGGCGGAGCCGGTCTGCTCGAACGGAACGGTGACCGACTTGGTGGTGCCCTTGATGGTCAGGTCGCCGGTGATGTTCCAGGCCTCACCGTCGAACTCGACCTCGGTCGACTCGAAGGTGATGTTGGGGTGCGCCTCGTTCTCGAAGAAGTCACCCGAGAGCAGGTGGCCGTCGCGGTCGGCGTTGCCGGTGTCGACGGAGGCGGCCTTGATCGTCAGCGAGACCTTGGACTTGGCCGGCTCGGCGGTGTCGATCGTCGCCGTGCCCTCGAACTCCTTGAACGAGCCGCGGACGGTGGTCACCATCGCGTGGCGAGCCGAGAAGCCCAGGCGGGTGTGGGCGACGTCGAGGGTGTAGTCACCCGAGATGTCCTCGATGGCGGCGGTCGGGGTGTCGAACTCGGTCTCGGCGGGTGCCGTGTCCTTCTTGCTGAAAATGCCCATAGCGAATGTGCTCCTGGAAGAATTGGTTGAAACTGCAAGCATCATAACGGGGGAATCTCTCCCAATGTTCCCGCTCGCGTGGCCTTTCCTGACGACGGGGGAAAATTGGTTGCAGTGACAACGCTATCCCTAAACGCACGAGGCCCGCTCCCCTGTCGGGGGCGGGCCTCGGGAGCGTTGAGCGGTTGTCAGGCAGCGTGACGAGTGGTCGCGGGCGCACTGACTTCGACCCAGCGGGCCTCCATGTGCTTACGGCCGCGGCGGTCGACGACGGGGAGCCAGCGGAGCTCGAGCTTGCCAGTCACTTTATTACCGTTCATCAGACACCTCCTGTTCACCTTGTGTTCACCTAAGGTACCGCACCCCCACTCCTGTGTCCAAGTAATCGGCCAGATGGCGTGCGGCGCTCCACTTCGAGACCCCTCAAGGGGTGATGTGGGTGCGTGACGCCCCACTTGCGGCGAAAGGGCAAGTTCTGCCCGAAATCGGGCAGAAAGTTGAACCTTGTCCCGTGGGTGGCTCACAGTTGGTGGAGTGAAGGCCGAGCAAGCGCTGATCGACCACCTGGTCGCCACCACCGGGCTCCGGCCTGCGGAGGCGGCGCGCGTGATCGAGGACGTGGTGGCGTACTTCGACGAACCGGTCGAGGCCTACGTACGCCGTCGGCATGCACAGCTGAAGACCTACGGCGCGAAGAACGACGCGATCTTCGCGCAGCTCGCCGAGGAGCTTCGGGCGCGGGTCGTTGCCGCGCCGCAGCTGACCGAACGGCAGCTGCGACGGCTCATCTACGGATAGAACGACGGATAGATTGGACGGGACACATGTGCGGAATCGTCGGCTACATCGGGCCTCAGCAGGCTGCCGGCCTGCTCACCGAGGGGCTGGCCCGGCTGGAGCACCGCGGCTATGACTCGGCGGGCGTCGCGGTGCTGGGCAGCAGGCTCCAGGTGGTGAAGAAGGCCGGCCGCGTACGCGATCTGGTCGATGCGTTGCCGAAGCGGTTCTCCGGCAAGGTCGGCATCGGCCACACCCGGTGGGCGACTCACGGTCCGGCCAACGACACCAACGCCCACCCGCACGTCTCCGCCGATGGTCGCGTGGCCGTCGTCCACAACGGGATCGTCGACAACGCCGCCTCGTTGCGGGAGCGGCTCACCGAGGCGGGCGTCGAGCTGGTCAGCGACACCGACACCGAGGTCTTCGCCCACCTCATCGGAGCGTCGACCGCAGACACGCTCGAGGCCAAGGTCGTCGACGCGCTCTCCCAGGTCGAGGGCACCTGGGGCCTGGCCGTCGTGCACGCCGACTTCCCCGACCGCATGGTCGTCGCCCGCAACGGCTCGCCGCTGATCGTCGGCGTCGGCGACGGGGAGATGTACGTCGCCTCGGACCTGGCCGCGGTCGTACGCCACACCACCACCGTCGCCCACCTCGACGACGGCGAGCTCGCGACTATCACCGCGACCGGGTTCACGACCTTCCGCCAGGACCTGACGACGACCACCACGACGGCTCGCGAGGTCGATGTGGATCCGTCGGCGTACGAGTACGGCGAGCTCGCCGACGAGCCGCGGATGTTCACCGAGATCCTGGAGCAGCCGTCCTCGGTCGAGCGGGCGCTGCGTGGCCGGCTCGACGAGCGGTTCGGGACGGCCCACCTCGGCGGGCTCAACCTCGACCCGCGCGAGCTGCGCGCGATCCGCCGGGTGAAGATCCTCGGCTGTGGCTCGGCCTACTACGTCGGCCAGATGGGCGCGGGACTGATCGAAGAGCTCGCGCGGGTCCCCGCCGACGCCGAGGCGGCGTCGGAGTTCCGCTACCGCAACCCGATCATCGAGCCCGACACCCTCTACGTCGCGGTGTCCCAGTCCGGCGAGACGATCGACACCCTGCTCGCCGTCCAGGAGATCAAGCGCAAGGGCGGCCGGGTGCTCGGCGTCGTCAACGTCGTCGGCTCGGCGATCGCGCGTGCGGTCGACGGCGGCATCTACCTGCACGCCGGCCCGGAGATCGCGGTCGCCTCGACCAAGGCGCTCACCAACATGTTCGTCGCGTTCTCGCTCCTGGCGCTCCAGCTGGGCCGCGTACGCGACCTCTCGATCGCCGACGGGAAGCGGCTCATCGCCGGCCTGCAGGCGCTGCCGACCCAGATCGAGGAGATTCTCAAGAGCGAGTCCCACCTCGAGGAGGTCGCCGCCCGGCTGGCCGAGGCCGAGTCGATGTTCTTCGTCGGTCGCGTACGTGGCTACCCGGTCGCGCGCGAAGGAGCGCAGAAGCTCAAGGAGATCTCCTACCGGCACGCCGAGGCCTACCAGACCTCCGAGCTCAAGCACGGCCCGCTCGCGCTGATCTCGGAGTCCGTTCCGACCGTGGCGATCGTCCCCCAGGACGAGCTGACCGACCGCAATGTCGCGGCTCTGCACGAGATCAGCGCCCGCCGCGGGCCGCTGGTCGTCGTCACCCACCCCGATGTCGACCTCGGCGAGCTCGACGCGCTGCGGGTAGACGTACCGAAGAACGAGGTCGAGCTCGACCCGATCCTGCTGACGATCCCGCTCCAGCTGATCGCCTTCCACGCCGCCAAGACCCTCGGCCACGACGTCGACAAGCCCCGGAACCTCGCTAAATCGGTCACGGTCGAGTAGCGGTGTCCGCTTCAATGGGCCCCATGCGCCTCGCAGGGATCAACATCCATCCGGTGAAGTCGACGGCGATCAGGCCGGTCGAGGAGGCGTACGTCGGCAGGGCCGGGATCGTGGGCGACCGCGAGTGGCTGGTCGTCGACGGCAGCGGCAAGCTGGTGACGGCTCGTGAGGTGAGGGAGCTGTTCAAGGTCGTGGCGGAAACGCCGTCGACCGGCGGGCCGGCGGGCGTCGACCTGCTGCTGAAAGCTCCCGAGATGGACCCGTTGGAGGTGGCGGTGCCCGAGCGGGAGGCGCCGGCCGTCGGCGTACGTTTCTTCGCGAAGTCGCTCACCGCCCAGGCCGTCGGGGAGCCTGCCGACGCGTGGCTGAGGAAGGCGCTCGGCCGCGACGAACTCAGGCTGATGTGGTGTGCCGACCCGACGAAGCGGGCGATGAACCCGGACAAGTATCGGCCCGGTGAGTTCGCCGCGTTCCACGACTCCTCACCGGTGTCGCTGATCACCGACGCCTCGACCAACCAGATCGACGCGTGGGCCGAGATCGACGTCCCTGCGCAGCGCTTCCGTGCCAACCTGCTGATCGAGGGTGCCCCGGAGGCGTTCGCCGAGGACGGCTGGCGGGAGGTCGCGATCGGTGGCGCTCGGTTCCGGGTCGCAGCCCCGATCGACCGGTGCGTGATGACGACCATCGACGCCGACACCCTGGAGTCGGGCAAGGACCCGCTCCGTGCTCTCGCCAAGCATCGCCGCTGGGACGGCAAGGTGTGGGCAGCGGTGCATCTTGCCGTCGCCCATCCCGGTGAGATCGCGGTCGGCGACGACGTCATCGTCTCCTGAGCGCCTCGAGCGAGGGGCAAGTGACGGGGCCCACCGCGCCGAGAAATGCATAGAACGTGCTATATGGGCCTACCGTTGGAGGGTGAGCACCGACCCTGAATCTGCCGTATCCACCACTACCGCGCCCGAGGAGCCGAGCGCGCCCAGCGGTGGGTCCAGCGCGGAGGCTGAGCAGGGTCCGACGTTCGACTCACTCGGCCTCTCCGCCAGCGTCCTCGGCGCGGTGAAGGCGCTCGGCTACGAGACGCCCAGCGCCATCCAGGCCGCGACCATCCCGTCGCTGCTCGAGGGGCGTGACGTCGTCGGTCTCGCGCAGACCGGCACCGGAAAGACCGCTGCGTTCGCGCTGCCGGTGCTCTCCAACCTCGACATCCACCAAAACGCGCCCCAGGCGCTGGTGCTCGCGCCGACGCGTGAGCTGGCCCTGCAGGTGTGCGAGGCATTCGAGCGTTATGCGTCCAACCTCAACGGCGTGCGCATCCTGCCGGTCTACGGCGGCCAGGGCTACGGCCCGCAGCTGACCGCACTCCGTCGCGGCGTGCATGTCGTCGTCGGCACGCCCGGCCGGATCATGGACCACCTGGAGAAGGGCACGCTCGACCTCTCCCAGCTGCGCTTCCTGGTGCTCGACGAGGCCGACGAGATGCTCAACATGGGCTTCGCGGAGGACGTCGAGACGATCCTCGCCGACACCCCCGAGGACAAGCAGGTCGCGCTCTTCTCGGCGACCATGCCTGCGCAGATCCGGCGCCTGTCGAAGAAGTACCTTCGCGATGCGAAGGAGATCTCGGTCAAGGCGAAGACCCAGACCGCCACGAACATCACCCAGCGCTACCTGATGGTGTCCTACCCCCAGAAGGTCGACGCGCTCACCCGCATCCTCGAGGTCGAGAACTTCGAGGGCATGATCGTCTTCACGCGCACCAAGTCCGAGACCGAGTCGCTGGCCGAAAAGCTCCGTGCGCGAGGTTTCCTGGCCACCGCGATCAACGGTGACATCGCTCAGAACCAGCGCGAGAAGACCGTCAACCAGCTCAAGGACGGCTCGCTGGACATCCTGGTCGCGACCGACGTCGCGGCTCGTGGTCTCGACGTCGAGCGGATCTCGCACGTGGTCAACTACGACCTGCCGACCGATGTCGAGGCGTACGTCCACCGCATCGGCCGCACCGGGCGTGCCGGCCGCACCGGCGACGCGATCTCGTTCGTCACCCCGCGTGAGCGGTGGCTGCTGCGCGCGATCGAGAAGCACACCAAGGCGCAGCCGACGCAGATGCAGCTGCCCTCGGTCGACGAGGTCAACGCGACCCGCCTCTCCCGCTTCGACGACGGCATCACGGCCGCGCTGCAGGAGGGCGAGCGCATCGAGTTCTTCCGCGACGTGGTGCGTCACTACGTCGAGGAGCACGACATCCCCGAGGTCGACGTCGCGGCCGCTCTGGCCGCGGTGCTCCACGGCGAGGAGCCCCTGCTCCTCGACCCCGAGCCGGAGAAGCCTGCCTACGAGGACCGGCGTGGACGCCGCGATGACCGCGGCAGCGACCGTGGCCCTCGCCGCGAGACGGGTACGTCGCGTCAGACGGGTCAGCCGCTGGCCACCTACAAGATCCAGGTCGGCAAGCGCCACCGCGTCGAGCCGCGCCAGATCGTCGGCGCCATCGCCAACGAGGGCGGCCTGCGCCGCGCCGACTTCGGCAACATCTCCATCCGCAACGACTTCTCGCTCGTCGAGCTCCCCGCGGACCTGGCTCCCGAGACCTGGAAGGCGCTCGAGTCGACCCGCATCTCCGGCAAGCTCATCGAGCTCTCCGAGGACTCCGGTGGCGGCCCCGTGCGTCGCTCGGGTGGTCGCTTCGACAAGGGCGGCCGACCGGGCAGCAGCTCCGACTTCGGCGACCGTCCTCGCAAGCCGCGGCAGAAGCGCAAGTTCGACTGACGTTGGGATACCCGGTTAACCGGGTATTCCTGCACTTCTCAGGCATTGCAACGCCTGAGAAGTGCAGGCGTTGCCTGAACACCGTGACGGAAGTGGCGGGAGGGACGTCCCGACGAGCGTTCGCCCACGCGTCAGCCCGCTGGCGAACCGGGACGACCGTAGGCTCACCGACCGCTGCCTGAGCGGCTGGGGCACTCGTGTTTTCAGCAGGCGGCGAGGGTGCGCTGGGCGGAGAGGGCGACCAGGGCGAACGGCGCGGCCATGAACGCGAGCGCGCTGAGAGCCAGGAACACGGTGAGGCCGCCGGTCAGGGCGAGCATGGTGAAGCCGATGATCGGCACGATCATGGCCGTGGCCAGGGACCAGGTGGCGGTGATCCGGGCTGTACGGCGCCCGATCCGGAGCCAACGCTGACCGATCGCGGTCACCGCCAGCGCGACCAGGGCTCCGATGGCGCCTGCTGTGCCGACGTACCCGATGACGATGTCGAGGACGTGGAAGAGGCCGCTGTCGGGAGCGGCTGAGTGGGCGCTCGCGCCGAGGTCGATCCCGCCGTCCCACAGGAAGGCCTGGGGGAGCATGACGAGGACGAGCAGGACGGCCGTACGTCGGGCTGCGCCGATCGCGACGGTGTCGCGGAAGCCGGGGGCGATGTCGTCGACCGAGCCGAAGTCGCGCAGGGCGAGCGCCTCGGCCTCGGTGGGTGTGTAGCCCGCGGCGGCGTAGGCGTCGGTCGCGTCCTCGAGGTGGTCGCCGGCCTCGCGCAGGAGGTCGCGCCGGGTCCAGCTCGGGCCGGGGATCGCGGCGCGCAGGTCCGCAAGATAGACGTCGACGGCGCTCATACGCTCATCTTCTGCTCTCCGCGGTGTCGGCCACATCAGGGAACTCCCTGAATGACTCTCCAGAAGTGCCGTCTCGGCCGACACAACTGCCGTCTCGGCCGACGCAACTGCCGTCTCGGCCGACGCAAGTGCCGTCTCGGCCGACGTAAGTGCCGTTTCGGCGACGGGTCAGGCTTCGCCGAGCACGCCGGAGACGACCTTGGCGAAGGTCCGCCACTCCTGGCGGTGGGCGGCGAGGGCGTTGCGGCCGGCGGAGGAGAGCTCGTAGGTGCGGCGCTTGCGGCCGCCGACCTCGGACCAGGAGCTGTCGAGGTAACCGGCCTTCTCCAGGCGGCGCAGCGCGGGGTAGATGGTGCCGGTGGGGAGGTCGAGCTCGCCGCCGCTGCGGGCGCTCAGGGCCTCGATGATCGCGTAGCCGTGGAGGGGCTGTTTCTCGACGACGGCCAGGATCAGCGAGTCGAGGTGGCCACGGAGGGCATCGGCTTTCATGTAGACAGCCTACACAGTCCGTCGTACATTGTCTCCATACATGTTGCCAGGCTATCTATAGCCAGGCGAGTCACGACAGGAGACACGATGACCACCCAGACGATCACGAGACCCAGTCCGCTGCGGCGGCTGGCGTCCTTCTCCCAACGCCATCACTGGACCGCGCTGCTGCTGTGGGTGGTCGTCCTGGTGGGTGTGACGGCCGCGGCGCAGAGCATCGGCGACGACTACCGCAACTCCTTCGACATCCCCGGCACCCAGTCGCAGGAGATGGCCGACCTGCAGGCGAAGCACGGCGGATCGACCGGTGACGAGGTGCGCGCGGTCATCCACGATGAGCGCGGCTGGAACACCGACGAGCAAGCCGTGGACCAGCTGCTGGCCGACCTCGCCGAGGTCCCTCATGTCGAGACCGTGGAGGCGGCGGATCCGCAGCGCGGGTCGGTGAGCGAGGACGGTACGACCGCGCTGGTCACCGTGGTGATGGACGCCGAGGCCGGCGAGCTCCCCGTGAGCGCCTATGAGCCGTTCCTCGAGCTGTCGGACGAGGCGTCGACCGACGACCTCCAGGTCGAGATGGCCGGCGACTCGATGCGCGAGGTGAACGAGGGCGAGGGCGGCAGCTCCGAGGGGATGGGCATGCTCGCCGCGCTGGTGATCATGCTGTTCATGTTCGGCTCGTTCCTGGCTGCGAGCCTGCCGCTGATCACCGCGATCTTCGCGGTCGGCACGACCTTCGGCGTGGTCACGCTGCTCTCGCACCTGACCACGATCCCGGACTACACCGCGCCGATGCTGATGATCGTCGGGCTCGGCGTGGGCATCGACTACGCCCTGCTGGTCTTCTCGCGCTACCGCAGCGAGCTGCTCGCTGGCGCCACCCGCGAGGACGCCACGGCGACCGCGCTCGACACTGCCGGCCGCTCGGTCCTCTTCGCCGGCGTCAGCGTGATCCTCGCTCTCTGTGGCCTCTACGTGCTGCAGCTGACCTCGATCCAGGGGGTCGTGCTCGGCGTCGCCCTCACCGTCCTGATGACCATGATCGCCGCGGTCACCCTGCTGCCGTCGCTGCTGACGCTGTTCGGCAAGCGCCTGGAGAAGTCCGTACGCAAGCACGCGGCCCGATCGCGCCGCGAGCCCGGCCAGCGCTGGCGGGCCTGGGCCTCCGGTGTCCAGCGGCACCCGTGGGCCGCGCTGGTCGTCTCCGTGGTCGTGCTCGGCGCGCTGGCCGCCCCGGTCCTCAGCCTCCAGCTCGGCTTCGCCGACGCCGGCAACGACGACCCATCCTCGACCACGCGGAAGGCGTACGACCTGGTCAGCGACAAGTTCGGTCCCGGTGCCAACGGCCCGCTCATCATCATGACCGAAGGCTCCCAGGAGCAGGCGGTCGCTGCGTACGAGAAGGTCACGGGGTACGAGGGCGTGGCGTCCGTGACGCCGCCGCAGCCGTCGGCCGACGGTGCGGTGTACACCTCCATCGCCTTCCCGGAGACCGGCCCGCAGGACGCCGAGACCACCGAGCTGGTCAAGGACCTCCGGGAGGACCTCGGCGATGATGTCCTCGTCGGCGGATCGACCGCGGCGCTGATCGACTACTCCGACGCGGTCGGGGAGAAGCTGCCGCTCTTCATCGGGCTCGTCGTCGGGCTCTCCTCGCTGCTGCTGATGTGCGTCTTCCGGTCCGTGGCGGTGGCGATCAAGGCGGCCATCCTCAACCTCCTCTCGATCGGTGCCTCGATGGGCGCGATGACGTACGTCTTCCAGGAGGGGCTGCTCGGGGTCGAGCCTGGTCCCATCGAGGCGTTCCTGCCGGTGATGACCTTCGCGATCGTCTTCGGGCTCTCGATGGACTACGAGGTCTTCCTGATCTCGCGGATGCGCGAGGAGTGGCTGCGCAGCGGCGATGCCCAGGAGGCGGTCCGAGAAGGGCTGGCGCACACCGGCGGCGTCATCACCGCGGCCGCCGCCATCATGGTCGTGGTCTTCGGTGCCTTCTGGTTCAGCCCGGACCGGATGCTGCAGGAGATGGGCTTCGTGATGGCGGTGGCGGTGCTGCTCGACGCGGTCCTCGTGCGGTGCCTCATCGTGCCGGCGGTGATGCGGCTGCTCGGCGCCGGTGCCTGGTGGCTGCCGCGGTGGCTCGACCGGCTCCTGCCGAGGCTGCAGAACGTCGGATGAACTTCGGGTAAGCGGGTTCCGGACAGTTACTTGGACATGAAACAAATTTCCTGCGGGCGTGAGTAAGGGCGCGTACAACCGAATAGAAGGGCCGCCACCGGTGGCCCATGGCTTTCGGGAGTTGCCATGAACGGTTTGACCTTCCGCCTGTCCAAAGTCCGCCTCGCGGTCTCCCTCACATCCATCGCCCTTCTCGGCGCCGGCCTCGCCGTCGCCCCAGGCTCCCCGGCTACCGCGAACCCCATTGCTTCGGGCTTCGCTTCAGCAGCCGGGGAGCCTTACGTCGCCCTGGGTGACTCCTACTCCTCCGGAGTAGGCACCCGCAGCTACATCGCAGACGGCAGCCAATGCATGCGGTCGACCCTGGCGTACCCGAGCCTGGTCGCCGCGGCGAAGAGCTACAGCCTCAACTTCCGCGCCTGCTCGGGTGCGGTCGTCGCCGACGTCACCAACAGCCAGCTCAGTGCGCTGTCCAGCTCGACCCGTTACGTGACCATCTCCGTCGGTGGCAACGACGCCGGCTTCGCCGACGTGATCACCGAGTGCGCTCTCCCCGCCTGGGCGAGCGACTGCGCGGGAGCCGTCGCGGGTGCCCAGAACTACATCCGCAACACGCTCCCGGCCAGCCTCGGGACGCTCTACTCGAGGATCCGGTCGGCTGCCCCCAGCGCGAAGGTGGTGGTCGTGGGCTATCCGAAGCTGTTCATGGGCGAGGACTGCAACGCGCTCACCTGGTTCAGCCCGCAGGACGAGGCGATCCTCAACGACACCGCGGTGCTCCTCAACAACACCACCGCCTCGCGGGCGAGCGCCGCCGGATTCGGCTACGTCAACCCGATCAGCCGCTTCACCGGACACGCGGTCTGTGACAACCCAGAGTGGGTCAACGGGCTCTCCAACCCGATCGAGGAGTCCTACCACGCCAACGCCGCCGGTCATCGTGACGGCTACACCCCTCTGGTGAGCTCGCCGCTCACCGGCGCCGCGGTCACCGCGACCCCAGGCGTGATCGCCTCGGCCGAGGCGACCGGTCCCGCGCAGGCCGCCAAGCAGAGGAAGTACGCCGCTCTCGACCGCCACATCGAGCCGAAGGTGTTCCAGCCGCCGACCCGTGAGCGTCTGGAGAAGCTCGCCGACCAGCGCGGCGTCGACCTGGACGCCTGGCTGGCAACGCACTGATCCAGGTGGTGGTGAAGCCGGGCGTGTCCACCAGGCGCGCTCGGCTTCACAACCTCCGCGTTGGAAGGGTGTAACCCAATCTTGGGGGCGAGGCTGATAGAACCGTTCCATGCGAGTCTCCCGGGGCATAGCGGCCCTTGCTGTTGCCTTACCGCTGCTTGCCGCATGTGGTGGGGCCAAGGACCCGACTCCGAGCATGTCGAGCCTGACCACGGCGCTGGAGACCGGCACCTTCACGAAGGTCGACTTCGTGGCGAAGACCGATCCGGCTTCCGTTGCCACCGACTACAGCAATCTGACCGGCAACCTCTTCGGGAAGCTGGGCGCGCCCGACGTGTCCGCGACCAAGCCGGTCTTCTCCGGCCACGGCACCGACAGCGCGAAGTCGACGCTCACCTGGGCGTGGGGACTGCCGGGCGGTCGGTGGACCTACGAGTCGGAGGTCGAGCTCCGCAAGACCGACGACACGTGGGAGTTCGTCTGGGAGCCGACGGTCGTCGCCCCGACGCTCGCCGAAGGACGCAGCCTCCACGTCGAGACCGTCCAACAGCAGCGCGGCGAGATCCTGAGTACGTCCGGAGCGACCCTGGTCGCGGATCGGCCGGTCGTCACGGTCGGCATCGACAAGACCCTGATCGACCCGGTGGCGGCTCCCGCGGCCGCCCGCGACGTCGCCGCGATCGTCGGGGTCAACCCGAAGCGCTACGCCAAGCGCGTCAAGGCGGCCGGTGACAAGGCGTTCGTCGAGGCGCTCTCGATCCGCAAGCCGATGATGACGAAGGCCAAGGCCGCGAAGATCGCCAAGATCAAGGGCGCCGCGATGCTCAACCGGACCCTCCCGCTCGGCCCGACCAAGGAGTTCGCCTCGCCGGTCGTCGGCATCGTCGGTGAGGTCACGTCGGAGATGATGAAGAAGAAGCCCGGAACCTACCTCCCGGGTGATCTCGCCGGTCTCTCCGGGTTGCAGGCGCGCTACGACGAGCAGTTGCGCGGGAAGCCCGGGCTGCAGGTCGCGGTGCTCGGCGACGAGGGCGAGGTCCTCAAGCGGCTCTACAGCACCGACCCGATCGACGGGAAGTCGTTGACCGTCACCCTCGACGAGCGGCTGCAGAAGAACGCCGAGAAGATCCTGAAGCGCGTCAAGCCCGAGAGCGCCCTGGTCGCGATCCGGCCCAGCGACGGTGCCTTGCTGGTTGCCGCCAACGGCGAGGACAACAAGATGAACCTGGCCACCTACGGCCAGGCGGCTCCGGGCTCGACCTTCAAGGCCGCGACCACGCTGGCCCTGCTGCGCAAGGGGCTCAACGCCAAGAGCCAGGTCACGTGTCCGGCCAAGGCCACCATCGACGGCAAGACCTTCAAGAACGACTCCTGGTACCCGAAGTCGGCCCTCGGCGAGATCACCCTCGCCCACGCCGTCGCCGAGTCCTGCAACACCGCCATGGTCGGCGCGGCCGGCGAGGTCGGCCACGCCGAGATCGCCTCGGCCGCCGCCTCGCTGGGCTTCGGCATCGACCGCGACGCCGGCTTCACCTCCTACTTCGGCCAGATCCCCGAGCCCGCGGGCGAGACCGAGCACGCCGCCGACCTGATCGGGCAGGGCAAGGTGCTCGCCTCGCCGCTCGTGATGGCCGCCGTCATCGGCTCCATCCAGGCCGGTCACACCGTGGTCCCGACCCTCGTCGAGGGCCAGGTCGCCAAGCCGTCGGGCGTCGAGCCGCTCGCGGCCGACGAGGCCGAGCAGCTGCGTACGATCTTCCGGGGTGTGGTCACCGACGGCACCGGCAGCGGCCTGGCCGATGTGCCGGGCAAGCCGGTGATCGCCAAGACCGGCACGGCCGAGTTCGACCGCAACGGCAAGCGCCTCACGCACACCTGGATGATCGCGGCGCAGGGCGACCTGGCCGTGGCCGTCTACGTCGACGAGGGCGAGAACGGCGCCGCCACCTCGGGCCCGCTCGTCGAGGCGTTCCTGCGGATGGTCAACGAGCGCTGAGGACCGGCCAAATGAGATGTGGCCCGGCCGTTAGGCCGGGCCACATTCAATTTCCCTCGGTGCTTCTCTACCGACGGGGGGAACAGTAGAGAAGCTCGAGGGGCGAGCCTGGCGGCCTTTCGGCCGCGAGGCCCGGTCGAGGTTTGGAGTGCTCCCTCCCTACGTCGACGTGGATACATAACCAGACTTGTTCCTGGCTGTCACGTCTATGTCGCTTTTCTACCGGATCTGTGACCGGGTGTTAGCAACGTGTGGATCGGTCACTGCCCGGCCGGGATCTCCACGGTGCCGTTCGCCGAGGTCGAGTCGGCGGCCTTGCGGAGCATCGCGCCGAGGTCGACGCCGGTCGTGGTCTTGAGCATGTTGAGGGTCTGGATGACGTTGTCGTTGACCTGCTTCGGGATGGCGCCGGCCCCCTCGGTGGAGAGCACGGTGAGGTTGTCGATGGCGCTGATCGGCGCGGCGACCTCCCTGGCGACCTGCGGCAGGACCTCGATGAGCATCTGCAGCACAGCGGCGTCGTTGTAGGACGCGAACGCCGCGGCGCGCTTGTCCATCGCCTCGGCCTCGGCGTGACCGACGGCCAGGGTGGCGGCAGCGCTCGCCTCACCCTCGGCCCGGGTGGCCTCGGCGCCGGCCAGACGCAGCGACTTCTGCGCGTCACCGCGCCGGGCGCCCTCGATGGCCTCCGCCTCAGCCAGAGCGGCACGGCGGGCCTTCTCGGCCTCGCCGGAGAGTCGGGCCTGCTCGGCGTCGGCCTCGGCAGCGGCGATGGTCGACGCCTTGCGGGCCTCCGCGGCGGCGATCTCGGCGCTGCGGCGACCCTCGGCCTCCTGCTCGACGCGGTAGCGCTCCGCGTCGGCGGGCTTGCGCACCTGCGTCTCGAGCTGTCGCTCGGTCAGCGCCGCCTGGCGTACGGCGACCTTCTCCTGCTCGGTGAGGATGGCCTGGTCGCGGTCGGCCTGGGCCAGCGGGCCGGAGGCGGCGGCGTTGGCGGTGGCCGCGTCGGTCTCGGCCTTGATCTCGGCCTGCTTGAGCGCGAGCGCGCGCTGGGCGACCGCGATCTCCTCCTCGGCCTTGATCCGGGCCTGCTCGGCCGCACGACGGGCCTCGGCCTCCGCGATCGAGGCGGCCTGGGTGATGCGGGCGGCCTCGGGGCGGCCCAGGTTGGCGAGGTAGGAGCCGTCGTCGGTGACGTCCTGGATCTGGAAGGTGTCCAGGATCAGGCCCTGGCCGGTGAGCGACGACTCGGACTCGTCGGCGACCCGCTGGGCGAACGCGGCCCGGTCACGAATGATCTGCTCGACGGTCAGGCCACCGACGATCGAGCGCAGCGCACCGGCGAGCACCTCCTGCGTGAACGGCTCGATCTCCTCCTGCTGGGAGAGGAACCGCTGTGCGGACAGCCGGATCTGATCGGCGTTGCCGCCCACCTTCACGATCGCGACACCCTCGAGGTTGAGCTTGATGCCCTGTCCGGAGACCGCGCCGCGGATCTGGACCGAGATCCGGCGCGAGGAGAGGTCCATGGTCGCCAGCTTCTGGACGAACGGCACCACGAAGACGCCGCCACCGAGCACGACCTTCTGGCCTGACAGGTCGGTGGTGAGCTGGCCGGTCTCGGGGTTGAGCACCGCCTTGCCCTTGCGGCCGGTGACGATGAACGCCTGGTTGGGACCGGCGACCTTGTAGCGGCTGGTGACCAGCAGCAGAAGCAGGATGAGAAGTACGACAAGGCCGGCGATCGGCACCAGCAGTTCCATGAGGACCCCTTCAGGTCAGGAGGTGATCTCGCGCCAGGTCGGCGCGACGGTGACTGCCGTCGGTGAGAGGACTCCGGTGACGTGCACGGCGGTGCCGGGCGTGATCGTCTCGTCGGTGTCGGGTGCCTTGGCGTTGTAGGTCACCGTGTGGCCCCCGAGGGCGACCCGTACCACGCCGAACCCGTCTGCCGGGATCGTGGTGATCACGGCAGCGTCCAGGCCGACGGCGGCCTCCCCCGAGGGCGCCGCGTCGGTCTGGTCATCCTTCAGCAGGCGAGTCAGCCACAGTGCGAACCAGGCGAAGAGCGCTCCGACGACGGTGCCGGTCAGGATGGACGGCAGCAGGCCGAGGCCCAGCGGCCCGTGGGCGATGGCACCGCCGAACCCGAACGCCGACACGAATCCGGCCAGCGCGGCGGTGGAATAGGAGTCGCTCGCCAGCCAGTCCAGCAGGCCGCCGAGGAAGCCGTCGAGGAGGTCGCCGATCACCAGCGACACCAGCAGGAGGCCCAGCCCGACGGCTCCGATGATCAGGAACGTCGTCACACAATCCTCCACACTTAGCAGCAGTCTATGGCGGACTGTATCCGTCGCTTCCCGGCCTGTCCGCGCTTTATCCGCCTTGGTCGAAAGGCCGGCGAAGAAGCTCGGTCGATGCTGGGTGAAACAGCCTGCCCGGCTCGCCTCCTCAGAGGACAGGCCGGGCAGGCGAGGGTGGATCAGGTCACTGAACCGGCAGGACCGTCACGAACGACTTGGCGTCGACAGCGCCGCTGTCAGCGCTGCCCTGGTCGTCGGCGTAGCCGAAGGCGTACACCTTGACCTCGGCGGCCTGGTCCAGCTCGACCACGCGGGTGGACGAGCAGTGCGACTCACGGTTGGCCAGCGTGCTGATCGCGCCGGTGAAGCAGGTGCCGAGGTCCTGGCCCCAGCCGCCGTTCGAGCCGTCCTGGACCCGCACAGCGAGCTGCATCCGGGTGTCGCCGGAAGTGGCTTGGTTGTTGATGAAGAAGCCCTCTGCGGTCAGCACGTACTTGCCGGCGGCGAGGTTCACGGTGGCGAGCTCGGTGGCGCGCACGTCCGGGGCCTTGCCGAACGAACCGCCGACGTTGGTGACGGCCTTGGGGGCGCTGGCCGAGTAGATCGGCTCCACGACACCATCCGCGCCGTCGGTGCCGGGTGCGCCAGGCGCGCCGGGTGCGCCAGGTGCACCGGGGTCGCCCTTGGCGCCCTTGAGGCTCTTCTCGGTGGTGTCGTTGATGTCGGCGCCGGTGATCGAACCGTTGCGGATCTCCGAGGTGCCGACACCGTTCTCGGCGATGTCGCCGGACACGAGGGACTGGTCACGCACCTCCGAGGTGCCGACGCCGGCCGCGGCGATGTCGCGGGACTGGATGGTCTGGTCGGCGATCTGGGCCGAGGTGATCTGCGCGGCCGCGTACGCGCCCCCGCCGCCGAAGATCGCCGCGGTGGTCGCTGCGATGACGATGGTGGGGACCTGTCCCATAAGCTTCTTGAGCATGACTCTCCTTTGAACCCGTTTGCATGTCTAGGGGGCCAGATACCTCGAGAAGCCGGCCCGCGGCCCAACCTGCACGCAAGGTAAAGAACTGCACCCCGCGTTCTCGTGCCGATCCCCCAAACTGGGTATGAGAAGCGTCAACGCGCGCATCCGCGCGCTAGTCGAAGCACCAGAGCAGAAGCTCAGTCGGTACGCCCGCGCTGATCGTGAACTCCGGCGGCAGGTCGTCGCCGGCGGTCACCTCGAAGGCGTCGCCGGCGGTGAGCGGCTCGGCCATCCCGCTGCGGAGGAGCGCGCCGGAGGCGACGTGGAGATGGCGGAGCCTGGCCTCCGGGAGGGTGATCTCGGCAGGGCCGGCAGTGCCGACGTGGCCGACCCGCAGCGTCCCCTGGTCCAGGCGGACCGCCTCGGTCCACTCGCCCTCGACGGCGGCGACGTCGTGGACGGCGTACGCCGGGGCGCCGGTGCTGCCAGCGATCCAGACCTGGATGAACCGGGTGCCGGCGGCCGAGGCGAACTCGGAGTGGTCGACACCGTCGCCGGTGGTGAAGACGCCGACCTGGCCGGGCGCGACGGTGCCGGTGGCGCCGGTCGAGTCGGTATGGGTCACCTCGCCGGACAGCGGCCAGGTCACGATCGTGACGCCGGCGTGGTGATGGGTCTCGAACCCCTCACCGTTGCCCAGCAGGTGCTCGTCGTAGGTCACGATCGGGCCGAAGCCGACGCGCTGGGGGTCGTAGTGGGAACCGAATGAGTAGGTGTGCCAGGTAATTTTTCCTGGCCGGAGGCCGGGCGGACGTTCCGTGAATCGGGCGTTTCCTCGGCGGATCTGGGCAGTCACAGTCATGATTGTGCCGTGGCGTTTCCCAAGTTCCCGACCGGCTTCGTGTTCGGCACTGCAGACGCCACCCGGCCGGGGGGCGAGCAGGATGTTGCGCTGCTTCAACGTCTCGGTGCGCCGGGATACCGCTTCGCGGTCTCCTGGCGTGAGCTTCAGCCGGGTGGGCGCGGTGCCTTCGATCCCGATGCCCGCGCTCGTTACGACCGCCTGGTCGACGAGCTGCTCGAGGCCGGTCTGCGCCCGTCGGCCACGCTCTACGCCGGCGAGCTGCCGGAGACGCTGGCCGCCGACGGGGGCTGGCTCAACCGCGCCACGGTCGACGCGTTCGGCGATTACGCCGAGACGGTCGCGGACCTGATCGGCGACCGGGTCCCGGAGTGGGTCCCGGTCCAGGACCCCAACGTGGCCGGCTACCTCGGCTACGGGCTCGGCACGATCGCGCCCGGCCGCCGCGCGGGCTGGGGAGTCGTCGCGGCGATGCACCACCTGCTCCTCGCCCACGGCCGCGGCGTGCAGGTGCTGCGCGCCGCCGGTGTCGAGTCGGTCGGGTGCGCCAACCACCACGAGCCGATCTGGCCGCTCTCGGAGGATCCCGCCGACGTCGGCGCGGCCAAGCTCATCGACCTGGCCTGGAACGCGGTGCCTCTCGAGGCGATGCTGATGGGCCGCTACCCCCGTGACATCGCCGGTCTCGCCGACGAGGTCACCATGCCGGGCGACATGGCCGTGATCCGTTCACCCCTCGACTTCTACGGGGTCAACTTCTTCGCGCCGCAGCGCATCGGCGCCTCCGCCGAGGGTGACGACATCCCGTTCCGGATGGTGCCGCTCGTCGGCTACCCCGCCACCGACACCGGCTGGGGCGTGGTGCCCACCGCCCTGCGGGAGTGGCTGATCATCACCCGGTCCCGCTATCGCGCCGCGATGCCGCCGATCGTGGTGACCGAGTGCGGTGCTGCGTACGACGCTCCGATGGTCGATGGCGAGGTCGACGACCAAGCCCGGATCGACTACCTCGAGGCACACCTGGAGGCGGTCTCGGCTGCGATCGAGCGCGGTGTGGACGTACGCGGCTTCTACGCCTACACCCTGCTCGACCGTGACGGTTGGGAAGCACCGTTCACCGGCAAGGACTGGGAGGACGGCGTGGGCGGGAAGTACGGCCTGGTGCACGTCGACGCTGCCGGGGTGCGTACGCCCAAACGCTCCTTCGGCTGGTACGCCGACATGGTCGCCGCCCACGCCGAAGGCGCCCCGACGGGCTGATCAGAAGGCGAGCTTCTCGCCGATCGCCTTGATCGCGTCCATGTCGCCCGGGTGCGGCACCCAGGGGAGCGTGAGCGAGTCCTTGGTCTTGTCGGTGTAGCGCGGGATCACGTGGAAGTGCAGGTGGAACACCGTCTGCCACGCGGCCGGCCCGCAGTTGTTGAGTACGTTGACCCCGTCCGCCTGGAGCACGTCGACCGCCCGCTTCGCGACCGCCTGGGCGGTCTTGGCGGTCGCGGCGAAGACTGCCGGGTCGGCCTCCAGGACGTCCTTGGTGTGCGTCTTCGGCACCACCACCGTGTGGCCTTCGGCCGCCGGGGCGATGTCGCTGAAGGCGTACGTCTCCTCGTCCTCGTAGACCTTCGTCGAGGGGATGTTGCCCGCGACGATGTTGCAGAACAGGCAGTCGGGATCGCTCATATTCCGAGGCTATCGGGTCACAGGCCCGCGGCGACCTCGGTGCCCTGGCTGATCGCGCGCTTGGCGTCGAGCTCGGCGGCCACGTCGGCCCCGCCGATCAGGTGCCAGTGCTCGCGCTCGGTCCACAGGTCGCGCACCGACTCCTGCCCAGCGCAGAGGATCACGTGGTCGACCTCGAGCGTGCGGGGCTCGCCGTCGACGGCGTAGTGGAGGGTGAGGGAGTCGTCGCCGGCCTCGATCTTGTCGTACGTCGCACCCCGGACCTGCTTGACGCCGTCCTGCTTCAGGTGGGCGCGGTGGGCCCAGCCGGAGGTCTTGCCGAGACCGATGCCGATCGGGGTGGACTTGCGCTGCAGCAGGGTCACCTCGCGAGCCGGTGCTTCCAGGACCGGTCTGGTCAGACCGCCGCGGAAGATCGCCGGGTCACCGACGCCCCACCGGGCCTTCCACTCCTCGAGGGTCTCCGGCTGGTGGGTCAGCCAGGCGGACACGTCGACACCGATGCCGCCGGCGCCGATAACGGCCACGCGGCGGCCCGGGACGACCCGGCCGGCGAGTACGTCGGCGTACGTCACGACCCGGTCGTCCTCGGAGCCGGCGATCTGCGGGAGCCGCGGCGTGACGCCGGTGGAGACGATGACGTGGTCGAACGGCTCCAGGTCCGCGCTGGTGGCCTCGGTGTCGAGACGTACCTCGACGCCCAGCACCTCCAGGCGCCGGGTGAAGTAGCGCAGCGTGTCCTTGAAGTCCTCCTTGCCGGGCACCGCCATCGCGAGGCGGAACTGGCCTCCGACCTGCGAGGACTTCTCGAACAGGGTCACCGCGAAGCCGCGCTCGGCGGCCGAGGTGGCGGCGGCGAGGCCGGCCGGTCCGGCGCCGACGACGGCCACGGTCTGCTTGAGCTTGGTCGGCCTGAGCACCAGCGTCGTCTCGCGCGCCGCGCGGGGGTTGACCAGGCAGGAGGCGGCCTTGTTCGAGAAGGCGTGGTCCAGGCAGGCCTGGTTGCAGGCGATGCAGGTGTTGATCTCGTCGGTGCGGCCCTCGGCGGTCTTCTTGGCGAACTCGGGGTCGGCCAGCAGCGGCCGGGCCATCGAGACCAGGTCGGCCTTGCCCTCGGCGATCGCGCCGTCGGCGAGCTCGGGGGTGTTGATCCGGTTGGAGGCGCAGACCGGGATCGACACCTCGGCCTTGAGGCGGGCGGTCATGTCGAGCCACGCACCACGCGGGACCTGGGTGATGATGGTGGGCACCCGCGCCTCGTGCCAGCCGATCCCGGTGTTGAAGACCGAGACCCCGGCGTCCTGGAGCGCGTACGCGAGCTCGATCGTCTCCTCCCAGGTCTGGCCGTCCTCGACCAGGTCGAGGATCGAGAGCCGGAAGATGATCGGGAAGTCGTCACCGACCAGCTCGCGCGAGCGCCGCACGATCTCGACCGGGAACCGCATCCGGTTGGTCGCGGTGCCACCCCAGCGGTCCTCGCGCTGGTTGGTCCGCTCGGCGAGGAACTGGTTGATCAGGTAGCCCTCCGACCCCATGATCTCGACCGCGTCGTAGCCCGCCTTCTTCGCCAGCGAGATGCTCTTGGCGAAGTCGTTCACGGTCGCGTCCACAGCCTTGTCGGAGAGGGCCGCGGGCTTGAAAGGGTTGATCGGCGCCTGGACGGCCGAGGCGCTGACCGAGAACGGCGTGTAGGCGTAGCGACCCGCGTGCAGCACCTGCATCGCGATCGCGCCGCCCTCCTCGTGAACCGCGCCGGTGACCCGGCGGTGCTGGGCGGCGTGCAACCGGGAGCTCATCTCGCTCGCGAACGGCTTCAGCCAGCCGCGCTTGTTCGGGGCGTAGCCGCCGGTGATGATCAGCCCGGTGCCGCCGCGTGCCCGCTCGGCGAAGTAGGCCGCCAGCTTCGGGATGTCCCACGCGTGGTCCTCGAGGCCGGTGTGCATCGACCCCATCACCACGCGGTTGCGCAGCGGGAGCGACCCGATGGTGATCGGTGAGAGCAGGGATTCGTACGCCATGGACGCATGCTACTCATGAGTAATAAGAAGGTGCCAGTGCCCGTTCCACCAAGGGTCCGCTGAGGAACACCTCGGCGACCGTTTCCTGAGCCCAACTTCGATGCGCGTTCCTTTTACAAGACGATGACACCTTGTGAACGGTTCACAAAGCGTCATCGTCTTGTAAAAGGAGCGGATCCGGGGTTCCGGTGGAAGGCCACCCAGGCGGTTTCCACAGGCTTTTCCACAGGATCTTGATTTCGGCTCGCGCGGGGCGACATCGGTTCATATCGTCCCTGCGCATGGCGGGCACTACACGAATCACGACGCGCGAGGCGATACGTCGGATCTGCGAGCTGCACATGATCGGGAAGGTCGAGGCGAACAGAGTCCTGACCACCGGTCTCGCCGGCCGAGGGCACAGGGCGGGCAGTGCGATCGTCTATGACGTCGGCAGGCTGGCCGAGCTGTTGGCCCGGCCGCGCTGCACGGACCAGACGTTGGATGCGGTCCGGCCGCTCATCGTCAGGCTCGGTCGCGATCGCAAGCTGAACCTCTCACAGACCTGGGAGGAGCAGGCCGAGATCGTGCGACGCAACTGGTACGTGCCGCCCCTCCTCGCCTCGATGCTGGACCGCTGGGGCTGCCTGGACGGCGGCCGGTTCCCGCTGGTCGCGACGGTCGCCAGCTGGGTGGTGTTCGGAGCGGAGGTGACCGGCCACACCTTCGACGAAGGAGCACCACCGGCTGCGAACCGCAGCACGCCGCCACGTACGTTCCGGGTGGAGCCGCCGGGCGACTGGTTCGAGCCGATGAAGGAGACCTGGCTGCCCCTCGAGCGGGGGCCGGCCGTGACGGTCTGGGGTGCGCCGACGAACGGCCCGTTGCGTGAGGTCGACTGGCTCAGGGTCGATGCCGACAAACAGAAGGAGCGGCTCGAGTACGAGATGTGGCTCCGATCCGCCCCGGTCCTGCGCGACGTGGCGCAGGTCGGCCTGACCGACACCGATGCCATCCTCCGGGCTTGGGACCAAGATGCCCCGCCTCATCCGGAGATCGGACGAGACGGGGCAGCGTAGGAGCTGTTCCGCTTCAGGCGGCTCAGACAGTGGCCGGGGCCGGGAAGGTCGGGTACTCGACACCGGAGATCGACTGCACGGTGCGGACGACCTGGCAGGAGTAGCCGAACTCGTTGTCGTACCAGACGTAGAGGATGGCGGAGTCGCCGTCCACGATGGTCGCGTTGCCGTCGACGATCGAGGCGGCGCGGGAGCCGATGAAGTCGGAGGAGACCGCGTCGCGGGCGGTGGTGAAGTCCACCTGGCGACGCAGCTCGCCGGTGAGCGAGGCCTCGCGGAGGTAGTCGACGACCTCTTCCTTCGAGGTCTCGCTCTTGAGCGAGAGCGACAGGATCGCGATCGAGACATCCGGGGTGGGGATGCGGATCGAGTTGCCGGTGATCTTCGCCTTCAGGTCCGGGAGCGCCTTGGCGACGGCGGAGGCGGCACCGGTCTCGGTGAGCACCAGGTTGAGCGGTGCGGAGCGGCCACGGCGGTCGGCCTTGTGGTAGTTGTCCAGCAGGTTCTGGTCGTTGGTGAACGAGTGCACCGTCTCGACGTGACCGCGGACGATGCCGAAGCGGTCCTCCATCAGCTTCAGCGGCGGCACGATCGCGTTGGTCGTGCAGGAGGCGCAGGAGATCACGGACTCGTCGCCGGTGAGGGTCTGGTGGTTGACACCGTGGACGATGTTGGGGACGTCGCCCTTGCCCGGCGCGGTGAGCAGGACCTTCTTGACGCCCGGGCGCAGGTGCTGCGAGAGGCCCTCGCGGTCGCGCCACTTGCCGGTGTTGTCGATGAGGATGGCGTCCTTGATGCCGTACGCCGTGTAATCGACCGTCGTCGGGTCGTTGGAGTAGATGAACTGGATCGGGTTGCCGTTGGCGATGATCACGCCGTTCTTCTCGTCCACCGTGATGGTGCCGGCGAACTGGCCGTGGATCGAGTCGCGACGCAGCAGCGAGGCGCGCTTGATGAGGTCGTCCTCGCCGCCCTTGCGGACGACGACGGCCTTCAGCCGCAGACCGTGGCGCGAGCCGGCCTTCTCGACGAGGAGCCGGGCGACGAGCCGGCCGATCCGGCCGAAGCCGTAGAGCACGACGTCCTGGCCGCCGTTGCGCTCGAGCTTGTTCTCGCCCGTGGCGCCGGACAGCTTCTCGGCGACGAAGTCGTCGACGGAGAGACCACGCTCGTCCTCGGCGTACTGGACCGCGAGCAGGCCCAGGTCGATCTTCGAGGGACCGAGGTCGAGCTTCGCGACTGCCTGGAGCAGCGGGAACGTCTCGGTGACCGAGAGCTCCTCGCCCTCGATCTGGCGCGCGAAGCGGTGCGCCTTGAGGATCGAGATGTCGGCCTTGCTCACCAGCGACCGGCTGTGGACCAGGATGGTGACATCCTTCTCGCGGTAGAGCTTGCCGATGATCGGGATCATCGTCTCCGCGAGCTCCTCGCGGTGCTGCCAGTCGTTGAAGGTCTCGTCGGTGTCGCTCACAGCTCAACTTTCGGTTGCTCGGGAAGAAGGGACGGCACACCCCGCCAGGCTCGATTATCGGCGTGACGGGACCCCCGGCCACCTTGATCGATCCAACCTCGGACACGATGTGACCGGGGTCTCTCCGGCCCCTACGAGCCGCCCTCCAGAACGAGCTGACCGAGCCGTCAGGGAGTCGCGGTCGCGGTCGGATCCTCGGCGGGATCCCCGGTCGGCTCGGCCGTCGCGGTCTCGGTCGGCTCGGCCGTGGGGGTCTCGGTGGCCGGGTCGGTGGCCGGGTCGCTGGGGGCCGGCGCGCTCGCGTCCGGTGACTCAGAAGGCGCCGTGTCGCCAGTGGCCGTACCGCTGCTGGGAGCGATCTCGCCGTCGCCCTCCGCGCCCTCGTCGTCGGGTTCCTCGTTCAGCCCGGGATCCGTCCCGGTGTCGACCGAGCCGCCGACCGGCGTCGTCGGCGCGGTGCTGCTCTCGCCGGTGGTCGGCTCGGCAGACGGCGTCACCTCGCCGACCTTCGGCGTCTCGTCCTGGCCGGGCAGGAGGCTGGGGTTGGCGGCGACGGCCACGCCGGCCGAGACCAGGACCACGGCCGCCGCGGCCAGGACCGCGACCTTCCAGCGCCGGCGGGACGGCTGGGCAGGCTCAGCGAACGTGGGTGCCATCGTCGGCAGGTCGGCGGTGTCGGAAGAAGCCGTGGCGGGGTGTGGGGCGCGCGCGATCCCGCCCGTGGCGAGCGCCGGCGACAGCGTGCCGACACTGGTCGCCTCCTCCGAGGTGACCGGGGCCGGCAGCAGGGTCCAGTCGCCGTTGGTAGCCAGGATGTCCGCGGCGGAGGGGCGTCCGGTCGGGTCCTCGGCCAGGCAGGCGGCGACCAGCGGGCGCAGGTAGACCGGGCAGAGGCTCAGGTTGGGCGACTCGCCCTTGAGGAGATGTCCCATCGAGCCGATCTCGCCACTGAACGGCCAGCGGCCGGTGGCGGCGACGAAGGCGACCAGACCCAGTGCCCAGATGTCGACGGCGCTGGAGAAGGTGCCGGTCTGGACCTGCTCGGGCGCCTGGTAGCCGTAGGTGCCGACCGCCTTGCCGGTCTGGGTCAGCGCGGTGCCGTCGACGGAGCGGGCGATGCCCATGTCGATCACGCACGGGTCGGTGGCGCCGTAGAGGATGTTGCCCGGCTTGATGTCGCGGTGGACCAGCCCGGCAGCGTGCACCGCGGCGAGGGCCTCGGCGACACCGGCGACCAGTTGGCGTACGTCGATCTCGGGCAGGCGCTGGCCGGAGCCGATCAGCTTGTTGAGCGGCGGGTCGGCGACGTACTCGCTCGCCATCCAGGGCTGCTCGGCATCGGGGTCGGCGTCGAGCACCTTCGCGGTGAACCGGCTCTCGACCCTCTTGGCTGCCTGGATCTCCCGCTCGAACCGCGCGCGGAACCCCGGGTCGGAGGTGAGCTCGGGAAGGATCGCCTTCACCGCCGCCTTCATCCCGTGCGCGTCCTCGCCCAGATAGACGACGCCCATGCCGCCGTGGCCGAGGCGGCCGGTGAGCACGTACGGACCCATCTCGCGGGGATCGTTCGCCATCAGCGGGCTCACAGAGCTGGCCTGGGGGGCGGACTGGGGGGACGTGGGGATTTCCCGAGACAACTTCTCTGCTCCTGTGCACCGGCGAGTGTGTCTCGGAGCGTATCGGACTCGGCTCCGCGATCAGGTCACGCCGGGCGGAGCGTTCCGGACTCTGGGAGGCTGGACTTTGGAAGGATGGCCGTCATGACTGAATCAGTGACGTTGGGCCAGGGCACCGGTCCCCTCCGCGGGGTGAAGGTCGTCGAGCTGGCGGGGATCGGGCCGGGGCCGCACGCCTGCACGCTTCTCGCGGACATGGGCGCGGACGTGATCCGGGTCGACCGGCCGGGCGGCAACGTGCTCGGCGGCGGTGCTGGCGACCTGCTCACCCGCGGCCGCCCGAGCATCGCGCTGGACCTCAAGAACCCGGACGCCGTCGAGACCGTCCTGCGCCTGGTGGAGACCGCCGACGTGCTCATCGAGGGGCTGCGCCCGGGCGTCACCGACCGCCTCGGCCTGGGACCTGACACCTGTCTGGAGCGCAACCCGCGCCTCGTCTACGGCCGGATGACCGGCTGGGGACAGGATGGTCCGCTGGCCCAGTCCGCCGGCCACGACCTCACCTACATCGCCACCACCGGCGTGCTCAACGGGCTCGGCCAGGACCGGGACCGTCCGCACTTCCCGCTCAACCTGCTCGGCGACTTCGGGGGCGGATCGACCTACTTGGTGATGGGCATCCTGGCCGCGCTCGTCGAGGCCAAGACAACCGGCCAGGGGCAGGTCGTCGACGCCGCGATCGTGGACGGAACCGCCCACCTCGCCACGATGATCTCGGGGATGCTCGCCTCCGGCACCTGGCACGAGCAGCGGCAGAGCAACCTGCTCGACGGCGCGATGCCGTTCTACGCGCTCTACGACACCTCCGACGGCCGGCAGGTCGCGGTCGGTGCGCTGGAGGGCAAGTTCTTCGCCGAGATGGTCACCCGGCTCGGGCTCGACGGGGTCTGCCCGGGTCAGTACGAGATGGAGCGCTACGACGAGATGCGCGACCTCTTCGCCAAGACCTTCGGGTCCAAGACGATGGCCGAGTGGGCCGAGCTCTTCGAGGGCACCGACGCCTGCGTCGCCCCCGTCCTCACCCCCTCCGAGGCCGCTACGCATCCGCACCTGCAGGCCCGCCAGACGTACGTCACCCACCACGGCGTCACCCAGCCCGCCCCCGCTCCGCGGTTCAGCCGCACCACCTCCACCTTGGGTGCGGGACCGGCCGCCAGCGCTGGTCAGCACACCCGCGAGGCCCTCGCCGCCTGGGGCATCGAGGACGCCGACGCGCTGATCGAGAAGGGTGCCGCGTTCCAGGGCTGACGCGAAGGGAACCGTGTTGGTCTCGACACGCCTCCGCCTAGCGGCTACGGCGGCTCGACCAGCGGTTGTCTCGTCGGTCGAGCCGGTGTCGAGACCAACGCGGTCGCCAACGAGAAACGGCGCGGCGTACGACCCGAAGGTCATACGCCGCGCCGTTCTAGGTGACGCGGGTTGGCTCAGTCCTTGTGGACCAGAGCGGCAGCGCGGCGACGCAGGACCACGACGAGCGCGGTGCCGGCAGCGGCAGCGCCGGCGAGCATGGCCAGCAGCGGCCACATCGCGGGTACGGCGGAGTCGCTCTCACCGGCGAGGCCGGCGTCGATGTTGGTCGGGACGTCGGAGTCGGTGACCGGCGCCTCGGAGGACTCCTCGTCAGCGGGCTCGGTCTCGTCGGAGACCGGGGTGGCCTCGGTCGGCGTCTCGGAAGGCTCCTCGGACGGGGTCTCGGACGGGGTCTCCGAAGGCGACTCGGAGGGAGACTCGGAGGGGGACGGCGAGGGGGACTCGGTCGCCTCGTCGCAGTTCTCGAACCAGAAGACCTTGGACTTGGTGTCGTTGCCCTTGCTGCCCGGGGTGTGGACGGTGACCTTCACGTGGTAGCCCTGCTGGGCGTGCGCGACACCGGTCGAGTGGAGGGTGTAGGTCTCGCGGCCGTCGAAGCCGTCGTCGGTGCCCGCGCCGGAGGCGGCGTCGTCGCCGACGAAGACCTCGAGCTCACCGTCGACGTCGAGCTCGCCGTCGAGGGTCGGCGCCTGCAGCTCGAAGGAGACCTTCGAGACGATGTCGACGCCCTCGTCGAAGCCGTACCACTCGATGTCGAACTTGCATCCCTGGTGGGGGTCGTTCTCCGGCGTGGTGTCGGGCGCGTCGTCGGGAGCGAGGTACTCCTCGATCTTGACGGTGCCGTTGTTGCCGGCCGGGTCGGTCGCGAACGCCGGGGCGGCTGAGAGCCCGGCAAGGGTGACGCCGGCGACGATCGCGCCGGCGCGTACGAAACTCAACACTCGAAAACCTTTCGAAGACCATCTGACCGCACCATGCGGTCCGCATGCAGCCTCAGCCACCGAAAGCGATGGGTGAGTGACCCCGAAATCGCTGTGGATGCTTCGCCGCCCCCACAGCTGCAGATCGCAGCGTAGTGACTGCAAGCACGGTTGTGGCGCCCGGGTGGCGATTGTTTGCGTGCCGTTGATCAGCGGTGGAGATCCAAAATGCTTGCAAAAGTTTGCGGGACAGGGTGTCGCAAACACGTACTCCCGGGTAACCTGGCCCGCATGCATGTCGACGTACTGATCATCGGTGCCGGCGTCTCCGGCATCGGAGCGGCCGCACAGCTCCGTGAGCGCCTTCCTGGAAAGACGCTCGCGATCCTCGAGCAGCGTGATGCCAGTGGCGGCACGTGGGACCTCTTCCGCTATCCGGGCATCCGGTCCGACTCCGACATGTTCACCTTCGCCTTCAAGTGGCGGCCGTGGGAGAGCGCGCAGGCCCTCGCCGACGGTCACCAGATCCGTGACTACCTGCGCCAGACGGCGAAGGACTACGGCGTCGACAAGCTGATCCACTACGGCCACAAGGTCACCGGTGCCGCGTGGAGCACCGAGGACAAGCAGTGGACGGTCTCCGTCGAGACCTCCGACGGGCCGACCGAGATCACCGCCGGCTTCCTGTGGAACTGCTCGGGCTACTACGACTACGCCAACGGCTACCAGCCGGAGTTCGCCGGTCTCGACGACTACGAGGGCACCTTCGTCCACCCGCAGCACTGGCCCGAGGACCTCGACTACGCGGGCAAGAAGGTCGTCATCATCGGCTCGGGCGCGACCGCCGTCACCCTCCTGCCCAACCTGGCAGGCGAGGGCAGCGACCGGGCCGAGAAGGTGACGATGTTGCAGCGCACGCCGACGTACATCCTCTCCCGCCCGGGTCAGGACGCGATCGCCTCGCTGCTGAAGACGGCGCCGTTCAAGCTGCTCGGCAAGCTGCCCTTCAAGCGCGTGCGCGAGAAGATCGGCCACGGGGCCGTTCGCTGGGAGAACATCGCCCTCACCGTCGGGACCTACCAGATCGCCCGACGAGCCCCCGGCGTCGTCAAGAAGGTCATCCGCGACCAGTGGATCAACGGCCTCACCGCCCGCGGCGGCCGTCCCGGCATGACCAAGGACGAGGCGATCGCGTACGTCGACAAGCACTTCAACCCGCCCTACAACCCGTGGGACCAGCGCATCTGCTTCGTCCCTGACGGCGACATGATGAAGTCGATCCGCGAGGGGTACGCCGCGGTGGTGACCGACCGGATCAAGACGTTCGTGCCGAAGGGCATCGAGCTCGAGTCGGGCGAGACGCTCGAGGCCGACATCGTCATCTCCGCCACCGGCCTCAACCTCAGGCTCTTCGGCGGCCTCGACTACACCGTCGACGGTGAGCCGGTCAGCCTGCCCGAGCAGATGGCCTACAAGGGCCTGATGATCACCGGGATCCCGAACTTCGCCTACACCATCGGCTACACCAACGCCTCCTGGACGCTCAAGGCCGACCTGGTCACCGACTACGTGATCCGGCTGCTCGACTTCATGGGGGAGAACGGCTATGACGTCGCCGCGGTCACCCGCGACCCGAGCGTCGAGGAGCGGCCGTTCATGGACCTGGCCTCCGGTTACATCCAGCGCTCGCTGGACCTCATGCCGAAGGCCGGCGACCGGGCGCCGTGGACCGCGAAGCAGAACTATCTCGTGGACATGAAGGCGCTCGGGTCTCCGGTCGCCGACGGCGTGATCCGGTTCGCCTGAGGTGTCCTCGGCGCCGGGTCTGTGATTACTGTGACAAGCGTTCCGGTCCCGGCGTGAAGTACGTGGGACTACGATGGTCCCACCATGGATGGCAGGGCAGTTCGCTGGAAGCGTCACAACGACGACCGACGAAAGCGCATCGTCGATGCCGCGATCGGTCTGATCGAGACCGACGGCGTCAACGTCAGCCTGCAGGCGATCGGCCAGGCCGCGGGACTCTCCCGCTCGGTGGTCTACCGCCATTTCGCCGACCGGCGTGAGCTCGACCTCGCCATCCAGGCCGACATCCTCGACGGTCTCTGGGCCAAGCTCTTCCCGGCGATGGAGCTGACCGGATCGATCCGGCAGATCATCTCCCGCACCGTGGGGGCGTACGTCAACTGGGCGCTCGAGCACCCGCTCCTGCACCAGGTGGCCGATGTCGACACCGCGCCGAACGGCACCGGTCCGCTGCAGCAGGGCCTCGACCGGATCGCGGAGCGGATCAAGGAGCTGATCCTGGCCGCGTTCGAGCTGACCGGCGTGGAGGTCTCCGAGATCGACAAGAAGGCCGTCGACCCGCTGATCTACGGCCTGATCGGAATGGTCTTCGGTGCCGTACGCCGCTGGGTCCACCTCGGCGAGGGCATCCCCGACGCCGAGCATCTGACCTCGGTCGTCACCGAGGCCGTCCTGGCCATGATCGACACCCGCACGACGGCGTACGGGCTCTCGATCGACCACGACCAGCCGCTCGAGGAGCTCCTCGGCTGATCGAGCTCAGCCGGGCAGGGTCAGGTCCGCCGGTACGACGCGACCCAGCGCGGCACGGCACGCGATGATCCCCGGGGAGTCGGCGATCGCGGTCCGGGTCGCGGTGAAGACCGTACGCCGTGGCGAACCCGGCAGATCGATGAGCCGCACGGCCGTCCGATGGCGTACGCGCATCAGGTCGGAGAGGAGGGCGACGGCGTTGCCGGACTCGACGAGCGCGACGTGGGCCTCGACGTCGTCGGTCTCGTAGCGGACCTCGGGCTCGAAGCCTGCCCGGCGGCACTGCTCCTCGATCCAGTGGCGCGACGCCGTGCCCGGCGGCTCCATCGCCCACGGGACGCGGCCGGCTTCGGCCAGCGAGGTGATGCCGTCCCAGATCTCTCCGGAGCCTTCGGGCGGGACCGCGAGCCGGAGCCGGTCGGTGGTCAGCGGCTGCCGGTCGAGACCGTCGAAGTGTGGTGCGCCGTGGTCGGGATAGTGCTCGGCGACCACCAGGTCGAGCTCGCGCAGGGCGAGGTCGTTGAGCGCCTGTTCCGGCGCGCGTTGGGAGAGCATGACCCGCAATCGCGGATGGCGCCGGGTCAGGTCGGCGAGAGCCTGCGGCATATAGGCGAGAGCCACGGACTGGAAGACGGCGACCCGGACGGTGCCGGCGGTCTCGTCGCCGAGCGAGGTGACCGCCGCCTCGGCCGCCTCGAGCCGCGCCAGGATCTCGGTCGTGTGCTCGACGAGGACCTCGGCCGCCGCAGTGAGCTGGACCCGCCGGCCGGCCTTGCGCAGCAGCGGCACGCCGACCTCCCGCTCGAGCTGGCCGAGCTGCTGGGAGACCGATGACGGGCTCTGATGGAGGGCCTCGGCGACCTCGGCCAGGGTCCCGCGCGCGGCGAGCTCGGCGAGCAGTCGGAGGCGGCGGACGTCGAGCATCAAGATCCTTCGGTCGAAGCGGAGCCCGAGACAGATAGTTCAGTTTCTCTTACGAATGATCTCCAGGAAACATCGCTTTATCTTACGTGACTCTGGTCGCATACTCGCACTATGACCACCAATGACGCGCTCATCTCCGAGGTCGACCACCTCGTTCGCGGCTGGCTGGCGAAGGCTTCGACCAAGCCCGCCGCCCCGGCCGCCCAGCGCCTCGCCGATGTCCTCAAGGATCCCGCCGGACTCGACTTCACCGTCGGCTTCGTCGACCGGGTGATCCGGCCAGAGGACGTACGCGTGGCCGCGGCGAGCCTCCGTGAGCTGGCCGGCAACGTACCGTCGTTCCTGCCCTGGCACCTGAAGCTGGGCGTGAAGCTCGGCGCGCTGATGTCGCTGGTCGCGCCGTGGTTCGTCATTCCGGTGGCGCGCCGTGCGCTGCGGCAGATGGTGGGTCACCTACTGATCGACGCCTCCGACGCTCGGCTCGGCCAGCAGATCGAGCGGATTCGCGAGCGCGGCGTGAACCTCAACATCAACCTCCTCGGCGAGGCCGTCCTCGGGCAGAAGGAGGCCGACCGGCGTCTGGCCGGGATCCGCAAGCTGCTCGCGCGCGACGACGTCGACTACGTCTCGGTGAAGGTCTCCTCGCCGGTCGCGCCGCACGCGGTCTGGGCGTACGACGAAGCGGTGGCGCACGTGGTCGAGCGGCTCCTCCCGCTCTACACCTACGCGGCGACGTCCTCGGCCGCCGGGACGAAGAAGTTCATCAACCTGGACATGGAGGAGTACCGCGACCTCGACATGACCATCGACGTCTTCACGCGGCTCCTCGACCGGCCCGAGCTGGCCGACCTGGAGGCGGGCATCGTCCTGCAGGCCTACCTGCCCGACGCCATGTCGGCGATGATGCGGCTCCAGGATTGGTCGGCTGCTCGGCGTGCGCGAGGGGGCGCGGCGATCAAGGTGCGACTGGTCAAGGGCGCCAACCTGCCGATGGAGCACGTCGAGGCGTCGCTGCACGGCTGGCCGGTCGCGACCTGGTCGACCAAGCAGGACTCCGACACCAACTACAAGCGGGTGCTGTCCTGGGCGCTGACGCCCGAGCGGATGGCCAACGTGCGCGTCGGCGTCGCCGGTCACAACCTGTTCGATGTGGCGTACGCCTGGATCCTGGCTGGTCAGCGCGGGGTTCGCGACTCGGTCGAGTTCGAGATGCTGCTGGGTATGGCCGAGGGCCAGGCCGAGGCGGTCCGCCAGACCGTGGGCGGCCTGCTGCTCTACGTGCCGGTCGTGCACCCGAAGGACTTCGACGTCGCGATCGCCTACCTCGTGCGTCGCCTCGAGGAGGGTGCGAGCACCGAGAACTTCATGTCGGCCGTCTTCGACCTCAACTCCTCCGAGGCACTCTACAAGCGCGAGAAGGAGCGGTTCGTACGCTCCCTCGCGGCTGTCGACGAGTCCGTGCCGGCGCCCAACCGGATCCAGGACCGCCGCTCGCCGATCGCGGACGACGTCCAGACCATGTTCGAGAACACCCCCGACACCGACCCGCACCTGCCCGGCAACCGGGAGTGGGGCAAGGCGATCATCGCCCGGGTGGGCTCCTCGACGCTGGGCGACCAGCTCGTCGCCGACCACACGCTGACCTCGGTGGAGGCAGTGGAGTCGGTGCTCGAGGGTGCCGTCGGCGCCCAGGCCGACTGGGGTCGCAAGACCGGCGCCGAGCGGGCCGCCGTGCTGCGGGCCGCCGCGGTCGAGGTCGAGCGGCGCCGGGCCGAGTGGCTCGAGGTCGGTGCCTCCGAATGTGGCAAGACGCTCGACCAGGGTGATCCCGAGGTCTCCGAGGCGATCGACTTCCTCAACTACTACGCGGGCCTGGCGGAGGAGCTCGACACGGTCGACGGCGCCCGCGCGGTGCCGGTGCGGCTGACGCTCGTCACCCCGCCGTGGAACTTCCCGCTGGCCATCCCGACCGGTGGTGTCGCGGCGGCGCTCGCGGCCGGGTCGGCCGTGGTGATCAAGCCGGCTCCGCAGGCGCAGCGCTGCGGCTCGGTGCTGGTCGAGACGCTGTGGGCCGCGGGGGTGCCGAAGGAGGTGCTCCGACTGGTCCACGTGCCGGAGAACGAGGTCGGTCGCGCGCTGATCGCCTCGCCGCTGGTCGACCGGCTGGTGCTGACCGGCGCGTTCGACACGGCCGAGCTGTTCCGCTCGTTCCGCCCGGACCTGCCGCTGCTGGCCGAGACCTCCGGCAAGAACTCGCTGGTGGTCACGCCGGACGCCGACCTCGACCTGGCCGTCAAGGACCTCGTCTACTCCGCCTTCGGCCACGCCGGGCAGAAGTGCTCGGCCGCGTCGCTGGGCATCCTGGTCGGCTCGGTCGCGACCTCGCGCCGCTTCCGCGACCAGCTGATCGACGCGGTGACCTCGCTTCGCGTGGGCTATCCGACGGACCCGACGGTTCAGGTCGGCCCGGTCATCGAGCCCGCCTCCGGCAAGCTGCTCAAGGCACTGACGACGCTCGCCCCGGGCGAGACGTGGCTCGTGAAGCCGCGCCAGCTCGATGACACCGGCCGGCTCTGGTCGCCAGGTGTGAAGACCGGAGTCAAGCGTGGCTCCGAGTTCCACCTGACCGAGTACTTCGGTCCCGTCCTCGGCCTGATCTCGGCCTCCTCGCTCGACGAGGCTCTCGAGATCCAGAACGAGGTGGACTACGGCCTCACCGCCGGCATCCACAGCCTCGACCGCGCCGAGATCTCGCACTGGCTCGACTCCGTCGAGGCGGGCAACGCCTACGTCAACCGCGGCATCACCGGCGCGATCGTGCGCCGTCAGCCGTTCGGCGGCTGGAAGAAGTCGGCAGTGGGCGCCGGGACGAAGGCCGGCGGGCCCAACTACCTGGTCGGCCTCAGCGACTGGGTGTCGGCTCCCGCCACCGAGCTCGCGACGCCGGCTCCTGCCGTACGGTCGCTCGTCGACTGGGCCGCCCGGCTGCAGCTGGACGAGATCGAGCTGCTCAAGCGCGGGGCCGGATCGGACGCTCTCGCCTGGGAGCGCGAGTTCGGTGCCGCCCGGGACGTCTCGCGACTGACCGCCGAGGTCAACGTGCTGCGCTACTCGCCGGTGCCGGTGACGATTCGGTACGAAGGTGGGCCACTCGTTCACCTCCTGCGGGTCCTCGCCGCCGGTGTCGCTGCGGGCGCTCCGGTGACGGTATCCGTCGCCACGGCGCTCGATGAGGAGACCGCCTCGCTGGTGCGCGCGACCGGTGCGACGTACGTCGTCGAGGACGAGGCTGCGTGGGCGGCGTTCCTCTCCGGTCCGCACGCGCCCAGCCGCGTACGTCTCCTGGGTGGGTCTCGCGAAACCTTCGCCGAGGCGAGCCAGGGGCGCGTCGATGTTGCGCTCTACGCCCAGCCCGTCGTCGAGGCCGGCCGGGTCGAGCTGCTCACCTTCCTGCACGAGCAGGCCGTCTCGATCACCGCCCACCGCTTCGGCTCCCCGACCCCGCTGGTGGAGAACCTCTTCTGAAGTGAAGCCTCGACGGGGTCGACCAGCAGTGGTCGACCCCGTCGAGCTCCTGCGCGTTCTCCTACAGTGGTGCGATGACCTCGACCGCGCGGACTACAGCGCGCATCCTGCTGGGCGTGATCATGGTGGGCGCCGGAGTGGCGCACCTGACCACCCAGCGACAAGAGTTCCGAGCGCAGGTGCCCGACTGGTTCCCGGTCGATGAGGACCTGACGGTGGTCGGCTCGGGCGTCGTCGAGATCGGGCTCGGGCTGGCGTTCGTCCTGCTGCCGAGCAAGCGCCGACTCGTCGGAGCGCTGCTTGCCGCGTTCTTCGTGGCGATCTTCCCCGGCAACATCGCGCAATATGTAGAAGGCGTCGACGCGTTCGGTCTCGACACAGACAGCAAGCGGCTGGTCCGGCTGTTCTTCCAGCCCGTGCTCGTCGTCTGGGCCCTGTTCGGCGGCGGCTGGCTGAGACGTACGAGAAACGACGACTGAACCGCCACCCTCGCGGAGTCAGAACGAGCCGACTCAGTCGGCGGCGGCCTGAGCCCCCGCCCACGTACGCAGGTAGGACTCCGAGCCGCGGACGATGTCGTCGATGACGTCCTGTCCGCCGGTGAGGCGGAGGTCCTCGAGGTAGTCGGGGATCATTCCGTAGTGGGCGACGCCGTCGGTGTTGTAGTCCCAGACCCGCTGGCCGGTGACCTGCCGATCGACGACGGAGCCGCCGTCGAAGGTCTGGAACGGGTAGGTGACGCGCGTCTTCGCCGGGCCAGGCGTACCGCCGAAGCCGTTCATGTCGAAGCCGAACCCGATGCCGGCGCCGTAGCGGTCGCGGACGGGTGCGGTGCGGGCGTACTCGGCCAGGAACTGGTCGGTGCTGTGACCGTAGATCGTCGAGAAGCCGCCGAGCGCGTAGAGCCGGTCGAGGTAGCGCTCGTCCATCCAGGAGTGGCTGGCGAGGGCGCCGGGGTAGTCGGTCTCCTCGAGGATGTCGAGGGTGCGACCGGCGGCCTTGGCGCTCATGTGGTCGACCTCGACCATCATGCCGCGCTTGATCAGCCCGCGCAGGGCGTATTCGCCGAGGGCGGAGAGGCCGTGGGGGTTGCAGACGGTGCCCTCCGGATAGATCGGCGGCTGCGGCAGCCAAGCGAGCTCGGCGGGACGGTCGACCAGGCGTGGGTTGTTGTCGTGCGGCTGGCCGGGGTCGCAGGCCTTCGGCGTCCAGAACGTCCCGGTGGTGAGGAACTGCCCGGCGTTGATCAGCAGCCCGGTGGTGCCCTTGTCGTAGCGGACCCCGCACAGTGCGTTGTCGAACTTGTGGCACAGGAACATCGACGAGACCCCGAGCGACTTCAGCTCGTCGAGCCCCGCGTCGATGTTGGCGCGGGTGCACGAGGGCAGCCGCAGCTTCTGGGAGCAGCCGAACGGCTCAGAGGTCTCCATGCCGAGCACGACGGCGAGCTTGCCGTCCTCGATCACCTCGCGCGCCTGCTCGGCGTCGGTGACGATCCGGTACCACCCGCGACCCTCGCCGCCGTACTGCGCGTCGATGAAGGCCTGGGTGTCGTACGCATCCCGGGCCTGCCTCCGCACCGCGGTCATCTCGTCGCAGGACTGGTGGGTGCCGGGGTTGATCGCGCACAGCGCCTTGTTGCTGGTCAGCTGCACCACCAGGATCCGCTGTCCGCCGCGCCAGGCGCGCTCGACCCAGCGGTAGTACATCTGCTGGTGGGTCAGCGAGTCGTAGGCCGGCCAGTCGGCGAACGACGGCCAGCCGGTGGTGTCGTGGAACCCCAGCGGGCTGCCCGAGCGGGTCAGGTTCTCCAGCAGCGCGGTCTCCCCGGCGATCCCGTGGGACGGGCAGTCCTTGAGCGCGTCCGCGATCCCCGCGGCCGACCACGCCTTCCCGCAGACGGCCGCGCCACCGATCCCGTCCTGCATGAACATGTGGCTGTGGGCGTCGATCAGCCCCTGCACCGTGCCGTCCGGAGCGGTCCCGGTGAACGGCTCGCCGGTCACGTTGACCTCGGACTCAGGCGACGGCAGCCGCCGCTCCACGTCATCGCCCGACGCTGGCGGACCCACCATCGCCACGGTCACCGCAAGGGCGATCACAGCAAGCAGGGACGTACCTCTGATGCGCATGCGGCCTCCCGATGACCAGCGGCATATTTACTGCTATGGGTATCGCAACCTAGCAGTTGCTTGGGCCGTTTGGGGCCGTATCTCCGCAGGTCGTCCGCTCTGACAGACTGACGAGCATGACGATCGCGATCATCGGTGCAGGCAACATGGGTGGGGCTGTCCTCGCCGGACTTCTCGAGGCCGGTCACGCTCCCGAGAGCGTCATCGTCGTGGAGGCGCGCGAGGAACAGGCCGCCGCGCTCCGCGAGAAGCACGGGATCCGTACGCTGCCGGCCACCGAGGCCGTGGCCGAGGCCGACGTGGTGGTGCTGGGCGTGAAGCCCTACGGCGTGGTGCCGGTGCTGGAGTCGATCGCGTCGTCACTGAGGCAGGGGGCCACGGTGGTGTCGCTGGCCGCCGGCGTCCCGACCTCCGCGATGGAGCCCGCCGTGCCGGACGGCGTCTCGGTCGTGCGGGTCATGCCCAACACGCCTGCCCTGGTCGGCGAGGGTATGTCCGCGGTCGCCGGTGGCGCGAAGGCGACGGCAGAAGCCATCGAGGCCGCGGCTGACCTGATGGGTGCCGTCGGCAAGGTCGTCACGGTCCCCGAGTCGCAGATCGACGCCGTCACCGCGATCAGCGGCTCCGGCCCGGCGTACGTCTTCATGGTCGCCGAGGCCTGGATCGAGGCGGGTGTTCACCTGGGTCTGACCAGGGACGACGCGACCACGCTCGTCATCCAGACGCTGTCCGGGTCCGCGGAGCTCCTCAAGAGCGGGACCCACCCCGCGATCCTCCGCGAGCAGGTCACCTCCCCGGGCGGCACGACCGCCGCTGCGCTCGGCGCGCTGGAGCAGAACGGCCTGCGGGCGGCCTTCCTCGAGGCCACCCGCGCCGCCTACGTACGCAGCCGAGAACTCTCCTAAAACGCTGGTCGAGCCGCCGGAGCCGCTAGGCGGAGGCGTGTCGAGACCAACACAGTCTTATCGGCGCTCGATGGGACCGTGTTGGTCTCGACACCGCTCGCTGGCGCTCGCGGGCTCGACCGGCGGGGGTTACAGCCCGAGGTGGCGGCTGATGATCAGCTTCTGGACCTCGGTGGTGCCGCCGTAGATGGTCTGGATGCGGCTGTCGACGAATGCCTTGGCGATCGGGTACTCCATCATGTAGCCGTAGCCGCCGTGGATCTGGACGCCCTGGTCGACGAACTTCTTCTGCAGCTCGGTGGTCCACCACTTCGCCATGCTGGCCAGGACGGTGTCGGCGGTGCCGGCGTTGAGCTGGGTGACGGCGTCGTTGAGGAAGAGGCGGGCGAGGTAGGCCTCGGTGGCCATCTCGGCGAGCGTGAACGCGGTGTTCTGGAAGCGGCCGATGGGGCGGCCGAAGGCCTCGCGGGTGCGGGCGTAGTCGAGCGAGAGCTCGAGGACCTGCTCGACCGCGGCGACCGCGATCGAGGCGACCGAGATGCGCTCCTGCGGCAGCAGGGTCATCAGCGAGACGAAGCCGGAGCCCTCCTCGCCGAGCAGGTTCTCCTTCGGCACGACCACGTCGGTGAAGGAGAGCTCGGCGGTGTCCTGCGCCTTCATACCGACCTTGTCGAGGTTGCGGCCGCGCTCGAAGCCCTCCATGCCGCGCTCGACCACGAGCAGCGAGATGCCGTGGGCACCGGCGTCGGGGTTGGTCTTGGCGACCACGATGACGAGGTCGGCGTTGATGCCGTTGGAGATGAACGTCTTCGAGCCGTTGAGGAGGTAGTGGTCACCCTTGTCGACCGCGGTGGTGCGTACGCCCTGGAGGTCCGAGCCGGCGCCCGGCTCGGTCATCGCGACGGCGGTGATGATGTCGCCGGAGACGCAGCCCGGCAGCCACCGGGCCTTCTGCTCCGGGGTGCCGAGGTGGGAGATGTAGGGGACGATGATGTCGGTGTGGACGAAGAAGCCGGGCCCGCTGGCGCCGATCTTCGCCATCTCCTCGTGAAGGACCGAGTTGAACCGGAAGTCCTTGATGCCGGGGCCGCCGTACTCCTCCTCGACGTCGAAGCAGAGCAGTCCGGTGTCGCCGGCCTTCTTCCACAGCTCGCGGGGGACGATGCCGTCCTTCTCCCACTGGTCGTGGAAGGGCACGACCTCCTTCTCGAAGAAGGCCTTCGCGGTGGCACGGAAGTCCTCGTGCTCAGCTTCGTAGATGGTGGGCTTCTCGGGCATGACACTCCTTCGTAGACAGTCGCACTCATCGTGCCTCACGTCTGTGACGCAGACCGCATTCTCGGGTGGCAACGGAGCAACTGTGACAGTAACACTGGCGAAGTCGCAACCGTTTGGTCTACGGTCCCTGACTATGACGGAGACGACCGAGGAACTGATGACGATCGATGAGCTGTCGACCGCCACGGGGTTGTCGGTGCGTACGACGCGCTACTACGCGAGCCTCGGGTTGATCCCGTCGCCGATCCGCCGCGGCCGGGTGGCCTACTACGGTCCAGAGCATCGCGCTCGCCTGGATCTGGTCACCGCGCTCCAGGAGCACGGGTTCACGCTGCAGGCCATCGAGCGCTACCTCGGACGGCTCCCCGCCGACATCACGCGGGAGGATCTCGCGATGCAGCGCGCCATGATCACCTCCTGGGCCACCGAGCCGACCGAGGACATCCAGGCCCGGATCGGGCGTGAGCTGATCGCGCTGGGCCTGCCCCGTGACGCGCTGGCGGCGGCGTACGCAGCGACCTCACGCCTCATGGCGGACCTCGCGGCCGAGCTCAACACGATCCTGCGCGACCAGGTGGTCGACCCGTTCCGGCGCACCCACCACAGCCCCGAGGAGGCCAAGCACCTCGAGGAGGTGCTCCCGCGGCTGCGCCAGCTGACCACCGAGGCCATCGTGGTGAGCTTCCAGGACGCGGTGAATCGGACGATCTCCCGCAATCTCTCGTGAAGGTTTGGGCCACACCCTGTTGACTGTGACAGTTTTAGTGTCACAATCGGCGCATGGCTGAAGCATTCATCTATGACCACCTGCGCACGCCGCGCGGGAAGGGTAAGAAGACCGGAGCGCTCCACGAGGTCAAGCCGATCGACCTGGTGGTCGGCCTGATCGACGAGGCGCGCAAGCGGAACCCCAACCTCGACCCCGAGCGGATCGACGACGTCGTCCTCGGTGTCGTCACCCCTGTCGGCGAGCAGGGCGGTGACATCGCCAAGACCGCCGCCATCAAGGCCGGTCTCCCCGAGACGACCGCCGGGGTGCAGCTCAACCGCTTCTGCGCCTCCGGCCTGGAGGCCGTGAACCAGGCCGCCTCCCGCGTACGCGGCGGGTTCGAGGACCTCATCCTCGCCGGTGGTGTCGAGTCGATGAGCAAGGCGCCCATGGGCAGCGACGGCGGCGCCTGGGCGCAGGACCCCGACACCGCGCTCAAGACCGGCTTCGTCCCGCAGGGCATCGGCGCCGACCTGATCGCCACCCTCGAGGGCTTCAGCCGCGCTGACGTCGACCGCTACGCCGCTCAGTCCCACGCCCGGGCGGCCGCCGCCTGGGAGAACGGCTACTTCAAGGACGCCGTGATCCCGGTCGTCGACCAGGCCGGTCTGACCGTGCTCGACCACGACGAGCTGATCCGCCCCGGCACCACCGCCGAGACCCTGGCCGGCCTCAAGCCGTCCTTCCTCCAGCAGGGCCAGGAGGCCGGCTTCGACGACGTCGCGCTGGCCAAGTACCACTGGGTCGAGAAGATCGACCACGTCCACCACGCCGGAAACTCCTCTGGCATCGTCGACGGCTCCGCGCTGATGCTGATCGGCTCCGAGGAGGCGGGCAAGGCCAACGGGCTCACCCCGCGTGCCCGGATCATCTCGGCCGCCGTCTCCGGCGCCGACCCGACGATCATGCTCACCGGCCCCGCCCCGGCCTCGCGCAAGGCGCTGGCCAAGGCCGGTCTCACCGTCGACGACATCGACCTGTTCGAGATCAACGAGGCGTTCGCCGCCGTCGCGATGCGGTTCATGAAGGACATGGGCATCGACGAGTCGGTCACCAACGTCAACGGCGGCGCGATCGCCATGGGTCACCCGCTGGGCGCGACCGGTGCCATCATCCTCGGCACCCTGGTCGACGAGCTCGAGCGTCAGGGCAAGCAGCGCGGTCTCGCCACGCTGTGCGTCGGTGGCGGCATGGGTATCGCCACGATCGTCGAGCTGGTCTGAGAGAGGTTTGCGAAGAGATGACTGAGTCTGCCGTTAAGTACGACCGCGATGCCGACGGCATCGTCACCCTGACCCTGGACGACCCGAACCAGTCGGCCAACACCATGAACGAGCTGTACAAGACCTCGATGGCGGAGGCCGTCGAGAAGCTGTACGCCGAGGCCGACGGTGTCACCGGCGTCGTGATCGCCTCCGCGAAGAAGACCTTCTTCGCCGGCGGCGACCTCAAGAACATGATCCAGGTGCGACCCGAGAACGGTGCCCAGGTCTTCGAGGAGGTCGAGTCGATCAAGGCGACCCTCCGCAAGCTGGAGACCTTCCCCAAGCCGGTCGTCGCGGCGATCAACGGCGCCGCCCTCGGTGGCGGTCTGGAGATCGCGCTGGCCGCCCAGCACCGCATCGCGCTGGACGCCCGCTACGACATCGGCCTGCCCGAGGTCTCCCTCGGTCTGCTCCCGGGCGGCGGTGGCGTCACCCGCGTCGTACGCCTCCTGGGCATCATGACCGGGCTGATGGACGTGCTCGGTCAGGGCACCAAGTTCAAGCCGGCCGCCGCGAAGGAGAAGGGACTGGTCGACGAGCTCGTCTCCTCCCCCGATGAGCTCGTTCCCGCCGCGAAGGCGTGGATCAAGGCCAACCCCGACGAGATCGCCCAGCCGTGGGACAAGCCGGGCTACAAGATGCCCGGTGGCAAGCCGACCTCGCCGGCGCTCGCGGGCTTCCTGCCCGCGTTCCCGCCGATCCTGCGCAAGCAGCTCAAGCAGTCCGACATGCGCGCGCCGAAGGCGATCCTGTCGGCCGCGGTCGAGGGTGCGATGGTCGACTTCGACACCGCGACCCGGATCGAGTCGCGCTACTTCACCACGCTGGTCACCGGCCAGCAGTCGAAGAACATGATCCAGGCGTTCTTCTTCGACCTCGGCGCCATCGGTGCCGGCACGCTGCGTCCTGACGGTGTCGAGAAGTTCAAGGCGACCAAGGTCGGCGTGCTCGGTGCCGGGATGATGGGTGCGGGCATCGCGTACTCCTTCGCCCGGGCCGGTGCCGAGGTCGTCCTCAAGGACGTCGCCATCGAGTCGGCCGAGAAGGGGAAGGCGTACACCGCCAAGCTCAACGAGAAGGCGGTCTCGCGCGGCAAGTTGACCCAGGAGAAGGCCGACGAGATCCTCAACCGGATCACCGCGACCGTCGCACCGGAGGACTTCGCCGGCGTGGACGTCGTCGTCGAGGCGGTCTTCGAGGACGTCGCGCTGAAGCAGAAGGTCTTCAGCGAGATCGCCCCGTTCGTCAACGAGGACGCGGTGCTCTGCTCCAACACCTCGACGCTGCCGATCACCGAGCTCGCCAAGGGCATCGACCGCCCGGCCGACTTCATCGGCCTGCACTTCTTCTCGCCCGTCGACAAGATGCCGCTGGTCGAGATCATCAGGGGCGCCGAGACGAACGACGTCGCGCTGGCCAAGGCGTACGACGTCGTCCAGCAGATCAAGAAGACCCCGATCGTCGTCAACGACAGCCGCGGCTTCTACACCTCGCGCGTCATCGGCACCCAGATCCAGGAGGGTCTGGAGTTGCTCGCCGAGGGCTTCGCGCCCTACTCGCTCGAGCGTGCCGCGACTCAGGCCGGGTTCCCGGTCGGGCCGCTGCAGATCGCCGACGAGCTCAACCACGAGCTCATGGTCAAGATCGCTCGTACGACCCGCGAGGCTGCCGGCGTCGAGGAGCTGACCACCACGGAGAAGGTGCTCAACCCGCTCATCGAGGCGGGTCGCTCCGGCAAGCTCAAGGGTGCCGGTTTCTACGACTACACCGACGGCAAGCGCGGCTCGATCTGGGCCGACCTCGGCAGCGTGTTCCCGGTCGCCGAGAAGCAGATCCCGATCAAGGACGCCGAGGAGCGGATGCTCTTCATCGAGGCCCTGGAGACGGCGAAGTGCTTCGAGGAGGGGGTCATCACCTCCGCCGCGCACGCCAACATCGGCTCCATCTTCGGCATCGGCTTCCCGCCGCAGACCGGTGGTGCGGCCCAGTTCATCACCGGCTACGAGGCCGCTGACGGCTCGATCGGCATCGAGGCGTTCCTGGCTCGTGCCGACGAGCTGGCGGAGACGTACGGCGAGCGGTTCCGCCCGACGCAGTACCTCCGCGACCTCGCGGCGAAGGGTGAAGGCTTCCCGGTGTGACCAGCCCGGCCTGACCCACGCTCATCCACGGCAATGTGGTGAACCGGCACGGATCCTGTGAAGGAACCGTGCCGGTTCGCTATTTGCGGGGGTGGTCAGGCTTCGCCCGTGCGAGTCTTTGCCTTCGCAGAGGTCGAGGAGGACGTACGTGACGATGCCGGGGAGCACACGAAGGCGCGAGTTTCGGGTGGGGATCGTGGTCGTCGGGCTCGTCCTGCTGGGACTGGTCGTCGGCGCGGTTGCGATGCTCTGGCACTGGCGCAGTGAGTCGGCAGCCGGGACCGCGTCGCTGGAGACGACATCGACGTTCCTCGAGCTCTCCGACCGCCCGAAGTCCGTTCCCGGTGTACGCACGGTGCTGGCTGTCGACGAGTCCCGGCGCATTCCTGGCGAGGACTTCGGTGAGGCGGACAGCTGGGAGCACTCGGTCCGTGTCGAGGTGACCCTGGAGGACGACCTGTCCGGCGCCGAGGCGGCCGAGGCCGGCCGTGAGGTGCTCAGGTTGCTGGAGCCGGAGATCGCTCGGCTAGTGCCTGATGCACCCGCTGATCGGATCAGCACAGCGTTCGCGTTGGGCTCGACCGAGAGCTCGGTGGGTGCGAGTGGGCTGGACCCGGTCGACGCCGTGGCCGACGCGCTCGCCGATGCCGTCGCGCTGCGCGAGGCTGGTGCCACATCGGTGTCGTTGAGCGTCTCCGGCGAGCGGGCTGGCAGCCCTGCCAAGGCCGACGTGCAGGCGCCGAAGGACGCGCTGGTCGAGGTCGCCACGGTCGCACGCAGCTCGCAGCGCCCGGTGGACCTGCGGGGCGGCGAGGCCTGGTACCGGTCGAACGAGCTCCCCGATCCGGCCGCAGTCAGGCTGGTGGTGGACGCCTCCGAGCACGCGTCGGTGACCTCCGCTCAGCTGTCGGCTCCCTTCGAACCGCTGATCGTCCTGGTCGAGGCCGCCGAGGGCGACGGCGTGATCGACGAGGTCAGCCGGTGGCTCACCACCTACGACGGCTATCCCGGGCGTTCGGGGAAGCCGCTGGCGTACACGATCCAAGGCACGCGCGGTGGCGAGGTCGAGGGATGGGTCGGCGGCAAGAACCCACCGCCGGCGACGATGCCGCCGTTCGGCGATGCCGAGCCCTGGCCCGCCGACCCGACGGCCCCGTCGTGCCGGATGCAGGATCTCGAGGTCACCTTCGGCGGACACGATGCCGCCGCGGGTTCGCGGCAGGCGTGGATCCGGGCGCGGAACGCCGGCGGGCAGGCGTGTGCGATCGAAGGCGTGCCCGCGGTCGAGTTCCTGAACGCCGAAGGCGCTGCGCAGACCGGTGTGACCGTCAAGCCGTACGAGCCGTCGATGGTGCCCGCACGCGTCGTCGTCCCCGCCGGGAAGTCGGTGACGGCCGTGATCGACTGGCAGGCGATGTCCACCGCGAACGATCCCGACGTCACCACCGATCTCCGGGTGACCGCGCTACCGTGCGGCAAACCGGTCACCATCCCGGTCAGCTGGCCGGGCGCGCCGAGCAATCTCGACATCCTCGATGGGGCCGAGGTGCGGATCAGTCCTTGGGCCCAGGGCACATCCGGCTGACGTACCCAGGAGAGGACGAATGGGTGGCAGAGCCCATTCGGAATGGGGCGGGGGCCGAGAAGACTCGGAGCCATGGGGGAGATGGCGACGGTTCTGGTGATCGCGGCGATCGCGGTCGGCCTCGTGGTGGCCTCGTTGCTGCGGCGGGCGCGCCGTGGTGAGTGTCTGGTGGTGACCAGGCACCGGCGGGTCGTCCGGATCGCCTCCGACGCGATGACGCTGGCGATCCCGGGCTTCCACGAGGTGCTCGAGTGGCCGACCGGACAGATCGAGATCGCGATCGTCGTCCGGACCCGGACGGCCGACGGCCGGGACGTACGCGTCCTCGCCACCTTCTTGGTCGAGGTCGACCCACCTCGGGTCGGTGCGGCGTACATCGACCCGCGCGCCGTCCTGCACACGGCGCTGGAGCGCCGGGTCGCCGACGCGGTCCGCGCGCGGCCCGCGGCGCGGCTGACCGATGAGCGTGACGGGCTCGTGGCCGCCATCGAGGGCATCCGGATCGATGGTCTCGCCGCCGGTGTGGTGACCGATGTGGTCATCGACGAGGTCGATCTGCTGTTGCATCCCGGCCGGCCCGGCGATGACGGCTGAGCGCCGCCATCGCCGGGCAGGGTCGGGTCGGCTCAGCGAATGGTGCTGGTGGCCGCTGAGGTCGCCGTCTTGGTGTAGTAACCGGCCTTGCGACCGGTCACCCGGACGCGGATGCGGTCACCGCGGTCGACGGACCGCAGGCGGTACGTCTTCCCCGTGGCGCCCGAGATGGGTACACCGTTGCGCAGCCACTGGTAGGAGTACGTGATCCCCGACGGCTTCCAGGTGCCGCGGTAGGCGGTGAGCAGGTAGCCGACCCTGCGGGTGCCGCCGATGGTCGGGGTGACCGCGGTGAGATAGCCGGCCGCGATCCTCGCGGTCGCGCCGCTCGACCTGACTCCCGGGTTGGCGGCGGGCCAGGACGAGGCGTACGCCGTCACCCGGACCCGGATCTCCTTGGTGTGGTCGGAGCCGGTGAGCTTGTACGTCGAGGCAGTGGCGCCCGAGATGGCGACGCCGTTGCGCAGCCACTGGTACTTCACCGTCGTGGCGGTCGGGCTCCAGGAGCCCTTCGTCGCGGTCAGGGTGTAGCCGACCCGTGCGGTGCCGCTGATCGTCGGCGGTGCGGTGCTGGCGATCGTCTGCGGGTTGCAGGTGTAGAGCTCGAGCTCGTCGACGTACCAGCCGAGGAACGAGTACTCGCTGCCGCCACGTACGACCCACTGGAACTGGACGGTCTTGCCGGCGAAGGAGGACAGGTCGACGCGAGAGCTGATCCACCCGTTGGAGTCGCCGCCGAAGCCGGTCAACGGCTTGTCGGGGTTGTTGAGGAACAGCTTCTGCTTCGGCCCGTTCACCCAGGCCGAGGACGGGATGGCGGTCGCGACCCCGTTGACCAGCAGGCGAGCCTCCCCGCCGTCGTAGTACTCCGGCGCCGGATAACCCGGGATGTTGCCGGTGTACCAGTCGAAGAGATACCAGTGGCTGAACCGCAGATAGGTCCGCTTCCCGGCCGGCACCTTGATGCCGGCCGTCGTCAGGCCGCTGGACGTCGGGTCGCCGTCCTTCGCCGGATCGGGGTTCTTGCCGAAGTCGGAGCCGTTGCCGTCGCGGTCGTTGGCGGGGATGCCCAGCGCCACGTCGGGCGCCTGGGTCCACAGGACACCGCGGCTGAGCGACGGGTTCGCCATCCCGGCCTTGCCGGTGCTCCCGGCCGGGCAGGTGTTCGGTGCCTCCGCGGGCCGGGTCGCGCCCGCCTTGGTGGGCGACTTGGCCAGCTCGGTCGCGTCGGTGGCGAGGTTGACCTGCGCGCAGTCGTCCAGGGTGAAGCCGGCGGTGCCGGCGGCCACCAGCGCGGAACAGCCGTTGGCCAGCGTACGGCGCAGGTCTACGTACTGACTTCCGGAGACGAGGTGCTGGATCGCGTAGAGATACAGCGTCGCGGTCTTCTGCAGGGTCGCGTCGTCGCCGTCGATGCCGGTGACGGTGCGACCGTTGAAGGTGCCGCCCTGGGAGATCAGGTACGCCGTCTTGTTGCCGACGCCGCTGTTGGTGTGCACCCCGCCGCCGTCGGCGTAGTAGGTGAGGTCGTCGGCATCCCACAGCGAGCTGGTCATCCGGTCGGGCTGGTCATGCGTCGTCGGGTTGGCGAGATCGCGGATCGCGCCGAAGGAGGAGTCCTCGCCGACACGCCAGTCGTTCGGGGAGTCGCCGGGAGTCGCGTAGCGGTGGTCGACGATCTCGCCCATGATGTCGGCCATCGACTCGTTGATGGCGCCCGACTCGTACCAGTAGAACAGGTTTGAGCTGTTCTCGATCACACCGTGGGTCAGCTCGTGACCGACGATGTCATCGACCACCAGGCCCTGGCCGAGGTAGATCTGCTCACCATTCCAGAACGCGTTGTCCATCGGGCACGGTGGCGTGTAGCCCGGCTCTGTCGGCTCGCAGTAGCGGGTCGTGGCGGTGACCGCCTTGCCGGTGGCGCCGCCGGACCAGCCGATCTCGTCGGTCAGGTCCAGCCCGAGGGAGGCGTAGAAGTCGGAGGTCGCGCCGAGCATGTCGTACGCCCTGTCGACGTCGGCGATCCCAGAGGGCGCATCGCCCTCGCGCCGCTTGACCGTGGTGCTCGTGTCCGCGCAGCCGGTCGCCATGGCGCGGACGTTGGCGTTGTCGCAGATGCGACGGTTGGCGTGGGCGATCTCGTTGACGTGCATGAGTACGCCGCCTGTGCCGGCGTGAACGAGCACGGTCTCACGGATGGTGGAGCCGTTGGTCACCGAGAACCGGAAGACGCTGGTCTCGCCGATCTCCGGTCCACGGACGAGGTCGTGGTCGTAGAGCCAGGTGCCCTCGTCGCTCACGGTGAGGCCGGTGGCCCCGCGGTTGGACTTGGCGACCACGGCCTTGGCCGCTGCCTTGGCCTTCGCGCGCATGGACTCGTCCGGCTGCGTGACCTCGGTGACGGTGGCGTCGGAGAGGTTGGTGGCCGCGGAGGTGAGGCCGCGGTCCTCGTCCAGCCCGATGACCACCTCGCCGCCGAGGACCGGGAGGTCTGCGACGTACTGCTCGAACCTGGTCACCGACCCACCGCCGACGGCCTTGCTGGTCGTCGTCTCGCGCAGGTCGGTCTCGTCGGTGCCCAACGCCTTGCCGGCGCGGTCGAGCTGGGTCCTGGCCGCCTTGGCGGGCTTGACGGTGGCGCCCAGCGGCTCGGCGCCCTCGGACATCGAACCGATGAAGTCGGCCGTGCCTTCGGTGGTGCGATGGATGGTCAGCGGAACGCCGGCGCGGTCCTTGTAGGTCGCGATCGGGTCGGGTTCGGCAGCGGCGGGCGGGGTCATCGGAATCACGCTGAGCCCGCCGAGGGCAAGTGCAGTCGCAGTCAGGGCGACGACGCGTCTACGAGGTGACACTTCGACTCCTTCGGGAGTGGGAGCGGCCCGGAGGAGGTTCACGGGCCGACAAGACCGCCGGCCCGAACCAGCGGGCAGAAGTCTCCCAGGCAGTCGTGGGTGTCGTCTCCCTCAATTCGGCGTCTTGCCGAGGTGTGCATACTCGGTATATACATACTCAGTAAGTAATCAAGGGAGGTGATCGAGTGTCCGTGAAACACGCACTGCTGGCGCTGCTGGAGAAGCCGCGCTACGGCTACGAGCTGCGCGCCGAGTTCGAGCAGCGCACCGGGGCTAGCTGGCCGCTGAACGTCGGGCAGGTCTATACGACCCTGTCGCGACTCGAGCGTGACGGCCTCGTCGAGGCTGGAGGGACCGACGCGGAGGGACGGTCCCTCTACCAGCTCACCGAGGCCGGCAAGGTCGAGGTGAAGGGGTGGTTCGACACCCCGGTGGAGCGTACGCAGCCACAGCGCGACGAGCTCGCGATCAAGCTCGCGGTGGCGGTCGCGGTGCCGAGCGTGGATGTCGGCAAGGTCGTCCAGCAGCAGCGCAACGCGACGATGCAGGCGCTGCAGGGGTACCGCCGCCAGTCGCGATCCGGAGCCGGTGACGACCTCGCCGGCGGGCTGGTCCTCGATCGACTGATCTTCGCGGCCGAGGCCGAGATCCGCTGGCTCGACCACTGCGAGTCCCGGCTCCGCCGGGCGGCCTCCACGAGCACCGCTCCGGAGCCCCGATGAATGCCGCCCTCGCCCACGACCTGCGCCGCCTGAGCCACGACAGCGATCGCTGGCTCGCCGACGCCCGCGAGCGGCTCAGCCGCCGCGTCCACGCCAAGCCCGTCAACACCTCGACCAAGGAGTCCACCGATGAGTGAACCCGTCCTCCGGCTCACCGACGTGAGCCGCGTCCACGGCACCGGCGCCGCCGAGGTGCACGCCCTGCGCGGCGTCAGCCTCGCTGCGTACGCCGGTGAGCTGGTGGCCATCATGGGGCCGAGCGGCTCCGGGAAGTCGTCGCTGCTGACCATCGCCGGCGGTCTCGACTCGCCGAGCTCGGGCTCCGTCGAGGTCGACGGCCAGGATCTCGGTGAGGCCGGGGTCAGCGGGCGCGCCAAGCTGCGGCGTACGTCGATCGGCTATGTCTTCCAGGACTTCAACCTGATCCCGGCGCTGACCGCCGCCGAGAACGTCGCGCTGCCGCTCGAGCTCGACGGTGCTGGTCGACGCTCGGCGCGGGCTGCGGCGAGGACGGCGCTCGAGGAGGTCGGGCTCGACGGCTTCGCCGACCGGTTTCCCGACGAGATGTCCGGTGGGCAGCGGCAGCGGATCGCGATCGCCCGTGCGATCGTCGGCGATCGTCGTCTGATCCTGGCCGACGAGCCGACCGGGGCCCTCGACACCGAGACCGGCGAGGACATCCTCAAGCTGATCCGGGCGCGCTGCGACGCGGGCGCGGCCGGGGTGCTCGTCACCCACGAGCCGCGGTACGCCAGCTGGGCCGACCGGGTGATCTACGTGCGCGACGGGCTCGTCGTCGACGAGGCCGGCGAGACGCCGAACCTGGCACTCGTGGACGAGGTCGAGGCATGAGCGGGAGGCTCGCCGGCTGGCGACTCGCCCTCCGCATCGGGCAACGGGAGGCCCGGCGGGCGAAGTGGCGCAGCCTGCTGGTCATCTTGATGATCGCGCTGCCGGTGGCGGGCGTGACCGCGGTCGCGGTGACGTACCAGACCTATGACGTCGACACCGTGGAAGGCCTCGACCGCCGGCTCGGCACCGAGGCCGCGGCGAGCATCGACGTGCAGGGCTCCGCTGTCGTGCGGCAGGGCATCGACCCCGACAACGCCTCCGAATGGCTCGACGAGTCCGACGCCGACCCGCTCGACGCGGCCGGGGTGAAGGCCGTCATCGGGGACCGCCCGCTGCTGGTGGCCGAGGACCGGACCTTCGACGTACGCACCGACAAGGGGGTCACCTGGGCCAGCGGCCTGGAGACCGATCTGAACGACCCGCTCGCCGCCGGGCTGACCCGGCTGACCGAGGGGCGTCTCCCGCAGGGGCCGGACGAGGTCGTGGTCAACTCCAACCTCGCGTTCCGGGGGCCGGGCGTCGGTGAGGAGCTGCTGATCCCGAACGGCGAGATCGATGAGACACGCAAGGTCGTCGGGATCGTCGAGTCGGCGAACGTACGCAACGACCCCTTCATCGCCGGAGTGGACCTTCCGGTGGACTACACCAGCGACCGTTCGACCTGGCTGGTCGGCGGCGGGCCGGTGACCTGGTCCGACATCGAGGACCTGAACGCTGCGGGTGCCTTCGTGCTCTCGCGCTCGGTCGTCATGGACCCGCCGGCGGCGGCCCGCGCAGCGGACAAGGAGATCCGTCCGCCCATGGGCGCCCCGGATCCGTCCGAGCTCGTGGTCCTGGTCCTCATCGTGGTCATGGTGATCCTCGAGGTCGTCCTGCTGGCTGGGCCGGCGTTCGCGGTCGCGGCCCGGCGCCAAGCGCGCGACCTGGCTCTGATCGCGGCCTCGGGAGGGACGGCTCGACAGTCCCGGCGCGTCCTGCTCGGGATGGCGATCGTCATCGGTGCGGTGGCGGCCGTCGTCGGTGCGGCCCTCGGGGTCGGGCTGGCGCGGCTGCTCCAGCCGCTCGCCCAGGATCAGGTCTCGGCCTGGTTCGGCCCGTTCGAGGTGCCGTGGCTGCAGGTCCTCGCGGTCGCCGTCTTCGGCTTCGCGGCCGCGATCTGCGCGGCGATCGTGCCGGCCTGGATCGCCTCGCGACAGAACGTCGTCGGCGTACTGTCCGGGCGGCGGTCCGAGGCCCTGCCTTCGCGGCGCTCGCCGATCATCGGCCTCGTGCTGGTGGTGGCGGGAGTCGGATCGGCGGCGTTCGGCACCCGGAACGCGCTCAGCGGGATCCCGATCGCTCTCGGCGTACTGCTCTGTGTCGCCGGGGTGCTGTTCATCCTCCCCGCCCTCGTGTCCGCGGCCGCGCGGTTCAGCGCCCGGATGCCGCTGGTGATCCGGTTCGCGACCCGCGACGCCGATCGGCACCGCACCCGGACGGTGCCGGCTGCCGGTGCGATCGCGGTGACGGTGGTCGGGGTCGTCACGCTCGGGATCGCGTTCAGCAGCGACCAGGAGCAGAACCAGGAGAGCTACCTGCCCTCCTTCACTATCGGCGACGCCGTGGTGCAGCCGCGACACAGCGCCACCGAGAGCGACGTCGACCCGGACGAGACGCGAGCGCGGTGGCAGAACATCGCCGCGCAGGTCGAGAAGGCCATCCCGGGAGCGACGGCAGCACTCACGACCGGCGCGACATCGGAGGCCGACGGACGGTACGTCGCCGTCGAGACCGGTGACGGTGAGGCGATCCCGCTCGACACCACCATCGGTGAGTTCGGCGACCTCGTCGTCGCTGGCGCAGACGGGACGCTTCCGCCGGCGGTGGCGCGATCGCTCTCCGAGCGGGATGCCACCACGGCGGCAGAGACCCTGAGGTCCTCGGGTGCGGTGGTGTTCACCACCGACGGCGAGCTCCGGTCCTCGAAGTCCGCGCACCTCGTGATCAAGGAGTGGTCCGAGGAGGAGCAGACGGATCGCGACGCCGTCACCGTCGACGTGCCGGCCACCTACCTCGACGTCGGTGACCGTGCCGCGCCTGCGTACGCGGTCGTGTCGCCGGCGATGGTGAAGGAGCTCGGTGTCGAACCGCAGGTCCTGGGCCTCTACATCGAGGACGCCCGGATCAGCGCCGCCGCCGAGACGGACCTCGACGAGGCCCTGGCCGCCGGGCAGTTCCCCACGACGATCCTGATCGAGCGGGGCTATCAGGAGACGGACACCGCTGTGATCGTCTGGCTGCTCCTGGTCACCTTGGGGGCCGTGCTGATGATCGGTGGCGCGCTGACCGCGACCCATCTGGCGCTCAACGACGCCCGTCCCGACCTGGCCACCCTGTCGGCGGTCGGAGCCAGGACGCGTACGCGACGCGGGGTCGCTGCCTCGTACGCCCTGGTCGTGACGCTCCTCGGGGCGGTCCCGGGAGCTCTCATCGGGTTCGTTCCTGGGATCGCGATCAGCTTTCCGATCACCACCGAGGGCTGGCCCGAGCGCGACAGCGTCGCCGCGCACTACCTCGAGATCCCGTGGGACCTCGTCGGCATCGTGGTCGTCGGGCTTCCCCTGCTGATCGCGCTCATCGTCGCGGTCACCACCCGCGGGCGCCTGCCCATGGTGGCCCGCGTCGAATAGCCCGCCGAATCCTCAGTTGTGGGCGACGAAACTCGCCCTGGAGTCCTTCGACCCGCCGACGGCACGAGCGCTCTACCGCGCGTTGGGCGAGGGC
>NZ_JBEXRR010000022.1:0-101575 GCF_040613175.1 Nocardioides sp. NPDC006303
GAGATCCGGAGCGTTGCGATGTCGTCCGCCTCCGGGTCGTGTTCCTGGATCACGCCCCACGGCCCTCGTCGGATCAGCGGGTCGAGTTGGCACGGCTATGCCTACTCGACCGACCGGAGTGACGTCTCGGCGTGGGGTGTCAGCCGACGAAGACGGCGGACGCCTTGGCGGTCTCGGGTCCGACCGGCTCGTAGAGCGCGAGGAACTCGCCGTCGGGGGCGAAGACGGCGGTGAGCCCGTCGACGGCGATCTTCAGCTTCCGGCCGAAGCGGACGTCCTGCGCCTGCTCCTCGGAGAGGTCGTAAGGGGCGAACGCGGCGCGGGCAGCCTCTGCCAGGGGCAGCGCGGCGAACTCGTCGCTGAGCTCGTCGAGCGTCTTGGCGACGTCGAGACCGTAGGGCCCGACCGCGGTGCGGCGCAGCATCGTCAAGTGGCCACCGACCCCGAGCGCCTCGCCGACGTCGCGGGCGATCGCCCGGATGTAGGTGCCCGAGGAGCAGCGGACGGAGATGTCGACGTCGACCACGTCTGCCTCGCTCCGGACCTCGCCGACGGTGAGCTCGTGCACCGTGACCGGCCGGGCCTTGAGCTCGACCTGCTCCCCGTCGCGTACGCGCTGGTAGGCGCGCTTCCCGTCGACCTTGATCGCCGAGACCGCGGTGGGCACCTGGAGGATGTCGCCGACCTGGGTGGCGAAGGCGCTGCGTACGCGCTCCTCGTCGATGCCTGCGGCCGAGCGGGTCTCCACTACCTCGCCCTCGGCGTCATCCGTGGTCGTCGAGACGCCCAGCCGCACCGTCGCCGAGTAGGACTTCTCGGTCAGCATCAGGTGGCCGAGGAGCCGGGTGGCACGCTCGATCCCCAGAACGAGTACGCCGGTGGCCATCGGATCCAGGGTGCCGGCATGCCCGACCTTGCGGGTGCCGGCAAGCCGCCGTACGCGCGCGACGACGTCGTGGGAGGTGACTCCGGGGGGCTTGTCGACGATGACCAGGCCTGAGGGAGTGCTCACTCCTCGTCGTCCTCGTCCCACTCGTCCTCGGCCTCGCGCGGCTTCTTGTAGGGGTCGGGCTCGCCTGCGTAGTTCTCGACGCGCGCAGCGGCGACGGCGTCGTCCTGTGCCTTGGCGCGCGCGAGCACGTCGTCGAGGTGGCGGGCGGTCTCCGGCAGCGCGTCGTGGATGAACTCCAGCGTCGGCGCGGTGCGGGTGCCGAGCTGCTTGGCGACCTCGGAGCGGATCAGCCCCTTGGCCGACTCCAGCGCGGCGGCCGTGCCGGCCAGCTCCGCCTCCGAGTCGGCGCCCAGCACCGTGTAGAAGATCGTCGCGTTCTGGCTGTCACCGGTCACCCGCACATCGGTGATGGTGACGAAGCCGATCCGGGGATCCTTGATCCGCCGCTCCAGCATCTGAGCGACAACGACCTTGATCCGGTCAGCGATCCGACGCACCCGTGGGCTACTCATGTTCACACTCTCTCAAATAATCGAAGCAAATCGAGACGTTGGCCGGGCCGCGACTGCGACCCGGCCAACGTCAGAGGCTCATCTTCAGCCTCGGGGAATCTCCACCATCTCGAAGGCTTCGATGATGTCGCCTTCCTTGATGTCCTGGAAGTTCTTCAGGACCAGACCGCACTCGAAGCCCTCGCGGACCTCGGAGGCGTCGTCCTTCTCGCGGCGCAGCGAGGCCAGGTCGAGGTTGTCGGCCGCCACGGCGCCGTCGCGCAGGACGCGAACCTTGGCGTTGCGGCGAATGAGGCCCTCGGTGACCATACAACCGGCGATGTTTCCGGTCTTCGACGAGCGGAAGATCGCACGGATCTCCGCCTTGCCGAGGACCTTCTCCTCGTACTCCGGCTTGAGCATGCCCTTGAGGGCCGCCTCGATCTCCTCGATCGCCTGGTAGATGACCGAGTAGTAGCGGATCTCGACACCCTCGCGATCGGCCAGCTCCGTCGCCTTGCCCTGCGGGCGGACGTTGAAGCCGATGATGATCGCGTCGGAGGCAGCAGCCAGGTCGACGTTGGTCTCGGTGATCGCACCGACACCGCGGTCGATGACCCGGATGGAGACCTCGTCGCCACCCACGTCGATCTTGGCCAGTGCGTCCTCGAGCGCCTCGACCGAACCGGACACGTCGCCCTTGAGGATGAGGTTGAGCTCCTGGCTCTCGCCCTTCTCCATGGAGGCCATGAAGTCCTCCAGCGTGCGGCGTACGCGGCGCTTGGCCTGCTGCGCGGCACGCTCGCGTGCCTCGCGCTTCTCGGCGATCTGGCGAGCCATCCGGTCGTCCTCGACGACCAGGAAGCTCTGACCGGCACCCGGCACCGCCGAGAGACCCAGGACCATCGCCGGACGCGACGGGGTCGCCTCGGTGATCTCGTGGCCGTACTCGTCGATCATCGCGCGGACACGGCCGTGGGCCGGACCGGCGACGATGGACTCACCCACGCGCAGCGTGCCGCGCTGGACCAGGATGGTCGCGACGGGGCCGCGACCGCGGTCGAGGTGAGCCTCGATCACGATGCCCTGCGCGTCCTGGCTGGCGTTGGCCTGCAGGTCGAGCGAGGCGTCGGCGGTCAGCACGACGGCCTCGAGAAGGCCCTCGATGTTGATCCGCGACTTCGCCGAGATCTCGACGAACATCGTGTCGCCGCCGTACTCCTCGGGGATGAGGCCGTACTCGGTCAGCTGGCCACGGACCTTGGTCGGGTCCGCCTCCGGCTTGTCGATCTTGTTGATCGCGACCACGATCGGGACACCGGCCGCCTTGGCGTGGTTGAGGGCCTCGATGGTCTGCGGCATCACACCGTCATCGGCCGCGACCACGAGGATCGCGAGGTCCGAGGACTGCGAACCACGGGCACGCATGGCGGTGAACGCCTCGTGACCCGGGGTGTCGATGAAGGTGATCTTGCGCTCGTTGCCGTCGACCTCGGTCGAGACCTGGTAGGCACCGATGTGCTGGGTGATGCCACCGGCCTCGCCCTCGATGACGTTGGCGTCACGGATGGCGTCGAGCAGCTTGGTCTTACCGTGGTCGACGTGACCCATGACGGTGACGACCGGCGGTCGGACCGTCCAGTCGGACTCGTCGCCCTCGTCGCCGAGCTCGATGTCGAAGGACTCCAGCAGCTCGCGGTCCTCGTCCTCGGGGGAGACGACCTGGACGATGTAGTTGAGCTCCTCACCGAGCAGCTCGAGGGTCTCGTCGTTGACGGACTCGGTCGCGGTGACCATCTCACCGAGGCCGAACAGCATCTGCACCAGCTGAGCCGGGTCGACGCTGATCTTCTCGGCGAAGTCGGTCAGCGAGGCGCCACGGGCGAGACGCACGGTCTCGCCGTTGCCCTTGCGTACGCGGATGCCGCCGATGGTCGGGGCCTCCATGGCCTCGAACTCCTGGCGACGCGCCCGCTTCGACTTCCGGCCACGGCGCGAGGGACCACCCGGGCGACCGAAGGCACCCTGGGTCGTTCCGCGACCACCGGGACGACCGGCACCGGGGCGACCGCCACCGGGACCGCCGCCGAAGCCGCCGCCACCGGGACGACCGGCACCGCCGCCGCCACCGGGACGACCCGGAGCACCAGCACGGCCACCGCCGCCACCGGGACGACCCGGAGCACCGGCACGACCACCGGGACCGCCACCAGGACGGGCACCGAACGCGGCCGGGGACTTCGGCATCATCGCCGGGTTGGGACGCGGCATGCCGGGACGGCCACCTGCCTGGCCACCCTCACGGGCAGCAGCAGGACGCGGCGGACGCTGGTCGCCGCCGGCCGGGGCACCGCCCTGGCCACCTTGACCCTGGCCTCCACCCTGGCCGCCGGGACGCGGACGCCCCATGCCCTGGTTGGAGGAGAACGGGTTGTTGCCCGGGCGCGGAGCGCCGGGCTTGCCGACCGGACGCGGTCCGGGACGACCGGCACCAGCGCCGCCAGTGCCACCCGCGCCACCGCGAGCCGCAGGGGTCTGCGGACGAGCGCCGGGCTTCGGGGCACCAGGCCTGGGCGCACCCGGCTTGGGAGCGGCCGAGCGGCGGTCACCGGAGGGCGCCGCGTTCGGGCTGGGCTTGGGAGCGGCCGGAGCAGCGGACGCCGCGGGGGCGACCGGCGGGGCCTCGGCCTTCTTGGCCGGGGGCTTCGGGCCGGGCTTGGGCGCAGCCGGCTTGGACGCCGCGGGCGCCTCGGCAGGCTTCTCGGGCGCAGTGTCCGCAGCCTTCTTGGGGGCCGCGGGCCTGGGAGCTGCCGGCTTGGGGCCGGGCTTGGGGGCGGCCTTCTCGTCCGAGGACGCGGAACCACCCTTGCCGCCGGCCTTCAGGCCGGGGCCGATCTCCTTGCGGAAACGCATCTCCGCGGGGAGCTCGACGGTCGAGCTCGCCGACTTGACGAACTCACCCATCTCCTTGAACTTCTCGAGAACGAACTTGCTCTCGACTCCGAACTCTTTGGCGAGTTCGTGGACTCGGGTCTTAGCCACGTTTCTCCTTCTGGCCACAGACCCAAATCCGGGTTGAAACTGTGACCACTAATGGTTGTAGAACACGCTCATCGCGAAGTACTCATCGAGTGCTCATGAGCTTTTGCTCCAGTTCCTGGTCAGTTGACCGTCGGCGACGGTCGTGGATGTGTGGCGCGTGTCGAGGTAGTCCTCAACCGGTGCGCTGGAAAGCCCGCCCGGGGCCCGTAGGGCCCGGGTGAACGCCTTCCGGCGCACCGCGAGTTCGTAACACTCACGCGTGGGGTGCACATGCGCCCCTCGCCCGGGTGCGGTGGCTGTCGGATCGGGCACCACGGCCGGCTGGCCGTTGCGGTCCGAGCCGGCGGTCACCCGCAACAACTCGCGCTTGGCGGCTCGCTTCCGGCAACCCACGCACGTACGGACAGGTCCGTTCTGCGTAGTTTCTTCGAGGCGTGCCACCGATCCTTAACACTACCGCTTCCGGGGTTCGGTAGACGAAACCGGGGCACAGGTCGTTCTTATTCCGTGACCCGTCCTCACCAGATGGCGGCGATCACAGGATCGCGGCGATCTCCGGCCAGGCCCGCAGGCCGAGCTCGCGGTCGGCCGTCTCCGAACCACCCCACGCGAGCCGCCGGCTGAGCGGGAGCACCGGCTCGCCGGGCAGCACGACCCGGTGGCCGGCGTCGGGATGGGTTACCACGACCGTCTCCAGGTCGTGGGCCGTACGCCGCCGCCGGACCGCCTCGGCGGCGAGGACCGAGGGCCACAGCGCGTCGCCTCCCCCGGCGACCAGGACGACCTCACCGGCGATGCGCTCGACCGGGATTGTCGCGGCGGGCACACGGTCGGCGTACTTCTCCAGGGCCGAGAGGTAGGCCTCGCAGAACGACGGGAGCTCCCCGCCTGCCTCCTTCACCGCGTCATCGATCGCCTCGTCGTCGAACGGCACGAACGGCACCTGCTCGCCGCGCAGCGTCCAGGAGGACCGCTGCGGTCGCTCGTCGCTGAGGCCAGCCCAGGAGACGTACGTCGGGGAGATCCCGACCACCGCGTCGATCTCGGGGTGCAGGGTGCCGAGCAGGAGCGCGGCCTGGGCGCCCCAGGACGTCCCGAGCACCACCAGCCGCTGGTAGCGGGAGTGGAGGTCGGCGAGGACGTCGTCGAACGTCTCCAACGGGATCAGCCGAGCCTCGTCCGGCTGTCCGGGACCGCCGAAGTAGCGGATCGACGCCGCAGCCACCCCGTGCGAGGCGAGCATCCGGCACCGGTCGGTCTCGATCCGCCCCGACGACCCCGACAGCACGAGTACGCCGGTGGTGGCCCCGTCCGGCTCCAGCAGGACGCCCTCGGAGTCGGTCAGAGTGGTCTCACGCACGCTCGCCATGCCGCACAGGCTAGCGACCTGGCGAGCCGTGAAGGTCAGGCGACCGGGGTCTCCTCGTCGGAGCGGATGTCGATGCGCCAGCCGGTCAGACGGGCGGCCAGGCGGGCGTTCTGCCCTTCCTTGCCGATGGCCAGCGAGAGCTGGTAGTCGGGCACCACGACACGGGCCGATTTGGTCGCCTCGTCGATGATCTGCACCGAGGAGACCCGGGCCGGCGAGAGCGCGGAGGCGACGAGCACCTTCGGGTCCTCGGACCAGTCGACGATGTCGATCTTCTCGCCCTGCAGCTCGGACATGACCTGGCGGACCCGCTGGCCCATCGGGCCGATGCAGGCGCCCTTGGCGTTGACGCCGGGGACGGTCGACTTGACCGCGATCTTGGTGCGGTGGCCGGCCTCGCGGGCGATCGCGGAGATCTCGACGGTGCCGTCGGCGATCTCGGGCACCTCGAAGGAGAAGAGCTTCTTGACCAGGTTGGGGTGGGAGCGCGAGAGGGTGATCTGCGGTCCGCGCATGCCCTTGCGCACGCTGACCACGAGGGCCTTGATCCGGGTGCCGTGGCTGTAGTCCTCGCCCGGCACTCGCTCGGAGAGCGGGATGACGCCCTCGAGCCGGCCCAGGTCGACGAGCACGTCGTCGGGGTTGCGGCCCTGCTGGATGACGCCGGAGAGGATGTCGCCCTCCTTGCCGGAGAACTCACCGAACTTCACGTCGTCCTCGGCGTCGCGCAGCCGCTGCAGCACGATCTGCTTGGCGGTGGTGGCGGCGATCCGGCCGAAGCCCTCGGGCGTGTCGTCGTACTCCCCGACGACGTTGCCCTCGTCATCGATCTCGGCCGCCAGCACGCGTACGTGCCCGGTCTTGCGGTCCAGGTCGACCCGCGCCTTCGTCTGGGCGCCCGTGGTCTTGTGGTAGGCGGTCAGCAGCCCCTGCTCGATCGCCTCGACGAGCACATCGAGCGAGATCTCCCGCTCCCGCTCCAGCATCCGCAGGATGCTCATATCGATGTCCATGGCCTACTCCCCCTCGTCGATCCGCTTGAACTCGATCTGCACAAGCGCCTTCTTCACGTCCGCGTACGCCACATCGCGGCGCTTGCCGCTCACCTCGAGGCTCGCGCGCTCCTCGTCGGACTCCTTGACCCGCCCGGTGAACGCGGAGCCGTCGGCGGTGGTGACCTTGACCAGGCGACCCTTGTTGCGGCGCCAGTGGCGCGGCAGGGTCAGCGGCCGGTCGACCCCGGGAGAGGTGACCTCGAGCGTGTAGGGCTGCTCGCCCATGACGTCGGACTCGTCGAGGACCCGGTTGACCTCACGGGTTGCCTCGGTGACCTCCTCATGGGTGATCCCACCGTCCTTGTCGACGGCGATCCGCAGGATCCGGCGCTTGCCGGCCGGCGTGATCTCCACGGCCTCGATGTCGAAGCCCAGGGCCTGAAGCGGGTCGGCGAGCGCCTTTTCGATGGCACTCGCGATCGCGTCCTTCCGCTCAGCACTCAACGCGATCTCCCCCTGCATCCTGTTGTCCGGTCCTGTTGTATGCGCCTTTGAGCACGCAGCACTTCTGGTGACACCATACCTGTACGCCTCGGGCGTCTCGAACAGCGCGCGGCTGTGTTGGAAAGCCGCTGACGCGACTCTCGCCGGGTGTGGTTAGGGTTCCTCACGTGACCAGCGCACGTGCCCTCCGGATGCTCTCGCGGCGCACCGCTGTGGGTGTCGCCGTGGTTGCCCCGCTGGCCGCCTCGGCGTGTTCGGCCTCGGAGATGCTGGATCCTGTCAAAGCCCCTCCACCGAGCACTCCCCCGGCCCCCACCAACCCCGACCAGAGTGTGATCGACGCCACTGTCGCGAAGATCCTCGGCGCCGACGAGGGCTCCCCATCCGCGTTCGTGCAGCTCCATCGCGTGCACATCGAGGCACTGGCGCCGACCAAGGGCGTGACCGCGGCGCCGGCGACCGGGCGCTGGCAGGAGCGCCAGCTCGCCCTGGTCACGACGCTCACCGCCGCGGCCGGACGTGCGGCGGACCCGCAGCTGATCACGCTGCTCGCCTCGGCCGCCGCCGGTCAGCAGCAGCTCCTGCACGGGCGAGGTCTCGCATGACGACCGCGACCTCGGCCTCGACCGAAGCCCTCCAGGCGGCGCTCGCGGTCGAGCACTCTGCGATCTACGTCCTGGGCGCCCTGGGCGGGCGCACCTCGGCGACGTCCTCGCCGGCTCTGGCGCGGGCGCTCACCGATGCGTACGACGACCACGTGAACGCCCGGGAGGCGCTGGCCGCGCACGTGGTGGCCGCCGGGATCGAGCCGGTCGCGCCCTCTGCCGTCTACGACCTGCCCGGTCGGATCGAGTCGGAGGCCGGCATCGGCGCCGCGGCGCTGCGGCTGGAGCAGGACACCACCGCGACCTACCTCTCGCTGGCCCCGAAGGCGACCGGCACCGACCGGACTCTGCTCATCCAGCTGCTCTGCCGGGCGGCCGCGCGGCAGCTCGATCTGGGCGCGAAACCCCGGGCGTTCCCGGGGACCTGATCCTTAAAAGCCGAGATGGCCCGCGAACCGTCCGGCGCGGGAGACTCCCGAGATGTCTCCCGAGACCGGGCGGCTCGCGGGCCAGGTTTTGGCCTGGACACGAGGCCTGAGAAGTCGCCTGGGGCTGAACCTCTCTTGCAGAAGTATGCAATCCCCGCTCAGGATGGCCCAGACCCGCAAAAGCGCATTGCAAGAACTTGCAACTTTTCCCGGCGTCATTCCCAGGAGCGAACGATCTGGTGTATGTCGCTCAGTCGCTGTGCGACGGCGTCCGGAGAGCCCTCGCTGTGGCCCACCTGACTGCTCGGGATGTTGCTGTGCGGGATGTGGATCGCCCGCAGACCAGCCTCCTGTGCACCGTACACATCGTCGAAGAGCCTGTCGCCCACGTAGACGCATCGAGACGGATCCGAGACCTTCACGGCCTCCATCGCCGCGTGGAACGCCTCCGCGGCGGGCTTCGTCCAGGGAACCTCGGAGGTGTAGACGTCGCCGTCGAGCAGGTCGAGCACCCCGTCGCGCTCGAAGAACCCGCGGTGCCACGCGCGCGGCCAGATCGTGTTGGACAGCACCCCGACACGTACGCCGTCGGCGCGGAGCGCCTCCCACAGCGGCCCGACCTCGGGGTCGGTCAGGGTGTGTGGCTCCCAGAACTCGTAGTAGGCGTCGAGCAGGTCCGGGTCGTGCTCGAGGCCGGCCTCATCGAAGAGGTTGTCGATCGTCGAACTCTGCTGGTGGTCACGGCTGCGGGCCCAGATCGTCTCGCCGGCCTGGTGGAGCCTGGTCGCGTTGACCGGATGGTCGTCGTCGCAGGCACCTATCACCGCCTGGGCGAGCGCCAGCGACTCCGCGTGGAAGTCGATGTCGTGCCACTTCGTCAGCGTGCCGCCCCAGTCGAAGATCACCGCGTCGATCGCCATGGCCCCGACCCTAGCGGTGCGGCACCCGCCGACTCATCGTGATTTTCAGCGAGTCAGCTGGGCCGAGTCGACCAGATCGGTGAGCTGCGCGCGGAAGTCGGGATGGGCGCAGTGATCGATGATCCGCCGGGCGCGGGCGGCGGGAGAGATGCCGCGCAGGTCGGCTACGCCCTGCTCGGTGACGATGACCTGCACATCGTGCGCGGTGTGGTCGACGTGGCCGACGAACGGCACGATGCGCGAGACGGTGCCTCGTTCGGCGGTGGAGGGCGCGGCGAAGACGTTGAGATGGGCGTTGCTCGCGAAGTCACCCGAGCCGCCGAGGGCGTTCACGTTTCCGTGGATGTCGGCCTCGGCCATCGAGTCGATCGCGATGAGGCCGAGCCGTCGGATGACCTCGGGATGGTTCGATATCTCCTGCGGGCGCAGCAGAACCCGGCCCTTGTAGTGGTGGACGTCGTCGTTGAACCGGCGAGCGCCCGACTCGGAGAGGCCGAAGGAAGTGGCCGAGACTCCGATCAGCTTGCCGGAGTCGAGCAGGTCGAGGAGACCGTCCCGGACGGTGTCGGTGTAGGCCGTGAGGTGCTCGAACTCGGCGTCCTGGAGGCTGGCGAGAACCGCGTCGGCGACGGGACCCGTGGCAGCGTGGAGCGGAAGCAGGCTGTGGTGCAGGCGGCCGCGGCGTACCTCATGGCGGAGGAAGTCCACGACCAGCTCGGCGATCGCGCGGCTCTCGTCGTCGATCACGCGCATCGGTGAGCCTCGGTCGGGGCGATCGGTCTCGACGACGGCGACGACCTTGGCCGGGTCGACGAGCAGGAAAGGGTCACCGATCCTCTGCATCGGCGTCGTCAGCTGGATCGGCGCCCGCGCCGGCGGCAGCTGGGAGCCGTGATGGATGTCGTGGAACCCCTCGAACCCGCGCGGATGCCAGCTGTTGACCTCGAGGATCACGGCGTCGGCGACATCGAGCCACGTCTGGTTGTTGCCGACGCTGCTCCCCGGGACGAGCAGCCCGTTGGGCAGGATCGCCGCCACCTCGACCACCGCGACGTCGAGAGCGCCGTAGAACCCGGAGGCCGCGTGCTGGGCGACCCGCGAGTGACGTACGTCGACGCCCTCCGGCCACTCCCGGATCAGCCCCAGGGCCTCGGGCACTGCTTTCGGTCGTCCGATCCCGGCGAACCCCGAGAACGCCACCGTCTTCCCCGGCCCGATCCCCGCAGCCGCCTCCGCGGCGCTCGCCACCCGCCAGGCGAGCGTACGGTCAAGAATCCTGTCCCCCGTCATGGGGTCGATCTTGCCGCATTCCGGGCGGTTGGAATCCCCGGTTAACCGGGTATTCCTGCGCTTCTCAGGCGTTGCAACACCCGAGAAGCGCAGGAAACACCCGAGAAGTTCCCGTTATGTCAGCTGCGGACGATCTCGGTGAGGTGGGCGACGGCGGCGTCAAGAGCGACCTCGGTCTTCTCGCCGCTCTTGCGGTCCTTGACCTCGACCTTGCCTTCGACCAGGCCCTTGCCGACGGTGACGATGGTCGGGACGCCGATGAGCTCGGCGTCCTTGAACTTCACGCCCGGCGAGACCTTGGGGCGGTCGTCGTAGAGCACGTCGATGCCGACGGCCTCGAGCTCACCGGCCAGCTTTGCTGCGGCCTCGAAGACGGCGGCGTCCTTGCCGGTCGCGACGAGGTGGATGTCGTACGGAGCGACGTTGCGGGGCCAGGCGAGACCGATGTCGTCGAGGGTGCCCTCGGCGACGGCGGCCACGGCGCGGGTGACGCCGATGCCGTATGAGCCCATGGTGACGGTGACGAGCTTGCCGTTCTCGTCGAGCACCTGCAGCCCCAGCGCATCGGCGTACTTGCGGCCGAGCTGGAAGACGTGACCCATCTCGATGCCGCGGGCAAGCGTCAGCGGGCCGGAGCCGTCGGGAGCCGGATCGCCCTCACGGACCTCGGCGGCCTCGATGGTGCCGTCGGGGGTGAAGTCACGGCCGGCGACGAGGTCGATGACGTGCTTACCCTCGACGTTGGCGCCGGTGACCCAGCGGGTGCCGGTGACCACGCGCGGGTCGACGAGATACCGGATCCCCGATGCAGACGACTCCCCCAGCGCCTCGGGACCGATGTAGCCCTTGACGAGCTCGGGGTGCTTCTTCAGCTCGACGTCGTCCATGGGCTCGACCTCGATCGGCTCCAGCTGGCCCTCGAGACGCTTGATGTCGACGTCGCGGTCACCGGGCAGGCCGATGGCGAGCGGCTCAACGGTGCCGTCGGGGTGACGCAGCGTCACCAGCACGTTCTTCAGCGTGTCGCCGGCCTCCCAGGGACGGTCCTCGCGCGGGAACGCCTCGTTGAGGTGGTCGACGAGCGTCTGGATCGTCGGGGTGTCGGGCGTGTCCTCGGCGTGGGCGGCCGGGACATCCTCGTAGGAGAGCGGCTCGGGGGCCAGCGTCGTGACCGCCTCGACGTTGGCGGCGTAGCCGCCGGGCGAGCGTACGAAGGTGTCCTCGCCGGCCTCGGAGACGGCCAGGAACTCCTCGGAGGCCGAGCCGCCCATCGCGCCGGAGGTGGCCTTGACGATGACGTACTCGAACCCGAGGCGGTCGAAGACCTTGACGTACGCCGCGCGGTGGGCGTCGTAGGCCGCCGACAGCCCCTCGTCGGTGTAGTCGAAGGAGTAGGAGTCCTTCATGATGAACTCGCGGCCGCGCAGCAGCCCCGCGCGGGGACGCGCCTCGTCGCGGTACTTCGTCTGGATCTGGTAGATCGCCAGCGGCAGGTCCTTGTAGGAGCCGTAGAGGTCCTTGACCAGGAGCGTGAACATCTCCTCGTGCGTGGGACCGAGCAGGTAGTCGGCCTCCTTGCGGTCCTTGAGCCGGAAGATGCCGTCGCCGTACTCCGTCCAGCGGCCGGTCGCCTCGTAGGGCTCGCGCGGCAGCAGCGCCGGGAAGTGCACCTCCTGGGCGCCGATCGCGGCCATCTCCTCGCGGATGATCCCCTCGACCTTGCCGAGCACGCGCAGGCCCAACGGCAGCCAGGAGTAGATCCCCGGAGCGGCGCGGCGGATGTAGCCGGCACGGACAAGCAGCTTGTGGCTCGCGACCTCGGCGTCCGCGGGATCCTCACGCAGGGTCCGCACGAACAGGGTCGACATACGGGCGATCATGCGGGTTAGCGTACGGCGCACCGGACCGCTCTCGCGAACCGGTTGGAATTGGCGTTGCAACCGGTTCCGCGTCCGGCGCATCTTAACTTTCATGAGAGGTATCCGAATCCCGGCACTGGCCACGGCCATCCTTGCTGCTCTCATGCTCCCGGTCTCCCTGACGACACCGGCTTCTGCGGCGGCTCCGACCGTCGACGTACGTCCCCTTCCGCTCCCCGTCGGCGAGAGCCCGACGACTCCCTACCTGGCCCGCACTTCGGACATGTCGTTCGTGGTGGTCGACCCGACGACCGGCACGCAGACGCCGGTTGTCCCCGTCGGCGACGACCTCGACTTCTATGAGCTCCTGGGTCGCTCCGGGAGCGGATTCGTGCTGCGGGTCCGCAACCGCAACGTCGATCAGATCGTCCGCGCACAGCTCGATGTCCCGCAGAGGTCTCTCGCTGACATGCACTACGCGGACACCGCCAGGCTGTCGGCCGACAGCCGCTACCTGCTCAAAACGGCGACGCTGAGCAGCGGCGGGATCCAGGTCCAGGTTCGCAACACCACCACCGGCACGGTCATCGCCCGGCACACCTTCAAGGCGTCCACCAAGCCCGATCCAATCGATGTCAGCGGCACGCGCGTGCTCATCGGTGGCTACGGCACCCCGCGCACGATGGTGTGGGACTGGAAGGCGGGCACGGTGAAGACGATCGCCTCCCGGGCAGCGTACGCAGGCAGCTTCACCACCAACAGGCTGGCGACCTACACCAAGGATCCGTACGCTCCCGACGCCTGCTCGGTGGTCTCCACCATCACCGCCCCGGGGGCCACGCTGTGGCGCGGCTGCCTCGAAGCGGTGGCGTCCTTCTCGCCCGACGGTGCCCGCTTCGCGACCGATGCGATCGCCCACGAGACGAACGATGTCGTCCGGCGCCGCAGCCTCCATGGCACGCTGCTGACCACCTACCGAAACCCCAACAAGGTGTGGATGCACGCCTGGGAGACCAACAGCCGGGTTCTGCTCCGGTCCTACCCGGCTGACGGCAGCGACGCGTGGCTGGTGCGCTGCGAGGTGGACGAGTGCGAGCGCGCCGCGCGGACGTACTCCTGATTCAGAACGTCGCCGAATCAGAACATGATGGTGGAGAAGCGGGCCGTCTCGAGGAAGCCGGCCCGCTCGTAGGCGCGGCGCGCGGGGGCGTTCCACTCGTTGACGTAGAGCGAGACGCGCGGAGCGATCTCGCTGCGGACGATGTCGCAGACCGCGGCCATCCCGCGGGCGGCGAGGCCCTCGCCGCGGCGGTGCTCGGGCACCCAGACCCCCTGGATCTGGGCGGCCTCAGGGGTCGCGCAGGCGACCTCGGCCTTGAAGACGACCTCGCCGTCCTCGATCCGGGCGAAGGACCACCCGCGCGAGATCAGCTGGAGCACCCGGGCACGGTAGAGGTCGCGGCCGCCGCCGGTCTCCGGCGAGATCCCGACCTCCTCGGTGTACATCGCCACGCACGCCGGGTAGAGGGCGTCCATGTCGGCGCGGACGGTGCGGCGTACGAACGGGTCCGGCTCGACGAGACTCTGCAACTGCTGCTCGAGATGCGGCTGTTCCCAGCGCTGGTCGCGCGGCGTGCCCCAGGACTCGCCGATCGCTCCCCACAGCGCCCGCACCGCGGCCTGCCGCCCGACGACCGTCGAGACGGTGCGGACCCGGCTGCGGGCCCGCTCACCGAAGGCGTACGCATCCTCCTCGGTGGCCTGGATGGGAACCAGGTTGGCGCCGACGTGACAGGCAGCGACCAGGTCGCCGCCGTCCCACCGGCCCCAGATCTCACCGCCGAGCCAGCGCGGCTCGAGGTTGGTGGTGCGCGCCCGGTACTCCGCGAACACGTTGACCACCGGATCCTGCGCGGTCAGGTCGAGGAACGCGCTGAGATCACCCGCGTGCAGCGGGCGGATCCCCTGGCGCGTCGTCAGCATGTCACCGAGCCTAGGGCCAATCCGGTTGTACGTCGCCCTGCGGCTCGCGGACCGAGTCAGCCAAAGATGCGCTCGATCGTGTGCATACGCTCGCGGATGGTCTTGAGGCGTACGTCCTGGCCGGCTTCGCCGGTGTCTCCCCAGACCGCCCGGCCCACCATCACGCCGCGGGCGCCGAGCGCTCTGACCCGCGGTAGCCGCTCGCTGAAGTCGTCCCAGCCCATCCCGTCGGACCGTGCGACCCAGGAGGCTCTTCCGAGGTCGGCACGCTCGATGCTCTCCAAGCCCTCGTCGTTGACCTTGAGCTTGAGCACGATGCCGCCGCACGGTGACCGGGTGGCGAGGGCGGCCAGATCCTCGAGGCAGCCCGGCGTCGTGCAGTAGGGCTCGAGGAAGACCCGGTCATACCCGGGGAGACGCTCCAGGATGTCGAGCGCCATCGGCGCGCACTCGGTCTGGTGGTCGTCGAACCCGACCTTGACCGCGTCCGTCGTCCTCTGCGGCACGACGAGCTCATCGACGGACTCGATGTCCGGGAGCCCGGCGCAGGCCAGCTCGCGGCGTACGTCGCCGTGGCCCTGCGTGGGACGCACGACGATGCCCCAACCCGGGGTGTCGGCCACCAGATCGAGGATGTCGGGCCGGATGTCGGAGGAGTCCGGGGTGCGGAACAGCGCATCGTCTGCGTGATCGATGGCAAGCCAGAAATTGGTCAACGTTGTCGCCAGTCTGAAGAGGGGAAACAAAGACGTGTGGAGGCGCTAGGCGAAGCCTAGACAGCCCGGCGGCGCATCAGTTGCATCTCGGGTTAAATGCAGATTGCGCGCCGCGGGTCAGTACTCGCCGCCGTCCGCGACGACACACTGGCCGTTGATGGCGGTGGCCATGTCGGAGGCGAGGAAGACGCAGACCTTCGCGACGGCGTCGGCGGTGACGAACCGGTGTCCGGGGATGCGCGCGGCCCGGTAGGAGATGTACTGGTCGACGGTCACCCCCTCCTTGCGAGCGTGCTTGACGAAGACCTGCCGCGACGACTCGCTCCACATCGGGCCGGGAGCGACGACGTTGGCTCGGACGATGCCCTCCTCCTCCTGCGCGATCGCCTGGGCGAGCCCGGTCAGCGCGTGCTTGGACACACCGTAGGCGGCCCGTCGTGACGGCGTACGGATCCCGAAGACGGAGCTGACCAGGACGACCGCCCCGGACCTGGCCGCCCGGAGCTTCGGCAGCGCGAGCGAGGCCGTGCGCCACACCGAGGTCAGGTTGAGATCGAGGGTGAGCTGCCACTCGGACCGGTCGATCTCGGCGACCGTGTCGGGGCTGGGGTTGATGCCGGAGCAGTTGATGAGCCCCGACAGCGTCTCGAACCCGGCGAGCGTCTCGGCCAGGGCGTCCACGCCGTCGTCGGTGGTCAGGTCAGCCTCCACCCGCGCGACCGCACCGGTCTCGTCGGCCAGGTAGGCCAGCTCGGTGGTGCGGCTGTAGCCGTGCACGATCACAGGGGTGCCTTCGGCGCTCAGCCGGCGCGTAACAGCACTGCCGAGGTCGCCGGTGGCTCCGAGGACAAGCACTGGTGGCCGAGGCTGTGCGCCCGGCGACTCAGGCGATGTGCTCATGGCGCTCCTTGATCCGTTGGATCGCCGTCCTCACCACTTCCTCGTGGCTGGGCGGCAGACCAGTGAGAGCTTCAAGATGGCTCAGGCAAGAGATATCACCCATTTGCCCGAGCCGATATGCGGTTATCGGAATCGCCGGCGTGAGCACCGGGTGATCCAGCCTGCGGACCAGCGCCTCGGTGATGTCGGTGTCCACGCGGAGCGCGTCGCGCTCTCGGCCGACGGTCCGTGGATCCTCTTCACGGTCGAGGATCTGGAGGTAGCCGTCGACCGGTACCCGACCGCGCAGGATCAGCTGATACATCGCCGCCTTCCGCAGGAACAGCGACTCGAAGGCCTCCAGCACGAACTCCAGCTCGTCCCAGTAGCGCTCCGGCGCCTGGTCGAGGAGGTCGCCGTAGTCCTCGCGCTCCTCGGTCAGGTAGAGGCAGATCAGCCGGTCCATCCAGGACAGGCTCTCGCGTCCGCTCAGCTTGGCCACGGCATCCAGGTCTCCGGGCTGGAACCCGGCTTTGAGGAAGCTCATCACCATCCCGCCGAGGTGCATGTGGACGAAGCGGGCACCGTCGAGCGCCATCGCGCGTCCGTCGCGCAGCCGGTCACGGATGCTCTCGGCCACGAAGTAGCGGTAGAAGGTCTCGTGGGCGAACTCGGCCGACTCCACCGAGTCCTTGGTCCGCCCGCTCACCCCGAAGACCTCGGGGTGGTCGAGCAGGTCGGCGATCCATTCGTACGTCAGGAAGTCCCGCTGCCTGGTGATGTCGAGATCACGCTGGAGGTTGGCGAAGAGCCACTCCGAGACGCGCGGGACCGGGATCAGGTCCTGCTCCTGCGAGCCCGGTTCGTCCATCCCGGTGAACAGGTCCCAGGCGATGTCGCGGTAGGTCTGGAACCTCACCCTGCTGGGGATGCGTGAGCTCTTCCGGTCCCAGGGCTGACCGCAGATGTGCTTGAGGTGGACGGTGTAGCCGTCCCACAGCGTCCGGGGAGCAGGAGCACCCTCCTCGATGGAGGCGTAGAGCTGCTTGAGGACCAACGGCGTCGCAGGGAAGAAGCCGCCGCCGCGCTCCATCTCGGCGGCCAGGTTGCGCAGCTTCTCATCGCCCCCGCGCTCTTCGCCGAGAGCGCGCACCTCGACCGGGGAGATCGGCTCGACGCGTACGACCATCGCCGACTCGACCCCGAGGTCCTCCAGCCGGGCGGGGCTGCGCAGCTGTTCGGCGAGCTCGTCGCGCTCGGTCTGCAGGTTGCGTTTGCTGATCACCACGAACCGTCCGCCGCGGCCGAAGGCCGAGCGCAGCTCGCTCAGGTCGGGGCGGGTGACGCCGTGCTCCTCGGCGCTGGAGGAGATCAGGTCGAAGTCGTCGATGACGATCGGCGAGCGGTCCTCGTCGACGAGAGCGCCGTAGTCGACCGCGCCGTCGCGCAGGCTGATGTAGCGCACCTGCTCCTGCGAGGCGGTCCACTCCCGGGTCTCCACCGTCTTTCCCGAGCCGGAGGGGCCGGTGAGGAAGAAGAGGTTGGACTCGGGGTCATCCAGCCACCGGCCGAGCGCCTCGATGAGCGGGATCGTGGGCTGCTCAGTCGTCAGTCCGCCCAGCGCAGCCACCCGAGCCCGCGGGAAGGTCAGCCGGGATCCGGTGGCGGCCGGTGCCGCCGGTATGGCAGGTTCCAGCACGGGCCCGGGCACCGCGGCGTCCTCGCCACGCCAGGCGTACGCCTTCCACCACTTCGCCTGCCAGATGCCGGTGTTCTTCCGGATCCACTCGCCCCGATGGGCCGGGTCGAGGGTGCGGGGCACCGCGCCGCCGACCACGCGGATGAGCTCGTCGAGCGGCATCAGCTTCGAGCCGGACGTACGTCGATAGAAGGTGCTGCGGGCCATCGCCACACCGGCGCCACCGTCAGCTTTTCCGGTCACCTGCCGGACCCAGGCGCGCAATTCGCCGTTGAACTGCTCTGGTGAGAGAGATTCGTCGGTCATTGCCCCTCGCCGAGTCGTCGCGAACGCGGTTGAGAGTATCTCGCAGGCGTCCCAATTCTGTCCCAGAAACGTCCCAACTGACCTGGGACTGTCTTTACTTCGTCCCCACTCCCACCCGCCCTCTGGTGGGACGGATGTGGCCTCCGCCACCGTGGAGATGTCCCCACCGGGACAGCGCCGGCCCCACCTACGGGCCCCACCGCTGAAGGAGATGATGACCATGAGGAACCACAAGTTCAGCATCGCCACCTTCGCCGTCACGCTTCTTGTCGTGTTCGGCTTCAACCAGCTGCTCAGCGCCGAGCCGCCCAAGTGCGAGGCAGCCGCCGGCACCTCGTCCGTGTCCGTCCTCGCGGAAGGAGTGCTGTCATGATCAGCAACTTCCTGCGCCCCGGCGAAACCGTCCGGGCCCGCGGCGGCACCCGCTCCGGAAAGCGCGGTGTCGTCGTCGCCACCGCCGCAGGCCGCACCAAGGTCCGCTTCAACGGCACCAGCGGCACCCGCTGGGTGCGCACCGGCAACCTGACCTCCACCGGCAGCGGCTCGCTGTCCTGGATCCTGCCGGTCAAGGCCGCACTCGTCCTGTTCCTGGTCGTCCCGGGCATCCGGTTCGTCATCGTCCACCTGTGGACCCACGGCGGACTGGACGGGTTCGCCACGGCCCTCGGAATCCAGATGGGCCAGGCCGCACTTGCCTGGGGCCACCTGTTCACCACGGACCCTCTCGGAGCGCTGCTCCACCTCGGGTTCCTCGGCGTGGTCTCCAGGCTGATGCACTGGTGAGGCCACGAGAACTTCGAGACGTACGCACGGGGACGTCTCGGAGCATGAGGGGAAAGGCCCGGCCCGAACGGACCGGGCCTTTTCAGTGAACCGGACACGCTGTCCGGAGACTGGCGATACATTTGCGGGACTCCAGCAGGACCCGCGCAGGACTGATCCAGGACCGGAACTGAACCGACCAGGTCCGACCGGGAGGACGAGATGGCTCAGGAGCCCGACGCCCCCGCCGCTCTCAACCGGGACCTACGCACGTGGGTACGGAACTGGACAGGCCAAGGGATCGGGCAGATCGCGAAGCGCGCAAATATCAGCCACAGTCGCGCGTACGCCGCAACGGCCGACTCGAACCTCGTGCCACGTGACCTCCTACGTGCCATCGTGTGCGCCGCCGCGCCACCTTCCTTGAACGACGGACAGCGCCAAGCTTGGATCGGCGAATGGGTTCAGGAGTGGGACCGACGTTGGGAGGCTGCCGAGGCAGCCACTCGCGGTGAACAGCCTCGACCACGCCCACCGGCACCGGTCATCGAGCACGCATCGGCTCCGCCGGCCGTCCCGAACACGATCGGCCGCCTTGCGCCGGAGATCGCCCTGGCCGCGTTGGCCCCGATCACGGACGACGCAGTGCGGGAGATCGTATCCAGGCATGTTTACATCGCGCGTGAGCCGGTCCTGATCGGCCACCATGAGCAAACCTCCATCGGGGTCTACCTCGACCTGCACACCGCATCGTGCGATCCACGGAACCGAGAGACCCTCGCCCAGTTCCTCGCTGGACGGGTCGAGCGCGCGGTCGGCCGGCTCGAGCCTGCAAAGACGGTCATCGCCACCCCGCGAGAGGGCAACACACTGGTCACCAGCCGAGTTGCCGAGCTGTGCGGCGTTCCGTTCCTGATGGTGCGCACCTTCAGTCGGCCACGTTTCGGGTTCCCGGTAGAGGGCACCTTCGCCGAGGGGCACGAGGCACTGCTCGTCGACGACCTCGTCATGGGCACGCTGATCCCCCGCACTGCCAACCTGCTGCGAACGCACGCAGGTCTCGCAACCCGGCGCTGCGTCAGCATCTTCGAGCGTGCCGACGTCGGCGCACGCAGCACCGTCGCCGATGGGGACGTCCGTCTCGACGCGGCTTACGCCATCGACGACGGCTTGATCGCTGCGCTCCGGCGTACCTTCGATCAGTACGACTAGCTGGTCGATCAGCCGCTGACCGACACCTGCGCGCCGGCGCCCTCGATGGGCTCCATGCCCTCGGCGATCTTCATCGCCTCCTCGATCAGGGTCTCGACGATGGCGGCCTCGGGGACGGTCTTGATGACCTCGCCCTTGACGAAGATCTGGCCCTTGCCGTTGCCGGAGGCGACGCCGAGGTCGGCCTCGCGGGCCTCGCCGGGGCCGTTGACGACGCAGCCCATGACCGCGACGCGCAGCGGGACCTCGAGGCCGTCGAGGCCGGCGGTGACCTGCTCGGCGAGCGTGTAGACGTCCACCTGGGCGCGGCCGCAGGAGGGGCAGGAGACGATCTCGAGGCGGCGCGGCTTGAGGTTGAGCGACTCCAGGATCTGGATGCCGACCTTGACCTCGTCGACCGGCGGCGCGGAGAGCGAGACGCGGATGGTGTCTCCGATGCCCTGGCTGAGCAGGTGGCCGAAGGCGACTGCGGACTTGATCGTGCCCTGGAAGGCCGGGCCGGCCTCGGTGACGCCGAGGTGGAGCGGCCAGTCACCAGCCTCGGCGAGCAGCTCGTAGGCGCGCACCATCACGACCGGGTCGTTGTGCTTGACCGAGATCTTGAAGTCGTTGAAGCCGTGCTCCTCGAAGAGCGAGGCCTCCCAGATCGCCGACTCGACCAGCGCTTCGGGGGTGGCCTTGCCGTACTTCTCCAGCAGCCGCTTGTCGAGCGAACCCGCGTTGACGCCGATCCGGATCGAGGTGCCGTGGTCCTTGGCGGCCGCGGCGATCTCCTTGACCTGGTCGTCGAACTTGCGGATGTTGCCCGGGTTGACCCGGACAGCCGCGCAGCCGGCCTCGATGGCGGCGAAGACGTACTTCGGCTGGAAGTGGATGTCGGCGATCACCGGGATCTGCGACTTCCTCGCGATCGCGGGCAGCGCGTCGGCGTCGTCCTGGCTCGGGCAGGCCACCCGGACGATGTCGCAGCCCGACGCGGTGAGCTCGGCGATCTGCTGCAGCGTGGAGTTGACGTCGGAGGTGAGCGTGGTCGTCATCGACTGTACGGAGATGGGGCTCTCGCTGCCCACGCCCACCGAGCCGACCTTGATCTGGCGGGTCTTGCGGCGAGGGGCGAGCACCGGGGCGGGTGCCTCCGGCATACCGAGGGGGATCGACGTCATGTCTACCAATCTTACGGGCGGGTCAGGCTTGGAGATGAAGTGGGACGACGAGGTCGGCGACGATCAGGACAACGCCCATCACCAGGAGCGCCGAGGCCACCACGTACGCCACCGGCAGCAGCTTCGCAGGGTCCGCATGTCCCGGGTCGGGCCGTCGGAAGACCTTGGCGAAGGCGCGGCGTATGCCCTCCCACAGCGCGGTCGCGATGTGACCGCCGTCGAGGGGCAGCAGCGGGACGAAGTTGAAGATGCCGATGAACAGGTTGAACCCACCGACCAAGAACGCGAAGCTGGCGACCTTCTCGCCGACGTCGAGGCCCTCGTGGGCGGCGATCTCGCCGGCGATGCGGCCTCCGCCGACGATGCTGACCGGGCTGTCGGCCGAGCGCTCCTCGACACCGACGATCGCGAGCGCGACGTGCCAGACCTTGACCGGCAGCCTCAGCAGCGAGTGGACGGCGTTCTCGGCCATCACACCCATCTCCTTCAGCGCATAGACCGGCCCCTCCTTGGTGGTGACCACATGCGACTCGGGAGACATCCCGAAGAAGCCGACCTTCGCGGTCTCCGGGTCGGCGCTGGTGTCGTCGACGTCCTTGACCCGCTCCTGCACGACCGTCTGGGTGTGCAGCGTCATCCGCTCACCGTCGCGCTCGATGACGATGGTGGCATCGCCGTCCATGTTGTCGCGGATCAGCTCCTGGGCGACCGTCCACGAGGTCAGCTCGGTGCCGTTGAACGAGATCAGCTCGTCGCCGGGCTTCAGACCTGCGTCGGCGGCCGGCGTCGGCTTGTCGCTCGCGCGGCACTCGCGGCCCTGGTCCTCCCAGGTCAGCAGGCACTCCTGCAGGCTCGAGACGACCGGATGTCCCTTGTCGACGACGTTCTCGCGGACCCCGTAGATCCCGAAGACGCCCCAGAGCACGAAGAACGCGATCGCGATGTTCACCGTGGGCCCGCCGGCCATCACGATGACCTTCTTCCACCACGTCATCTTGTAGAACAGCCGCGGCTCGTCCTCGGGACGGATCAGCTCCCACTCGGCCGAACGCGCGTCGCTGATCAGCTGGGTGAACATGCCGGTGTTGGACTTGCGCACCTTGAGTGCACCGTCCTCGGTGCGCTCCCCCAGCTGGTCGGCGCCGGGAGGCAGCATCCCGAGGATCTTGACGTAGCCACCGAGCGGAATCGCCTTGAGGCCGTACTCGGTCTCGCCGACCTGCTTGGACCACACCGTCGGCCCGAAGCCGATGAAGTACTGGGTCACCTTCCCGCCGAACGCCTTCGCCGGGATCATGTGGCCGAGCTCGTGGAGCCCGATCGAGACCAGGATCGCGAGAATGAAGCCGATCACGGCCAACGTGTAGAGCAGATAGCTCATGAACGGGTCTCCAGGATCCGAGTGGTCTCCTCGCGCGCCCAGGCGTCGGCGGCGAGCACGTCCTCGATGGTGAGGGTGCTTTCAGAGCGTACGCCGTGATGCGTCGCCATCACCTCTGCAATCGTGTCCACGATGCCGGGGAACGGGATCCGGCCCTCGTGGAAGGCGTCCACGCAGATCTCGTTGGCCGCGTTGTAGACCGCGGGGTGGGTGCCGCCGCGGGTGCCGGCCTCGCGGGCGAGGCGCACCGCAGGAAAAGCGGAGTCGTCGAGCGGCTCGAAGCGCCAGTCGGCGGCCTTGGTCCAGTCGATCGGCGTCTCGGCGTCCGGCACCCGGTCGGGCCACGCCATCCCCATCGAGATCGGCACCAGCATCGTCGGCAGCCCGAGCTGGGCGACCACCGCGCCGTCGGTGAACTCGACCATCGAGTGGATGTACTGCTGCGGGTGGACGACGACCTCGATCCGGTCGAAGGGTACGTCGAAGAGCAGGTGCGCCTCGATGACCTCGAGACCCTTGTTGACCAGGGTGGCGGAGTTGGTCGTGATCACCCGTCCCATCGCGAAGTTGGGGTGCTTGAGCGCCTGCGCCGGGGTGACCTGGGCGAGCTCGTCGCGGGTGCGGCCGCGGAACGGGCCGCCGGACGCGGTCAGCACCAGCTTGCGTACCTCCTCGGCACGCCCGGCGCGCAGCGACTGGGCGATCGCGGAGTGCTCGGAGTCGACCGGGACGATCTGCCCCTCCCCTGCGACTCGCTTGACCAGCGGGCCGCCGATGATCAGCGACTCCTTGTTGGCCAGGGCGAGGGTGTTGCCGGCCTCCAGCGCGGCCAGCGTCGGGCGGAGCCCGACGGCGCCGGTGATCCCGTTGAGCACCACGTCGGCGGGCTGGGCGGCGGCCTCGACCGAGGCCTCCTCCCCCAGCCCGGAGAGCTTGGGCGCGAACTCGGCCACCTGTGCCTCGAACAGCTCCTTGTTGGCCCCGCCCGCGGTCAACGCCACGACCCGGAACCGGTCCGGGTTGGCCCGCACCAGGTCGAGGGCCTGGGTGCCGATGGACCCGGTCGAGCCGAGGATCACCACGTCGCGCGGTCGCTGCTCATTCACCCACCCATCCTCCCAGGAGAGGCTGAGAAGGCGCCAAGCGGCGACCGACATAGGTCGCGAAATAGCAACAGCCCCGGACTCCCCCACGGGTCCAGGGCTGCGCATGAAACGTTTTGCAACGTCTGCCCACAATTAAGCCACAAAGATGCACGTAAAGGCAAATCCCGAAATGCGCGTCCCAGTTAAATCCGCGTCAGATCAGTGGCGCGAGGATGACGCCGAGCCGCGGCGTGACGTGGCGGACCCAGGACTCGGTCAGGTGCGAGTTATCGTAGTAGGTGACCTTCTCCCCCACCACGAGCGGGCAGCGGTCCTCGGCGCACACGAATCGCTGGGTGTCGACGTACGCCGCCTTGGTGCCCTCCAACGCCGCCTCGGTGAGCTCGTTGCTGCTGGTCTCGCGCGAGTCCGGGTCGCTGAGGCAGGAGCTCTGGTCGGCCTCGGGGGCGCTGATGCAGTCGGCGGGGTCGTGGTCGACGGCGGGTACGTCGCCGAGGACGACGACCTTGCGGGAGATCTCCCGATAGGCCTCCACGGTGCTGCGCACCGCCCGCGACCACTGCTCGTCACGGTCCATCCCGTCGTACTGCTTCGGCATGAAGAGCTGGCCACGAGCCGTCGAGACGATCGTGTCGGGGTCGAGGCGCTCGAGGCGGTCCGCGGACCAGTCGCGGAAGTCGTCGCACTCGGCCTGGGTCATCTTCTTGCCGCGGTGCTGGACCGGGTAGGGGGCGCAGCCGACCTTCACGACCGGCACGACCCGGAAGCCGTTCTCCTTGCCGAGGTCGTCGAAGGCGGTCAGCCACATGCCGGCGTGGGAGTCGCCGACGACGGCGACGGTCTTCTTCGCGTCGGTGTCACCGAGGGTGCAGTCGGCGCCGCGGGTGTCTCCGTAGTTGGCGTAGCAGTCGCCGTACGTCTTCTGCCACCGGTCCTCGGTGATCTCCTCGCCGAGCACGGCCGGCGGGATCGGGCCACCGCGGTCGGCGATGTCGAGGGCGGCACGGAGCTCGCGCTGCACCTGCGGCGGGCCGCCGGTCTCGGCAGCGGTGTCGGGGACCTCGTTGGCCGCGAACCACGCCTGCGCCTCGGCGGCCCGCTCCTTCTCGGCGTACGCGGCGTAGCCGGTCGTCAGCCAGCCGCTGCCGGCCGCCAGCACGAGCGCTGCCGGCCACAGGGCCAGCGAGCGCAGCCCGTGGGAGAGCACTGGCACCTGCTTGCGCTGGAACGGGAGCTCGATGAAGCGGTGGCTCAGCGCGGAGAGGAGTAGCGCGGCGGCGACCGCGACCGTCATCTCGAGCGCAGCGTTGCCGAGATGGAGGAACTCAGGTGCGAGCACGATCAGCGGCCAGTGCCACAGGTAGAGGGAGTAGGAGATGTCACCGACATACCGCAGCGGCTTGATCGCGAGCAGCTTCGCGGTCGGGGCGTTGGCGCCGGAAGCCAGGAGCGCGACCGTGCCGAGGGTGGGCACCAGCGCCTGCCAGCCAGGGAACGGCGTGGCCTCGCTGAACACGACGGTGGAGACGAGGATCGCCGCGGACCCGCCAAGTCCGGCGGCGACGCCGGCGGCTCCCTTGAGCCGGCCGCCCCAGCAGGCCAGCAGCGCGCCGGCGGCGAGCTCGTAGGCGCGGGCCGGGGTGGAGAAGTAGGCAGCGGTCGGGTTCTCGGCGGTGGCGTAGACCGACCAGGCCAGGCTCGCGATCGCGATCACCGCGGCCACGATCGTGAAGCCCTTGCGCCCGAGCCTGGGGATGAGCAGGAGCGCCAGGATCGGCCAGACGAGGTAGAACTGCTCCTCCACCGAGAGCGACCAGTAGTGCTGGAAGGGCGATGGCTCGCTGGGTTGGAAGTACTGCACCCCCTCGGCCGCGAAGTGCACGTTGGCCAGGAAGAACGCCGCCCAGGTGCCGTCAGCGGCCGCGTCGGTGAGCCGGGTGGTGGGCAGCTGCCAGGCGGCGTACGCCAGGACGACCAGGATCACGAGCGTGGCCGCCGGCAGGATCCGGCGGGCGCGGCGCGCGTAGAACTGCGGGATGCTGACCGTGCCTGAGGTGTCGGCCTCGCGGAGCAGCAGGGTGGTGATCAGGAAGCCGGAGAGGACGAAGAAGACGTCGACACCGACGAACCCGCCCTCGGTGTGCGGGACGCCCGCATGGGCAGCGACGACCAGGCCTACGGCAACGGCCCGGAGACCTTGGACATCAGTCCGCCATTGCTTGGCTGACATGTGGGGTGCACCTCGTGTGGGGGTTCGGCTGCTTCCATTGCTGGGTCCGTGTCGCGGAGGTGCGCGAAACGGCCCTCGATGCTTTCACGGACATGGTCTGTTCGCATATCGAGGGTCGCCGGTCGACCTGTTCTTTTGGTGTCAGCCTCCGAAGTAGGACATCACGTGCTTGATTCGGGTGTAGTCCTCGAACCCGTAGACGGAGAGGTCCTTGCCGTAGCCGGAGTGCTTGAAGCCGCCGTGGGGCATCTCGGAGATGTAGGGGATGTGGGTGTTGATCCACACGACACCGAAGTCGAGGCGCTTGCTGACCCGCAGCGCGGTGGCGTGGTCCTTGGTCCACACGCTCGACGCGAGACCGTAGTCGACGTCGTTGGCACACCTGAGCGCCTCCGCCTCGTCGGCGAACCCCTGCACCGTGATCACCGGCCCGAAGATCTCCTGCTGGATCTGCTCGTCGTCCTGGCGGAGCCCGGCCAGGACGGTTGGCTGGTAGAAGTAGCCGTTCTCACCGCCTACGACTCGTGCCGGAGCCCCGCCGGCCGCGATCGTGGCGTGGTCCGGGAGGCGGTCGACCATGCCGGCCACCCGGGCGAGCTGGCCCGGGTTGTTGAGCGCGCCGACGTCGGTGTTGTCGGTCGGGAGGCCGACGGTGGTGTTCCGGGCCGCCTCGGCGAGAGCCGCGACGAACTCGTCGTGGATGCCGTCCTGCACCAGCACCCGGGTCGCGGCCGTGCAGTCCTGGCCGGCGTTGAAGTAGCCGGCCGCGGCGATGCCCGCGACCGCCTTGTCAATGTCGGCGTCGTCGAAGACGATGACCGGCGCCTTGCCGCCGAGCTCGAGGTGGACGCGCTTGACGTCCTGCGCCGCGGTCGCGGCGACCTCCATGCCCGCGCGCACCGAGCCGGTGATGGCGACCATCTGCGGCGTCTTGTGCCGGATCAGCGCGCGGCCGGTGCCGCGGTCGCCGGTGACAAGGTTGAGTACGCCCGGCGGCAGGAACTCCTGGGCGAGCTCGGCCAGCAGCGCGGAGCTGGCCGGGGTGGTGTCGGAGGGCTTGAGCACGATCGTGTTGCCGGCGGCCAGGGCCGGGGCGATCTTCCACGACATCATCGCGAGCGGGTAGTTCCACGGCGTGACCTGGCCGATCACGCCGATCGGCTCACGGCGGATCCAGGAGGTGTGGTCCTGTAGGTACTCCCCTGCGCTCTTCCCCTCCAGGGTCCGCGCGGCGCCCGCGAAGAAGCGGAAGTGGTCGATCGTCGGCGGCAGCTCCTCCTCCAGGGTCAGCTGGAACGGCTTGCCCGTGTCCTTGACCTCCACGGCGGTCAGCTCCTCGGCCCGGGCCTCCATCGCGTCGGCGATCCGGAGCAGAGCCAGGCTGCGCTCCTGGGGCGTGGTCTCGCCCCAGGTCTCGAAGGCCGCTGCGGCCGCGGCGTACGCCTGGTCTACGTCGGCCTCCCCCGACATCGCGGCCTGCGCGTAGACCTCGCCGGTGGCGGGGTCGACGACGTCGTACGTCGCGGCGTCGGCGGCCTCACGCAGCTCGCCGCCGATCACGTTCCTGAGGGTCTGGTCAGCCATGCGGTAGAGACTAACTCCTTCCCGTAACAGGGATGTCACAACTGAATCCGAAGTGATAATCGCACTTTGAAACGGATTCGCTTGCGAAAGCGAGAGGCGTTGGGTGACCATTGAGTCATGACCGGCAACTACGAGCAGCTGCAGCGCGACGCCAAGGGCCATCTCTGGATGCACTTCACGCGGCATTCGAGCTACGCAGAGGCAGACGTGCCGATCATCGCCAGGGGTGAGGGCGCCTACATCTACGACATCGAGGGCAACCGCTACCTCGACGGTCTCGCGGGGCTCTTCGTCTCCCAGGTCGGCCACGGGCGCGCGGAGCTCGCCGACGCGGGCGCGGAGCAGGCCAAGCAGCTGGCCTTCCACCCGCTGTGGTCCTACGCGCATGAGCCGGCGATCGAGCTGGCCGCGCGGCTGGCCTCACTCGCCCCCGGCGACCTGAACCGGGTCTTCTTCACCAACTCCGGCTCCGAAGCCGTCGAGACCGCGTGGAAGCTGGCCAAGAACTACTTCAAGCTGCGGGGAAAGCCGGGCAAGCACAAGGTGATCGGGCGCAACATCGCCTACCACGGCACCACCCACGGGGCGCTGTCGATCACCGGCCTGGCCGACATCAAGGCGCCGTTCGAGCCGTTGGTCCCCTCGACCTTCCGGGTGCCGAACACCAACATCTACCGGGCCTCGGAGATCACCGGCGGGCTGATGGACGGGAGCGACCCGGAGGCGTTCGGACGCTGGTGCGCCGACCAGATCGAGGTCGTGATCCGCGCCGAGGGCCCTGACACCGTGGCCGCAGTCTTCCTGGAGCCGGTGCAGAACTCGGGCGGCTGCTTCCCGCCTCCCCCGGGCTACTTCCAGCGGGTGCGGGAGATCTGCGACGAGTACGACGTGCTGCTCGTCTCCGACGAGGTCATCTGCGCCTACGGGCGGCTGGGCACGATGTTCGGCTGCGAGCGGTTCGGCTACGTGCCCGACATGATCACCTCCGCCAAGGGGCTGACCTCGGGCTACGCGCCGCTGGGCGCCGCGATCATCTCCGACCGGCTGATGGAGCCGTTCCTGACCGGTGAGGAGACCTTCTACCACGGCTACACCTTCGGCGGTCACCCCGTCTCCACCGCGGTGGCGATGGCCAACCTCGACCTCTTCGAGGCCGAGGACCTGCTCGGCAACGTACGCCGCAACGAGGACGCCTTCCTGGCCACGCTGTCGAAGCTGAAGGACCTGCCGGTCGTCGGCGACGTACGCGGCACCGGCTACTTCTATGGCATCGAGCTGGTCAAGGACCGCGCGACCAAGGAGACCTTCACCGAGGAGGAGTGCGAGCGGATCCTCTACGGGTACGTCTCCAAGGCGCTGTGGTCCGAGGGCCTCTACTGCCGCGCCGACGACCGCGGCGAGCCGGTCATCCAGCTCTCCCCGCCCCTCACCGTGGGCCAGGCCGAGTTCGACGAGATGGAGCAGATCCTGCGCCGGGTGCTGGAGAAGGCCTCTACGATGCTGTGATCTGCCCGTCGTGGATCCGGGGCCACGGCGACTGCTCCTCGAGGGCATAGGCGAGCTCGAGGAGCGTCCGCTCGTCGCCGTACGCCGCGGAGAGCTGGACCCCGATCGGCAGCCCCTCCTCGCTGAGCCCCATCGGCAGCGAGATCGCCGGCGCACCGGTGATGTTCTGCAGCGGCGTGAACGCGACGTGGCGAAGGAGCCGGTCGACGAGGTCCTCGAACGGCACGTTCGGGGAGAGATGACCCAGCCGCGGGGTGACACCGGCGACGACCGGGCACAGGACCACGTCGTGGTGGTCGAAGACGGAGGCGTACGCCGCGGCGGCCCGCCGCAGGCGGAGCAGTGCGGCAGGCGTCCGGCGCCAGCCGCCGGAGGCGAAGGCGCGACGCAGGCCGTCGGTGAGGCCGTCGAGGCGGTCCTGGTCGAGCGTACGGTCGATGGTCAGGCGACCGAGGTTGCCGGCGAGGAAGGCGAGCAGACCCCAGTAGCTGAGGAAGTCGTCGCCGAAGCGCGCGTCTACGGGGATCGGGACCGGCTCGACGCTGTGGCCCTGCTCCTCCAGCAGGGTCGCGGTACGTTCCACGGCCGCCTTCGTCGGCGTGTCCACGACGGCATCGGTCACCGACTCGATGATCATCGCGACGCGGAGCCGCCGTCGCGCGGGGCCCTCGACGAGCCCGAGGGGCGGCAGCGCCGGGTTGCGCCAGTGTCGCTCGAGCGCGGCATGGAAGGTCGCGGTGTCGCGGACCGTACGCGTCACCACACCTTCGCTGACCATGTTGATCGGCAGGGTGCGGGCCATCTCGCCGTCGATGTGCCGGCCGCGGCTGGGCTTGAGCCCGACCAGTCCGGCGGCCGCGGCCGGGATCCGGATGGACCCGCCGCCGTCGTTGGCGTGCGCGATCGGCACTGCTCCGGCGGCGACCAGCGCTGCCGCCCCACCGGAGGATGCGCCGACGGAATGGTCCGTGTTCCAGGGATTGGGCGTCGCCGGCCCGCTTCGGAACTCGGTGGTCGCATTCAGCCCGAACTCGGGCATCCGGCTCTTGCCCAGCACCGTCACCCCGGCGCTGAGGAACTGGGTCGTGTATCGCCCGTCGTGCGTGGCCGGACGCGCCCGGAACGCCTCCGACCCATGGTTCGTCGGCATCCCGAGCAGGTCGGTGTTGTCCTTGAGCAGGGTCGGCACACCATGGAGCAGGCCGGTGTCGGCGTCCGCACGACGGGGCGCGTCGTAGGCCTCGTACGCCATCGCGTGCAGCCCCGGGGCCACCTGTCGCAGCCGGGTGATCGCCGCCTCCTCGACCTCAGCAGCGCTCAGCTCTCTTGCCCGGATGAGGTTGGCGAGCTCGACGGCGTCGTGGTCGCCGAGGGCGTCGTCGGTGAAGGCGTGTACGCGGGCCGGTGCGGTCATGTCGGACAGCGTGCTGGATCGGCTCCTAAAAGTCTAGAAGATCTTCCAGACTTCTTGCCGGCGCGCGTGAAACACTCTGCCCATGAAGCGACGGCACGGTGACAGCGCCAGGCAGCGACGCGACGCCCTCGTCCGCGCCACGATCGAGGTGGCCGCCGAGAAGGGCATGGCCGGGGTCACCCATCGGGCCGTGACCGAGCGCGCCGGGCTGCCGCTGGCCACCGTCGGCTACTTCTTCGACTCGATCACGGACCTGGCGGCCGAAGCGATGCGCACGGGTGTCGCCGAGGACGTCGCCCGGCTGCGTGAGCTCGCCGACGAGCTCGCCGCGACGGAGTCCGGCACCGACGCGATGGCCGAGGCGTTCGCCGCGGCGCTGATGTCCCCGCCGACCGACTCGCTCGCCTTCCTCGAGGGCTTGCTCCACGCCGCCCGCGAGCCGCAGTTCCGCCCGGTGGTGGCCGAAGCGCTCACCGCCGGCCGTGCCGTCGCGGACCGCGCGGCAACCGTGGCGGGCGCGACCCGGACCGACCCCGACTCCCTCCTCGCCCTGGTGCACGGCTACCTGCTGCACGCCCTCGCGGCGCCCGACCTCGTCGACCCCGATGCCCTGCTCCGCGGGCTCCGTGCGCTCGTCGTCGGCACCCTGGTCGAGAGCGGCGAGGTCTCCGTCGCCCTCCGCCTCGCAGGCCGCGGTTCAGCCGACGACGCGTACCTCGCTACCTAGGACCGCGCCGTCCTGCAGGGTCAGGTGGTCGCCTGACCAGAAGCGACCCGGGTCGTAGTAGTTGGTCGGGCGCTCGTCATCGAGCAGGCCCATCTCCTGGTAGGTCGCAGCGACGACCTCGGCACAGAAGACCTGCTCGAGCCCGGCCTTCGAGCGCACCCTCCCCCGCGCCCAGCGTCCGGCCAGCGCGGCGGTCGAGGGGAACGGGGTGCCGTCGAGCCGGGCGATCGTCCGCAGCAGCGCGTCCTCGCGTGGGCGGTCGATGTCGGCGGTCAGCTGGCGCAGCCAGACCTGCTGCTCGTAGCGCCCCGCCCACTGCTCGACCGCGGCACGCAGATCATGGAGCTGTACGCCACGGTGGTGGGTGCCGGTATAGAGATCGAGCAGCCCCTTGCCGAGCTCTGCGTGCCACATCAGCGGCGGCAGGTCGTCGAGCACCACCGCCATCCCGACATGGTTGACCGGGGCGTTGCTGAGCATCCGGATCGCTCGATCGGCGACCGAACGCCCGCGGAAGAGCCACAGATCACCGGTCCGGGTCTGGTCCACGGCGTCGGCAAGGGAGATAGTGGTGTCGTCAGACATCGTGAGCAGGGGGTCCTATGAGTTTCGGCAGTGCACGCGTGTGGAAGATCGTCGGTCTCGCCGGACTGGCCGGAGTCACCGCGACAGGCGTCATCATCGCGCGCAACCACCGCCAGCGTACGCAGCGCACGCCGGAGGAGATCCACGCGAAGCTTCGCGAGCGGGTCGCGGCGGCGCAGGACGCTGCCTGAGCCCGGTGCAGGGATACCCGGTTAACCGGGTATCCCTGCACTTCTCTGGCAATGCAACACCCGAGAAGTGCAGGAATTGCCTGTACGCCGTGACGGATGAGGTTCGAGTGACTCGCCGCTAGGAGTCGAAGCCGAGCCCGAGCCGATCCATCGCCCGCAGGAACAGATCGCGCCGGCCACCGTTGGCATCTGCCTTGCCGAGCGAGCGGACCATCATCGAGATGCCGGCATACCGGGCAGGCTCAGGCGGGAAAGGCAACGGCTTGGAACGCACCATCTCCAGCGACGTACGTTCCGTCTGCTCGCCGCTGAGAAGGTCGAGCATGACCTGGGCGCCGAAGCGGGTGGCTCCGACGCCGAGACCGGTGTAGCCGAGGGCGTAGGCGACGCGGCCGGCGTACGCCTTGCCGAAGAACGCCGAGAAGCGGGTGCAGGTGTCGATGATGCCGGCCCAGCGGTGGGTGAAGCGCAGGCCCTCGAGCTGCGGGAAGGTCTCGAAGAAGTGGCCGGCCAACTTGTCGTGGGTGGCACCGGTCTCCAGCTCCGGTGAGATCTTCGAGCCGAAGTGGTAGATCGCGTCGTAACCGCCCCACAGGATCCGGTTGTCCCTGGTCAGGCGGTAGTAGTGGAAGTGGTTGGCGGAGTCGCTGACGCCCTGCCGGTTCGCCCAGCCGATGGCGTCCATCTGTTCAGCGGAGAGCGGCTCGGTCATGAGTACGTAGTCGTAGACCGGCACCGTCATCATCCGCAGTCGCCGCAGCAGCGGCGGGAAGGCGTTGGTGGCCAGTGCCACCCGCCCGGCCCGGACCGAGCCCGCGATCGTCGAGACCCGCATCCCCGAACCGTCACGCTCGAGACCAGTGACAGCGGATCCCTCGTGGATCACCACACCCGCATCCAGACAGGCCTGTCGCAGACCCCAGGCCAGCCGCGCCGGCTCGATCGTGGCCGTGTCACCGACCACCTCCAACCCGCCGAGGTAGGTCGGCGAGCGGAGCTCGTCCCGCACCCCGGTCTCGTCCAGCAGGCGATGCTTGATGCCGTGCTCGGTCAGCGCGGTCGACCACTCCGCGAGGTCGTCGACCTCGTGAGGGCGGGTGGCGACGTTCAGCGCGCCCGTGAGCTGCCAGTCGCAGTCGATGCCGTGCTCCTGGATGGTCGCCGCCATCTCGTCGAGATTCTGCTGGCCGAGCCGGTCCAGCGTGGCGAGCTCGTCGGGCCAGCGCTCCAGACCGTTCCAGAAGCCGTGGGTCAACGACGCCTCGGCGAAGCCGCCGTTGCGGCCCGATGCCTGGTCCCCGCACTGGCCGGCCTCCAGCAGGACAACCGACCACGACGGAAACCGCTCGCGGGCCAGCAGTGCCGTCCACAATCCCGAATACCCGCCTCCGACGACCACCAGATCCGCCGCCTCCACCCCGAGCAGAGGCGGCAGAGGCGCTGGTTTCGCAGGGTCGTCCAGCCAGTAGACGGCGGGCTTCGCATCGGTCAGCGAGACATGGTTCACGACGCCCACTATGACAACTTCAGAGCCCTTCAGCCACACACAATGTACGGAATCATGGAAATTGTTCGTTACACACGACGGATTTCGTTGCATCTGGCCACGGCAAACAGGTTGACTGGGCGCCATGACCACTCGCAAGCGCAACGGGGGCGCTCACCTCGACGAGGTCAACAAGCTGATCATCGAGCAGCTCCAGCAGGACGGGCGGCGCAGCTATGCCGCGATCGGCAAGGAGGTCGGCCTGAGCGAGGCCGCGGTGCGGCAGCGCGTGCAGCGTCTCGTCGACAGCGGCGTCATGCAGGTCGTCGCCGTCACCGACCCGCTCGAGCTCGGCTTCGCGCGGCAGGCCATGATCGGCGTACGCACCTCCGGACCGATCGAGGGGATCGCCGACGAGCTCGGCAAGCTCGACGAGGTCGACTACATCGTCATCACCGCCGGCTCCTACGACCTGCTCGTGGAGGTCGTCGCCGAGAGCGACGAGGCCCTTCTCAACCTGGTCTCCAGCAAGATCCGTGCCATCGAGGGCGTGGTGAGCACCGAGACGTTCATGTACCTCCACCTGCACAAGCAGACCTACGCCTGGGGCGTGAGGTGAGCAACTATCCCGAGATCAGCCTGTGGCACGAGACCGCCGGCGACACGTGGGAGCCGCGGCCGGCGCTGATGGGCGACATCGAGGTCGACGTCGCCATCGTGGGTGCGGGCTACACCGGCCTGTGGACGGCCTACTACCTGGCCGAGGCGAGGCCCGACCTGAAGATCGCGATCCTCGAGGCCGAGGTCGCCGGGTTCGGGGCCTCCGGCCGCAACGGCGGCTGGTGCTCGGCCCTCTTCCCCGCCTCGCTCGACAAGGTGGCCGCAGGCTCGAGCCGGGAGGCCGCTCTTGCCCAGGACCGGGCGATGCGGGCGACCGTCGACGAGGTCATCCGGGTCGCCGAGGCCGAGGGCATCGAGGCCGACATCGCCAAGGGCGGCACGGTCGTCGTAGCCCGTACGCCCGCCCAGCTCGAGCGCGCCCGCGACGAGGTCGAGCACGCCCGCTCCTGGGGGCTCGGTGACGCCGAGATCTCCCTGCTGGACCAGGCCGCTGCCGAGAAGCGGCTCGCCGCGACCAGCACCCTCGGTGCGACCTACACCCCCGACTGCGCCGCGCTCCACCCCGCCAAGCTCGTCCGTGGCCTGGCCCGCGCCGTCGAGGCCCGCGGTGTCACGATCTACGAGCAGACCCGGGTCACCGCGATCGAGCCGCACCAGGTGCGAACCGAGCGCGACGTGGTCACCGCCGACGTCGTCGTACGCGCCACCGAGGGCTACACCCCGACGCTGGCGGGCCTCGAGCGCGAGGTCATCCCGGTACGCTCCCTGATCATCGCCACCGAACCCCTCTCCGACCTGGTCTGGTCGAGCATCGGCCTGGAGGAGCGCGAGACATTCTCCGACGGCCGGCACCTGCTGATCTACGGGCAGCGCACCGCGGACGACAGACTGGTCTTCGGCGGCCGGGGCGCTCCGTACTCGTTCGGGTCGAAGATCACCCACGCGGATGCCTCCGACATGCGCACCCACCGTCGCCTGCTCGCGACCCTGATCGAGATGTTCCCGGCCGTACGCGGCCACAAGGTCACCCACCGATGGGGCGGCGTGCTCGGCATCCCGCGCGACTGGCACGCCTCGGTCGGCTACGACCCCGCCAGCGGCCTCGCGCAGGCCGGTGGTTACGTCGGAGACGGCGTCGCGACCACCAACCTCGCCGGCCGTACGCTGCGCGACCTGGTCCTCGGCACCGAGTCCGATCTCACCGCCCTCCCCTGGGTCGGTCACGTCTCACCTCGCTGGGAGCCGGAGCCGCTGCGCTGGCTCGGCGTCAACGCCGGCCTGCGCGCGATGACCATGGCCGACGCCGAGGAGACCGCCACCGGCAAGGGCTCCCTGGTCGCCCGGGCCGTCGCTCCGCTCGTCGGCGGTCACTGACGGCGAGCGGCTACGCTGCCGCTTCATACACAGAATCTCGGGGGAGGTCATGGCCGTGTCGTCCGGCGCCACGAAGGCGCTCATCTCGGGGGCGGTCGCCATCGCCGTCTGTGCGCTGGTCGTCGGGATCGCGCACTGGCGAGCCCACGACCTGGTCGCCGGTGACGTCGTGTGGCACGCCGAAGTCGGCTCCAGCGTCGATGAGACCGTCGTCGTGCGTGACCGGATCTACACCTACCAAGACGATGTGCTCACGATTCGTGACCTGGCGAGCGGGAAGATGATCGCCGAGGACCGTCTGGACGGGACCTGGGCTCGCGTCGGAGACAGCGGTGACGTGGCCGTCCTCGGCATCGCCCGGATCGCGATGTATGACCGGGACGGCAACCAGGCGTGGGCCAAGGAGCTGGATGACCTCCACATGCCGATCGCCATCACCCCCGACGGCCAACTCGACGCCATCCGGTGTTCCGAGAGCGACAAATGCGTCCTGGTCCACTTCGACTCCTCGGGCACGGTGACGTCTCGCACCCCTCGACGGGCGCTGGATCTCGGCTCCCCGGCGGTCATCGGCACCAGCACCTTCGACGACGGCCAGCTCGTTCAACGGGTCCCGACGGTCCCGGTCGACATCGACTCCAAGACCCACTCGGCCTACCAGGTGCGGGACGGCAAGCGCTGGGGCTCACCGGTCGGCGTCATGGACGAGCACACCGTGGCCCAGGTCGGCGACCTTCTCGTCGGCGTCTCCCGCAAGGACGGCACCTGCACCTTCGCCGCCGTCCGGTCCGGGGTGCCGGAATGGACGACCACCACGACCTGCCCGGACCTTGGCTTTCCCGAGGTCGACGTGTTCGCCGACCGGATCTACCTCACCAACTTCGCCGACGGCGCCTACGACGTCGTCACCTCGGATCTCGAAGGTCGACGGGCGACCGCCTTTCGCGTCGACACGGGGACGACCACCGATTCCGACCGGCAGCTGTTGGAGCCGACCCCGGATGCGGTCGTGCTCACCCAGACCGACCGGATCTCCGCCTATTCGATGACGGGGAAGCGCCTGTGGACCGAGACCCTGAGCCGTAACTCGCGTGATGCCCTCGACAAGTCGGAGAGGCTCTATCCCGGCATCGTGGTCAGCGGCCCAGTCGTCGACCGCTTCGAGAGCGGCCCTAGCGGGTTGGCCGGCCTCGCCATCGGACGGAAGGTGCCGGGATACACGCATACCTTCATCTCCTCCAGAACCGGCGAGGAGACGTCCCAGCTCGCGGCTCCGTACGGCTCCGTCCCCTACGGCCTCGACGACAGCCGAGTCCTGGTCCTCGGCAGCGACGACATGTGGCTCGTCTCGCCGTAGGTCACGAAATAACCTGTTGCGTACGCCGGTCGCGGTCCTCCACCATGGAGCGCGACCGGTGTCCTCGTCCACGAGGCGCCCCTGATCGAGAGGAGCAGACCATGACTGTCGTTGTCCTGTGCCTGCCCACAGACCACATCTCTCGTATCAGGAGCACCCGAAGTGACTCAGGAGAACATCTCCGCTGATCCTCTCCAGAGGATCGACCCGACTTTCGTCTTCGACTTCCAGGCGTACGACGACCTGGACGACGGACAACGCTGGTCCACCTGGCTCTCCGTGGAGCCGCTCTCCCGTGGACCGGAGCCACGCCCGGACTGGGTGGTGACCTCTCAGGGCGCCATCGACACCGAGCTCGGCATCCTCAAGACCGGCAAGGAGGCCGACGCCTTCCTGGTCGTACGGGCCGACCCGCTCTTCCCGGAGCAGGAGGCGCTGATGGTCGCCAAGCGCTACCGCGACGCCGACCATCGCACCTTCCACCGGGCCGCGAGCTACACCGAGGGCCGTTCGGTCAAGCGCTCTCGTGACGAGCGCGCGCTGAAGAAGGGCTCGACCTTCGGCCGCGAGGTCGCCAAGGCCGAGTGGGCCAACGCCGAGTGGAACGCGCTCGTACGCTGCTGGAACCTCGGCCTCCCGGTCCCCTATCCGGTGCAGATCGACGGGACCGAGATCCTGATGGAGTGGATTGCGGTCGACGACGGCAACGGCGAGCTCGAGACGGCGCCGCGGCTCGCCCAGACCCGGCCGGAGCACCACGTCCTGGAGATGTGGTGGGACGGGCTCGTCGAAGCGCTGGCCACAATGGTGCAGGCCGGCCTGGTCCACGGTGACCTCTCGCCGTACAACATCCTGGCCCAGCAGGACCGGCTCGTGATCATCGACCTTCCTCAGATCATCGACCTGGTCGGCAACCCGCTGGGTTTCGACTTCCTGCTCCGCGACATCACCAATGTCGCGAAGTGGTTCCAGGCCCGGGGCCTGGAGGTCGACGAGCAGGAGGTCTACGCCGACCTGATGGCGCACGCCTTCTGAGCCCGCCGCGTGCTGCCAGGAGTACGCAATGCCGCACTCCTGGCAGCACAGCGCGACGGTTCAGCCGCTGAAGGAGCAGACCTTGGGGGCTCCTTTGAAGAAGAGGTGCCCCAGGATCGAGTTGCCGAGAAGCTGCGTACGCATCGTGACGCCCGAGGGATGCTCCAGATCGGCGGAGTCGAAGTCGCGGTTGGCACTGGAGACCATGCCGTTCAGATTCTCCCGCTTGCTGATCCGCCATCCGTGGTCGGCGAGGTAGTCGAGGATCTCGACATATCCGGCAGCTCCCACCTCGCTCACCTCATCGAAGGCAACCTCCTCGGTCGCCTCCCACACGAACCAGGCACCAACCTGGACCAGATGGTGGTCCGACTCGTCGACGCGGCACTCGTCCACCACGGCATCCTCCGGCCAGCGGAGCCCCTCAGGCGTCGGGATGGAGTTGATCTGCTCGAGGTGGGGTTCGAGCTTGTCACGCCAGACCTCGAGCGCCTTCTGGTCCGTGACGACCGCGCGCTCCGCTTGTCTGCTCTCATCCACGCTCGCCCGGATGACAAGCCCGGCGAGCAGCAGGAGGGTGCAGAGGATCGCGATGCCGATCCCCACTTCCACGAGCACGCCGCGCACCGCCACCGCGCGAAGAAGACGCATCTAGCGAGCCAGGCCGCGCATCAGGGTCGCGACCACGTCCTCGAGCATCCGCTGCGACTGCTCGGGCGTCACGAAACCGGAGCCGACGAAGGTGGCCAGGCCCTGGATCGCGGCCAGGACGGTGACCCCGATGACCTCGGGGTCACCGTCGACGACCTCACCACGGGCCTGGCCGTCGGTGAGCAGGGCGGTGGGGTGGGCGAAGGCGGCGGCGACGGCCTCGGCGATCTCGGCGCCGGAGGTCTCGCTGTGCTTGCGCGCGAACATCACCGAGAGCAGCGCCGGGTTGTCGGTGGCGAACTCCAGGTAGGCCGAGGCGAAGGTCACCAGGTCGTCGGTCAGCGAGCCGTGGGTGGCCAACGCGGCGTCCATCACCTCGCCCAGCCGCCGGAATCCGGCGACCGCGAGCGCGTCGAAGAGCGCGTTCTTGTCGCGGAAGTGGGCGCTCGGCGCAGCATGGCTCACGCCCAGATCGCGGGCGATGCCGCGCAGCGAGAGCGCGTCGGTGCCCGACTCGCGCAGCACCTCCTCCGCACGGCGGAGCACCGCGGCGCGCAGGTCGCCGTGGTGGTAGCGGGTCATCGTCTCGGTCATCAGGCACACCTTATCGAGATTTGACCGATATTGGCATTGTCAAGATTCTTGGCACCGCCTAGATTGGGGTCATGACCGAACAGAAGTGGACTTCCGAACGGCTGCCGTCCTTCGAGGGCCGCACCGTCATCGTCACCGGTGCGACCAGCGGCCTGGGCCGCGTCGTCGCCACCCAACTGGGCGCGAAGGGCGCCCGCGTCGTCCTGGCCGTACGCAACGTCGCCGCCGGCGAGGAGGTGGCCGCAGGGATCGGCGGCAGCGCCGAGGTGCGGGCGCTCGACCTGGCCGACCTCGGCTCGGTGCGGCACTTCGCCGACGAGTGGGAGGGCGAGATCGACGTACTCATCAACAACGCCGGGATCATGATGGTGCCCAAGCGCCTCACGACCGACGGCTACGAGAGCCAGTTCGCCACCAACCACCTGGGGCACTTCGCGCTCACCAACCTGCTGCTCCCCCACATCACCGACCGCGTGGTGACGGTCGCCTCCTCGGCCCACCGCTGGGGCGGGTTCGACCTCGACGACCTCAACTGGGAGCGGCGCGACTACCGGACCGAGCGGGCCTACGGGCAGTCGAAGATCTCCAACCTCCTCTTCACCCTCGAGCTCCAGCGGCGCCTGGAGGGCACCGGGCTCCGCGCGTACGCCGCCCATCCGGGCTACGCCGCGACCAACCTGCAGAGCCACACCGGCAACCCGGTCAAGCACGCCCTCATGGCGCTCGGCAACCGGGTCGTCGCGCAGTCCGCGGAGGCGGGTGCCCTCCCGACCCTGTACGCGGCCAGCCAGGACCTTCCGTCGGGAAGCTACGTCGGGCCGGACGGGCTCGGCGAGTACCGCGGCAGCCCGACGCTCGTCGGCCGTACCGCGGTCGCCTCCGACCCCGAGCTCGCCCGCAAGCTGTGGACCGAGTCCGAGAGCCTGACCGGAGTCTCCTGGCCACTGTGAGTCGGTAGGTTTCTCGGTATGAAGCATCACCGCGGACGGCATGTCGACATCGAGTCGGTGGAGGAGCTCGACGGGCATCTGGCGGCGGGGGCGGGGAGCCTGAAGGGGTGGCGGCTGCGGTCGCTGGACCTGAGCTCGCGTTCCTCGACCCTGCGGGAGACCGAGCTGGCCGGGGCGACGTTCCTCGGGTGCACCTTCGCACCCGGGGACGGCGACTACGCCGAGGACGAGGGCGCGCTGGTGATGCCGGTGATCCCGGAGGCACCGGTCGACGTCTACCGCTCCCGGCTCTACACCGCCGAGGAGCTCTACGACGACCCGGTCTATGCGCGGAGCCTGGATGCGAGGGCGTACGCCTGGCTGCAGCAGCCGCTCGACGCCGACGACGAGCTCGCGATCACCCTCCACGACCACGCGATCGACGCCGCGCTCGAGGCATGGGTGCGCGCGCGACGCGACGAGGGGACGCGGATCGTCGGGATGATGGGCGGGCACGCGCTGCGGCGCGGCGAGGAGGGCTACGCGACCGCCGCACGTCTCGCCCAGCACATGGCGAGCCGTCATGTCGTCGCCACCGGCGGCGGCCCGGGAGCCATGGAGGCCGCCAACCTGGGCGCCTTCCTCGCCGGGGCGCCGAAGACGGCGCTCGACGACGCGCTCGCGGCGCTGGCCACGGTGCCGTCGTTCCGGCCCTCGATCCGGTCATGGGCGCAAGTGGCTCTGGACGTACGGAACCAGTTCGACGGCAAGCCCGGAAGGTCGCTGGGGATCCCGACGTGGCACTACGGGCACGAGCCGCCCAACGTGTTCGCCGGGGCGATCGCGAAGTACTTCCGCAACGCCACCCGCGAGGCGGTGCTGCTGGAGGTCTGCGACGGCGGGATCGTCTTCCTCCCCGGTGCCGGCGGCACCGTGCAGGAGGTCTTCCAGGACGCCTGCGAGAACTACTACGCCGACGCGAGCGCGGTCGCGCCGATGGTGCTGGTCGGGCGCAGCTACTGGACCGAGGAGCTGCCGGTCTGGCCGCTCCTGCAGGCCCTCGCCCGTGGCCGCGCGATGGAGGACCACGTCCACCTCGTCGACACCGACGAGGAGGTCCTCGACGTCATCGCAGCCGGCGCGCCCGGATGACGTCGCGGTAGTGGTCGACCAGGGCGGCATTCACCGCGCCCCAGGACTTGTGCGCGACGCTCTTGCGGGCCTCGCGCCCCATCCGCAGCCGCAGCTGCGGGTCGTTGTGGAGCAGCGCGACGTGAGAGGCGAGGTCGTCACGGCTGCCGGGCTCGTAGAAGAACCCGGTGACGCCGTCGGCGACCAGGTCCAGCGGCCCGCCCGAGCGCGGCGCGACGACCGGGACCCCGGAGGCGAGCGCCTCCTGAACCGCCTGGCAGAACGTCTCGTGAGAGCCGGTGTGCGCGAACACGTCGAGAGAGGCGTACGCAGCCCCGAGCTCCTCCCCCTGCAGCACGCCCATGAAGGTCGCGTTCGGGAGCAGGTGCCGCAGCTCGCGCTCCTGCGGGCCACCACCGACGAGCACGACCTTGTACGCCGGGTTGTGCGCGAGCGGAGCCAGCAGGTGCAGTTCCTTCTCCTGGGCGAGACGGCCGACGTACCCGACGATGGTCTCCCCGTTGGGCGCGAGCTGGGCGCGCAGGTCGTGGTCGATGCGGCTCGGGTGGAACAGCTCGACGTCGACGCCTCGCGGCCACAGCCCGGTGCGCTGTACGCCGAGGCCCTCGAGCTGGGTGAGCGCCGACGAGCTCGGTGCCAGGGTGCGGTCGGCAGCCGAGTGCGCCTGGCGGGTGAGCATCGCGGCGGCCTGCGGGCCGCCGACTGCCTTGTACTTGTCCCAGAAGCCGACCAGGTCGGTCTGGTAGATCGCCACGCTCGGGATGCCGAGCTCCTTGGCCACCAGCACCGCCTGCCGCCCGAGCAGTGCGGGCGAGGCGACGTGGATGACGTCTGGGCTGAACCGGCGCATCACCGCACGCAGCTTGCGCCGCGTCTCCAGGCCGACGCGGAAGTCCTTGTAGACCCAGAACGTCGCACCCCGGGTCCGGGTCACCGGGAAACCGGCGTACTCGGTGGGCCCGGTGGGTGCCACGACCTCGACGGTGTGGCCGTCGACCGCAAGATGCTCCAGCACGCGGCGTACAGAGTTGGTCACGCCGTTGACCTGGGGCAGGAACGACTCCGTGACGATGAGGACACGGAGCGGCTCTGAGTTGGCGGCGACCAGCGGGACCCGATCGAGGCTGATGCTCATGTTCCTGATCGTGAGCGCCGTCCGGCAACGTGACCCCCGACTTGGTTGACGGGTCGGTGAACCTCCCGTGGCCAGAACTCCGTGCTGGGCGACAGGTAGTCCGGGCGGTGTCATCAGCGGAAACGTCGCGTGACTCTCAGAAATCTGGGGCTTGCCGCCCGCCCGCTCACTTTGCCACGATCGCGGCATGACCACCGATGAGGAGCACATCCGGCCCGAAGGCGTCGACGACCTCACCGTCGAGGCGCTCGGCTCCATCAGCGAGGCGCTCGAAGCGATCGAGATCGCCCGCGGTCATCTGTACGCGATGCATCGCATCACCGGCACGGCCGACCTCACCCTCGGCAAGGGCGTCCAGCAGCTGCGCGAGGCCGGCCACACCGAGCTGGCGGACACGTTCGAGCGCGAGCTCGTAGGACGCAACGTGCTCGACGGCAGGTGGACGTTCCAGATCGTCGAGGAGTTCGACGACGGCTACTACGCCGCTTTCAAACGGCTGGAGCAGGAGGCTCGCGACACTCTCGTCGAGGGCAAGCGGCACCTGTACGAGTCGGAGATGAAGGAAGCCCGCCGCACCCAAGGCCGACACGGCCACGAGCGCCGGCCCGAGCCAGGGGCTTGAGCCGGCCGACCGCGTGTCGCGCTAGGAGACCGACTGAGCGGCGAGCTGGCCGCAGGCGCCGTCGATCTCGCGACCGCGGGTGTCGCGGACGGTGGTGGAGATGCCCTTGGCCTCGAGGCGGCGTACGAACTCGCGCTCGTCCTCCGGGTCGCTCGCGGTCCACTTGGAGCCCGGGGTCGGGTTGAGCGGGATCAGGTTGACGTGGACCCAGCCCCAGTCACCGTAGGAGTTGAGGACGTCGGCGAGCATGTCGGCGCGCCAACCCTGGTCGTTGATGCCGCGCATCATCGCGTACTCGATGGAGACCCGGCGCTTCGTCACGCGCGCGTAGTTCCAGGCGGCATCGACGGTCTCGGCGACCGAGAAGCGGGTGTTGATCGGGACGAGCTCGTTGCGCAGCTCGTCGTCGGGTGCGTGCAGCGAGAGGGCGAGGGTGACCGGGATGCCCTCCTCGGTGAGCTGCTTGATCCGGGGTACGAGGCCGACGGTGGAGACCGTCACGTGGCGCGCCGAGAGCCCCAGGCCCTCGGGTGCCGGCGAGGTGAGGCGGCGGACCGCGCCCATCAGCGCCTTGTAGTTGGCCATCGGCTCCCCCATCCCCATGAAGACCACGTTGGAGAGGCGACCGGGGCCGCCGGGGATCTCGCCGCTGGCCATCTGCCGGGCCGCGACGACGACCTGGTGGACGATCTCGGCGGTCGACATGTTGCGCTCGAGGCCGCCCTGGCCGGTCGCACAGAAGGGGCAGGCCATGCCGCAGCCGGCCTGGGAGGAGATGCAGACCGTGGCGCGATCGGTGTAGCGCATCAGCACCGACTCGACGAGCGCGCCGTCGAAGAGCTTCCACAGCGTCTTACGAGTGGTGCCCTTGTCGGCCTCCTGCTGACTGATCGGCGTCATCAGGTCGGGCAAGAAGGTGTCGACCAGCTCCTGGCGCTGGCCGGCAGGGAGGTCGGTCATCTTCTCGGGGTCGTCGACCAGCCGCTCGAAGTAGTGCACCGACAGCTGTTTGGCCCGGAACCCCGGAAGCCCGGCTTCCTTCGCTGCGTCCTGACGGCCGGCCAGGTCGAGGTCGGCCAGGTGGCGCGGCGGCTTGCCGCGGCCCTTGGGCGGCGCCATCACCAGGGGCAGGCGGCGCCCCTCCATCGCGGCAGCCTCGGCCTCAGGGCTGTGCGGGGCCGGTACGTTCGCAGGGCGGGACTCGGTCACTGCTTCATTGTCCCACCGGGGTGCGGCGTACGGCTAAACCTGGATCCGGCCCGCCCGGTCAGCCCGTCTTCAGCAGGATCCAGAAGACCAGCGAGCCGACACCGACCACCACCAGCACGGTGAGGATGATCCCCAGCCAGACGAACTCGGCCAGGCGGCGGGTCTTCCGCGGGATGAGCAGGGCCAGAGGCACCAGCAGGGTCAACGCCACCCACGGGAACAGTTCCTCGGCCCGCTCCTGCCCGACGACCCACGTCAGCAGCGCGCCCCAGGTGCCGGGCACGAGGATCGCGTACGCCAGGCCGATGTAGAAGCCGACCAGGGCCGCAACGGTCGGGTGCGAGTCGTGCAGCCATGCCGACAGGCCACTGGACCCCGAGGACTCCTCCTCCGGGCCGTGATCTGCCTCGACGTCTGGATCGGAGTCCACGTCGAGGTCCGCGGGACGCTGGGTCACTCTTCAACCGTAGCGCCGAACGACGACTTCCTTTGGTAAAGAATCGCTGCCCCGACGAACTCTGGGTGATTGCGGCCGATCAGGCGTCGACGGTGATCAGGTCCGGGAGGCCGAGGTCTCGCCACCGGGCGAGATCCGGTGGCGTGCCGGTCAGCTCGCTCACCAGGACGGTCCAGGCCGTGCCGTGGCCGATGAGCACGGCGTCTTCGCCCGCGTGGGCCGACAGGATCCCGGCGACCGCCTTCGTCACGCGGGCGCGGCACTCCTCGAGCGGCTCCCAGCCGTCGTACGCAGGCACCGTCGGCTCCGCGAACGCCCGCTCGACCGTGGCGTGGAAGTCCTCGACCCAGGCCTCGCCGCGGCGGTGCTCACGGAGAGCGTCGACCACGCCGACGTCGCCGTCGGTGAGAAGCTGGGCGGTCTGCTGTGCCTTGGGCTCGGGCGAGGAGTACCACGCGGCGCCGGCCGGGAGCCGGTCACGCAGCGCCCAGACGTCGTCGAACCCGGCCGGGTCGAGCTCCCAGTGCTCCGCGGCGACGCCGCGCACCTGGAGGGGTCGTCCGTGGCGTACGAGGAAGAGCATCGGACCGGGTCGGCTCAGAAGACGGCGTAGTGGAGGATCAGCCAGACCGGGGCGACGGTCGCCAGGAGCGAGTCGAGGCGGTCCATGAGGCCGCCGTGGCCGGGGATGATCTGGCTCATGTCCTTGATGCCGAGGTCGCGCTTGATGACCGACTCGACCAGGTCGCCGAGGACGGCCATCACGCAGGCGACCACGCCGAGCGCGACACCGACCCACCAGGCGCCGTCGAGCAGCCATACGACCAGGCCGACGCCTGTGGCGACGGTGAAGACCACCGAGCCGGCGAAGCCCTCCCACGACTTCTTCGGGGAGATCACCGGCGCCATCGGGTGCTTGCCGAAGAGGACCCCGGCCACATAACCGCCGATATCGGACATGATCGTGAGCAGGACCCAGACGATGATGCCGCGTACGCCGTCGTCGGAAAGGCCGCCCGAGGTCCAGCCGCCGCCCTCGCGGAGCATGAGCGCGACGAACGACCCCAGGAACGGCAGGTAGAACAGGGTGAGCACGGAGGCTGCCGAGGTGCGTACGTAGCCGTCGACCCCACGCCGCAGCACCCACAGCATGATCACCAGAGCGGTCACCGCGGTGGCCGTCACCAGCGCGTCGGAGCCCAGGAAGTAGGCGACCAGGACCATCACCGTGCCGCCGATCATCAGCGGCTGCTCGGGGACGTCCATGTCCTTGGCCATCAGGCCCCGGTGGAGCTCCCAGACCGCGGCCACGACACAGCCGACGACGATCAGCATGAACGCCGTCTTCACGAACATCAGGCTCAGCGCGATCGCGACCAGGAGGACGACGGCAGAGCCGATCGCCGCGGGCAGGTTGCGGCCGGCGCGGCCGTAGTCCTTCTTCGGCGGCTCGGAAGCTGGCGAAGAAGGAGACGGCGGCGTCTGGGTCACTTGTGGTTCAGCCATTCATCCGTAGTGGGTTTGCCGGCAGTGGAACTGCACCGGGAAGCGGACTGGATCTCGACACGCGGTCACGCCTTCGCAAGCTCAGGCGTGCGCTCGCTCGATCTTTTCGCGTTGTGACCCCGCTCGTTCCTCGCGGGGTCACAGGCTCAAACCTCGAGCAGCTCGGCTTCCTTGGACTTGAGCAGCTCGTCGATCGCGTCGGTGTGCTTCTTGGTGAGGCCGTCGAGGCGCTTCTCGGCACCGGTGACGTCGTCCTTGCTGGCCTCGCCGTCCTTCTCGAGCTTCTCCAGGTTCTGCTTGGCCTTCTGGCGCACCTGGCGCACCGAGACGCGACCCTGCTCGGCCTTCTCCTTGGCGAGCTTGATGTATTCCTTGCGGCGCTCCTCGGTGAGCTCGGGGAAGACCGCGCGCAGGATCTTGCCGTCGTTGGACGGGTTGACGCCGAGGTCGGAGTCGCGGATCGCCTTCTCGACGTTGGCCATCGCGCCGATGTCGAAGGGGGCGATGTTGATGATCCGGGGCTCGGGGCTGGTGAACGAGGCGAGCTGCTGGATCGGCGTCGGAGTGCCGTAGTAGTCGACCAGGATCTTGCTGAACATCTGCGGAGTGGCGCGGCCAGCACGGATGGTGGAGAAGTCCTCACGCGTGGAGTCCACCGACTTCACCATCTTGCTGTCGGCCTCGTTGAGGATGTCGTTGATCACCGGATGCTCCTGTGCGCTCGTAAGTGTTGTGTTGTGGGTGGCGTGTGGGCTCGTGCCGCTCAGCCAGCGGTGACGAGCGTACCGATCTTCTCACCCTGGACGATCCGGTAGACCGCCCCCTCGTCCTCCGCGCCGTAGACCACGATGGGCATCTTGTTCTCCATGCAGAGGGCGAACGCGGTGGCGTCGGCGATCTTGAGCTGCTTCTGCAGCGCCTCGCCGAAAGTGATCTCATCGTACTTCGTCGCCGTCGGGTCCTTCTTCGGGTCGGCGGTGTAGATCCCGTCGACGCCGTTCTTGGCCATCAGGACGACCTCGGCGTGGACCTCGAGGGCGCGCTGGGCGGCGACGGTGTCGGTGGAGAAGTAGGGCATGCCGGAGCCGGCGCCGAAGATCACGACGCGGCCCTTCTCGAGGTGACGCATGGCCTTGCGCGGGATGTAGGGCTCGGCGACCTGGCCCATCGTGATCGCGGTCTGCACGCGGGTGTCGACACCCTCCTTCTCGAGGAAGTCCTGCAGCGCGAGGCAGTTCATGACGGTGCCGAGCATGCCCATGTAGTCGGCGCGGGACCGGTCCATGCCGGCCTGCTGGAGCTCGGAGCCGCGGAAGAAGTTGCCACCGCCGACGACGATCGCGATCTGCACGCCGGAGGCGGCGACGGCGGAGATCTCCTTGGCGATCGAGGCGACCACGATGGGGTCGACACCGACCTCGCCACCGCCGAAGTTCTCTCCGGACAGCTTGATCAGGATGCGCTGGTAGCGGGTCATGCCGTGGCCTTTCCTGGGGCGACGTCTTGCGGGGTGGTGCATGTGGGGATGGCGTACGAAAGGGCCGGTCCGATGATCACCATTCGGTTCATCGGACCGGCCCCTTTCGTCGTACGTTGTTGCTCAACCTAACTGATCACGCGCTGTTCGCGCGGAATCAGGCTCGGTTCAGGCGCCGACGTCGAAGCGGGCGAACTGCTTCACCTGCGTGTTGGCGGCGTCGAGGACCTGCTTGACGGACTTCTTCGACTCGAAGACCGACTCCTGGTCGAGCAGGACGATCTCCTTGAAGAACGCCTTGATCCGACCCTCGACGATCTTGGCGACGGCAGCCTCGGGCTTGCCCTCCTCGAGCGTCTTCTTGGTGAGGACGTCCTTCTCGGCGTCGACCACGTCGGCCGGCACCTCGTCGGAGGTGAGGTACTGCGCCTTGAGCGCGGCAGCCTGCTGAGCGGCCTGCTTCGCGGCCGCCTCGTCACCCTCGTAGGCGACCAGGACGCCGAGGCTCGGCGGCAGGTCGGAGGCCTTCTTGTGCAGGTAGACCGTGGTCTCACCCTCGAAGTAGGCGACCTGGCCGAGCTCGATCTTCTCGCCGATGGTGCGGGCGAGCTCCTCGACGGTCTCACCGACGGTCTTGTCGCCGAGCGAGATGGCCTTGAGGGCCTCGAGGTCGTTGACCTTGTTGGCGTCGGCGGCCTCGGCGATCTGCTGGGCAGCAGCGACGAAGCTCTCGTTCTTGGCGACGAAGTCGGTCTCCGAGAGGAGGCTGACCAGAGCGTTGCCGGACGCGGCGACGAGGCCGGCCGAGGTGGTGCGCTCCGCGGCGCGGGCGGCGGCCTTGGCCGTGCCCTTGACGCGAAGGATCTCGACAGCCTTGTCGAAGTTGCCGTCAGCCTCGTCGAGCGCCTTCTTGCAGTCCATCATGCCGGCCTGGGTCAGCTCACGGAGCTTCTTGACGTCGGCAGCGGTGTAAGCCATGCGTGTCTTCCTCTGACTTGTTAAGTGGCTTTGGGTGGACGATGAGGCTCAGGCCTCGGCCGGGGCCTCGGGGGTCTCGGCGGGGGTCTCCTCGGCCGGAGCCTCGGTGGTCTCAGCAGCCTCAGCGGCGGGGGTCTCCTCAGCCGGGGTCTCCTCGGCGGGGGTCTCCTCGGCCTTGGCCTCCTCGGCAGCCGGGGTCGCCAGGAGCTCGCGCTCCCACTCGGCCAGCGGCTCCTCGGCGGTGGCGCCCTCGGTGCCCTCGGTCTTGCCACCGGAGCGGGCGATGAGGCCCTCGGCGACGGCGTCGGCGACCACGCGGGTCAGCAGGCCGACCGCGCGGATGGCGTCGTCGTTGCCCGGGATCGGGAAGTCGACCTCGTCGGGGTCGCAGTTGGTGTCCAGGATGCCGACGATCGGGATCCTGAGCTTGCGAGCCTCCTCGACAGCGAGGTGCTCCTTCTTGGTGTCGACGATCCAGACGGCGGACGGGGTGCGACCCATCTCGCGGATGCCGCCCAGGGTCTTCTCGAGCTTGTCGCGCTCCCGCTTCATCTGCAGGAGCTCCTTCTTCGTGCGGCCCGAGCCGGCGACGTCGTCGAAGTTGACCTCGTCGAGCTCCTTGAGGCGGTTGATCCGCTGGTGCACGGTCTGGAAGTTGGTGAGCATGCCGCCCAGCCAGCGCTGGTTGACGTAGGGCATCCCGACGCGCGTCGCCTGCTCGGCGATGGCCTCCTGGGCCTGCTTCTTGGTGCCCACGAACATGATCGTGCCGCCCTTGGCCACGGTCTCCTTGATGAAGGCGTAGCTGCGGTCGATGTAGGCCAGCGACTGCTGAAGGTCGATGATGTAGATGCCGTTGCGGTCCGTGAGGATGAACCGCTTCATCTTCGGGTTCCAGCGACGGGTCTGGTGTCCGAAGTGGACGCCGCTCTCGAGGAGCTGGCGCATGGTCACGACTGCCATGATGTTTTTTCTCCTAGGTGGTGGCCCGCGCGTGCACCGCTGGTGGCTCGACCTTGCGTTTCTCGAGGTCGGGCGGGTGTTGGCGCGAGCCGGTCGGTTTTCAGTTTCGCGCCCATCAGTGCTGATGGGCCCTGACGCCTGCACGCGGTCCGACCTGAGCGTTCTGCTCGGGACTGAGGGCCGCGCCCGCGGGCGACCGGCGTCTCGGAGCGAGGCACCGTCGCGGTCTGCTGGCGTGCGAAGTCAGCCCACAGGGGGCTGCCGGTCCAAGACTAGCCGCCGACCCGGGTCTCGGGCCAATCCTCCATGACCGGCTCCGGCGCGGGCCGATCAGTCTCCACAGGGGTGTCTCGGGATGGGGTTATCCACAGGACGTACGCCGCTCGTTGTGCGGGTCCTCGATCCGGGGTTGTCTGCTCGTCATGTCCTCGTACCGCCTCTCCGACCGGGCCCGTGCCCTCGTCGCGGCCCTTTTCCTCGTCGTCCTCATCGCCCCGGCAAGCCCAGCTCTCGGAACGCCACGTGCCGAGGTGGCGCCGTCCGGCGCCTCGCTGGGTGGGGCAGTGGGTCACGACGAGGGTCCGAGCCCGGTCGGAGAAGCCGACGAGGTCCCGCAGGGCGAATGGCCGCTTGCGCCCCAGCCGGCGGTCGTGCGCCGCTTCGACCCGCCAGATGCTCCGTGGGGTGCGGGTCATCGCGGCGTGGACCTGGCCGGGTCGCCGGGCGCGGTCGTTCGCGCCGCGATGGCCGGGACGGTCGCCTTCGTCGGAGTGATCGCCGGCAAGGCGGTGGTGAGCGTCGACCACGGGGCCACGCGAACCACCTACGAGCCGGTCGTAGCCACCGTGACCGTCGGCGATCCGGTCGCGGCCGGAGCGCCGTTGGGCCGGCTCGGGATCGCCGGCTCCCACTGCTTCCCGGCCGCCTGCCTGCACTGGGGCTGGATCCGCAATGCGGACGATGTCTACCTCGACCCGCTGCTGCTCGTCGACGCACCGCGGCCGGTCCGGCTCCTCCCCCTCTGGCGCGGTGACCCGGTCCGGTAGTCCGACCTGCCGAACCGCGTGCGTCCCCAGGGCTTGTAGACGGACAGCACGACCGCGATCGTCAACGCGGTCAACGACACCGCCGGCGGGAACCGCAGATCGCTCACGTCTCCGACCAGCTCACCGGTCGCGGCCAAGATCTCGCCGATGGTCCGCACCTCGGCCATCCCCGGCATCAGGACCAAGAGGATCAGAGCCACCAGCACAACATTGACCACCAGCTTCACCGCGACCCACCAGAACCGCACCAGCCCCCACTTGGTTCCCCAGCCGAGCACCAGTCCGGTCGCCAGCACGATGAGCCCCGCGGCGAGCATCGGGCCCGCGAGATAGGTGCCGATCACCTGCAGCGCTAAACCACGGTCGGCGGCGTCGCCTGTCCCTGTGCCGACGGCAGCCATGATGCCGACCATCACGTCGATACCGAGCCATGCTCCCACCCCGAGGAGGTGGAGCACGAGCACTGCCTTGCGTACGCCGGGTCGCAGTCGCACCGGCTTGCTGGTCGTCGAATTCCTGGTCATGCCGTCAGACTGGCTCGGCGAATCGGGCACCGCGTCCGCGCGGCGGCGTTGGCTGCGTACGTGATCTGGCGTACGCCCCGCCGAATCAGCAGTTGTGGCGGGCCGAAACCGTAGTTGTGGGCGACGAAGCTCGACTTTCGTCGCCCACAACTCACTTCTCGGCCCGCCACAACTACACACTCGGCCGACGCGGGTGACGTCTCGGCGGGTCAGGCGCGGGGGTGGGCCTGACGGTAGGCCTTGCGGAGCCGGTCGCTGCTGACGTGGGTGTATATCTGGGTGGTGGCCAGGCTGGCGTGACCGAGAAGCTCTTGGACCGAGCGCAGATCGGCGCCACCCTCGAGGAGGTGGGTGGCGGTGCTGTGGCGCAGGCCGTGGGGGCCGAGGTCGGGGGCACCGGGGACGTCGGCGAGACGGCGGTGGACGAGGGTGCGTACGGCACGCTGGTCGAGCCGGCCGCCACGGGCCCCGAGAAACAGGGCCGGCCCGGAGGACTCGGTGACCAGCTGAGGGCGGCCACGGACGACCCAACGGTCGAGCGCCCGCACCGCGGGGCCGCCGAAGGGCACCATCCGCTCCTTGCGCCCCTTGCCGAGCACCCGGATGACGCGGCGTTCGTAGTCGACATCATCCAGGTCGAGGCCGACGAGCTCACCGACGCGGGCGCCGGTCGCGTAGAGCATCTCCAGCACGGCGATGTCGCGCATCCCGACCGGCGTGCCGTCCTCGGCCGCTGTGATGGCGGCGGCGATGAGGGACTCGACCTCGTCGGGGCGCAGTACGGGCGGAAGCGTCCGGTGGGCCTTGGGCGAGCCGAGCGCGGCACCGGCGTCGACCTGCGCTAGACCGGTCCGGACCAGCCATCCGCAGAAGACTCGGGCCGCGGTGGCCCTCCGGGCCAGGGTCGTACGTGAGTGACCGGTCGTCTGCTGCTTGGCCAGCCAGCTGCGCAGCGTGCGCAGGTCGATCGCCTCGGGCTCGGTGCGGCCCATGCGGCCGGCGTGGTCGAGCAGGCTGCGGATGTCGCCCAGGTAGGCCCGGACCGTGTGGTCGGAGAGCCCGCGTTCGGCACTGAGGTGTCGCTCGTAGTCCCCGAGCAGCGCGGCGTAGACCTCGGGGAGCTCAGCATCCGCGGACCCGCCTTCCGGGTCTCCCTCGGGTTCAGCGCTCACCCGAGCCAGGATAGGTGTTTGCTCGGACCTCAGGTGCGAGCCGCGCCCGGGGCCAGCTGCCACCCGTCGGGGAACCGCTCGGCGAGACCGAGCGCCTCGAGTCGCGACAGCGCGGTGCCGGCCGTCTTCGGGTGCAGGCATGCCGACCTCGCGATGGCGAGCTGTGACGAGGGGCTGCTCACCGGGACCGCGTCGAGGACCTGCTTCTCGACGGAGGTGAGCGAGTCGCGGCGGCGTACGGGGCCACGGGGCTCCTCGGGGACCGCCTCCCCCATGTCACCGACGAGCTCGCGTACGTCGAGACCGTCGGTCACCAGGACGCCTTTGCCGCTGCGTACGAGCTCGTGGGTGCCGACCGAGGTCATCGCGCCCACCTGACCGGGCACCGCCATCACGGGTGTGTTGATGCTGTAGGCCCAGTGGGAGGTGTTGAGGGAGCCGCTGCGCGCTGCCGCCTCGACGACCACGGTGCCCCGGGCGAGGGCGGCGATGATCCGGTTGCGAGAGAGGAATCGATAGCGCGTCACGGGGAAACCGGGTGCGATCTCCGAGATCACCGCTCCGCTCTCGGCGATCGCGTCGATCAGGCGCCGGTTGCGCAGCGGGTAAGGGACGTCGACGCCACCCGCGAGTACGGCGACGGTGCTCCCCGGCGGGCCGGTGAGGGCGCCCCGGTGTGCGGCCGCATCGATGCCTACCGCTGCCCCGGAGACCGTCACGAAGTCGTTGACCGCGAGGTCCGCCGCGATCCGCGCCGCGGCGTCGGCGCCGTAGGCCGTCGCATCCCGGGACCCGACGATGGCGACCGACCGGTCGAGGTCGCTGAGCAGGAGCGGTCCCCGCACCCACAGGCCGAGTGGAGTGCCGGTGCGGTATTGAAGATGCTCCTGACCGGCGAGCCGCTCAACCTGGGTGGGCCACTCCTCGTCGCCGGGGATGACGTAGCGGAACCCGGCGTTGGCCGCCCGCTCCAGGTCGCGGTCGGGGTGGATCTGGGCCAGCCGCAGCCTTGCTTCGAAGCCGTCGTCGCCGAGGTCGGGATCCTCCTCAGCGAAGCGCCGGTAGACCTCGGTCGCAGTCGATCCCACCATGCAGGTGTCGAGCAGCGGGGTGCCGGGCTCGATCAGCTGGGTCAGCGCGATCCGGGCCAGGCGCTCGCGCTCGAGGTCGGTGAAGGTCGGTGCGACGGGCGCCGCGGTCATGCCGACCTCCCCTCGAATGCCGAGACCGTGAGCGACCCACCGTTGCGCAGCGCGAGCGCCGTCTCGGTCTCGGTGACCCCCGGCCAGTCGACCCCGGCGAGGTCGGCCACCGTCCACGCGAGGCGGTGCACCCGCACCGCGCCGCGACGGGTCAGGGCACCGGAGAAGATGCGTGAGTCGATGAGCGCCTCGGCCGAGGGCGGCAGCGGCCAGTTGTCGCGCAGCGCGATCCCGCTGGCCTGGCCGTTGAGCCGCCACCCGAAGTCGGCGTAGCGCTCACGTTGGCGGCGCCTGGCCGCCGTGACCCGTTCGCGGATGTCGGCGCTGGTCTCCGATCCCCACGGGTCGTGGTTCTGCTCCGACATCGGCCGCAGCGTGCGGATGATGTCGATGCGGTCGGTGATCGGTCCGGAGACCTTCCGCTCGTAGGACTGGCGCTCGTTGGACCTACAGATGCAGCCGTCCTTGGTGATCGAGGCGTCGAAGTTGCCGCACGGACATGGGTTGGCGGCGAGCACGACGAGGGCGCGCGCCGGGAGCGTCACCGACTCCTCTCCCCGCGAAACCGTGATGTCGCCGCTTTCCAGCGGCTCGCGCAGGCACTCGATCACGTCGCTCTTGAACAACGGGAACTCGTCGAGGAAGAGCACGCCGGCGTGGGACAGCGAGACCTGGCCCGGGCGGACCCGGCCGGTGCCACCGCCGACGATGCCGGGTTTGGAGGCGTCGTGGTGGGGAGCCGCGAACGGCGGCCGAGTCAGGAGCCCTCGGTCGACGTCGAGCACCCCGGCCAGCGACTGCACCGCCATCACCTCCAGCGACTCCTCGCGGGAGAGATCGGGCAGGATCGTCGGGATCCGCTCGGCGATCGAGGTCTTGCCGCAGCCCTTCGGTCCCTTGAGCAGCAGGTGGTGTCCACCGGCTGCCGCGACCTCGACCGCGTAGCGGGTCTCGGGCATGCCGCGAAGGTCAGACATGTCCATGTCGTCGAGCCTGCGGTCACCTCGCCAGCCAAGCAGGCTGCCGCCCGTGCCGGTCGCGACCGGCGGCGCGTCGGGCACCGGCTCGCCGCGCAGCTCGGCGACCACCTGGCCCAGCGACCGGAACCCGAGGATCTCCATCCCTGGCACCATCCGCGCCTCGGCCACCTGCGGCTCCGGCACCACCACCCGAGCGATCCCGGCGTGGGAGGCGGCGAGCACCATCGGGAGCACACCGGAGGTCGGCCGGAGCCCACCGTCGAGCGCCAGCTCCCCGATGAAGACCGTGCGTTCCAGCCCGATCGTCTCGAGCTCGCCACTGGCCGCGAGGATCGCCAACGCCATCGCGAGGTCGTAGTGTGAGCCGCCCTTCGGCAGGTCGGCCGGCGAGAGCAGCACCGTGATCCGCTTGGTCGCGGGCCACTCGAGGTCTGAGTTGATGATCGCCATCCGGACCCGGTCGCGCCCCTCGGCCAGCACGCTGTCGGCACGGCCGACCAGCGTCACCCCGACCAGTCCGGGCGAGACGTCGGCCTGCACGTCGACCAGATGGCCGACCGCGCCACGAAGGGCGACGCCATGGGCTCGCGCGTATCCCATCACAGGCCCCTGACGTGCTCGACCAGCGCCGAGCCACGGGGCGCATGCATCACCGCGACGAGATCGATTCGGATCCCCGGAGCGCGCACGTCGTGCTGCTCCAGCCAGGCGATCGCCAACCGCTTCAGCCGGTCGAGCTTGGTCTTGTCGACCGCCTCGTGCGGCGTGCCGCACCCGTCATGGCTCCGGGTCTTCACCTCGCAGACGACGAGGGTGTCGCCCTCGCGCAGGACCAGGTCGATCTCCCCGTCAGCACATCTCCAGTTGCGGTCGAGCACGGTCATGCCCGCCTCGACCAGATGCCTCTCGGCGACCGATTCGCCGTAGTTTCCGAGCGCGATCCGCGCCGGCGCCGTTGAACTCATCATGGACCTCCTGCCCTTCGGCTTCGAGGTCCAGACTCATCGCGAGCACCGACAATCCGGGCTGGTTCCGGGGCGCCTGGGGATAACCCCGGATCGAGATCGCCCTGTGGACAGCAACTGGCCCGAGATCAGCCCGCCGTCAGTCCAGCGGCTGGTCGATGTCGGTCGGGTTGAGCGTCTCGACGTTGACGTCCTTGAAGGTGAGTACCTTGACCGCCTTCGCGAACCGCGCCGGCCGATACATGTCCCACACCCAGACGTCGTTCATCGACACCTCGAAGTAGACGTCCCCCGAGTCCGTACGCGCTCGCACGTCGACCTGGTTGCACAGATAGAAGCGGCGGTCGGTCTCGACGACGTACTTGAAGATTCCGACCACATCGCGATACTCGCGGTAGAGGGTCAGCTCCATCTCGGTCTCGTACTTCTCGAGATCCTCCGCGCTCATGTTCTAAGACTCTAGAGCCAACAAAGGCGAAGAGCCGGGAAGACTCCACGAACGGCGGTGATATGCCGACGGTCCCAGGCGCTCCAGCGCGGCGATGTGGGCGGGCGCGGAATAGCCCTTGTTGTCGGCCCACGCGTAGTCGGGATATTCGTCGTGGAGCGCGACCATCAGCGCGTCGCGTGAGGTCTTCGCCAGGATCGAGGCGGAGGCGACGGCGGCACACTTCATGTCGGCCTTGATCATCGTGGTCACCGGCGGCACCTCGACCTCCTCCACCATCTCGGAGACCTCACCGAAGAGCCCCTCCTGCACCGGCGGGGTCAGATAGTTGTGGTTGCCGTCGAGCAGCAGCGCGTCGGGACGTACGTCCAGGGCACTCAACGCTCGCTGACCGGCCAGCCGCATCGCGGCCATGATCCCGACCTCGTCGATCTCGGAGGCCAAGGCGTGCCCGACGGCGGAGTCGACGGCCCAGCGGCGCACCTTCGGCGCGAGCATCTCGCGAGCCTCGGGAGTGAGCAGCTTGGAGTCGCGTACGCCCTGGGGTGCTGTGCGGGTCGCCTCGGTGATCACCACGATCCCGATCGAGACCGGCCCGCAGAGCGCGCCGCGCCCCACCTCGTCGACCGCACCGAGATGCGTGACGCCGTCGCGCAGCATGGACCGCTCGACTCGCAGGGTAGGCGCACTGCTCACTGTGACGGCACGTCCTCGAAGCTCTCGGGGCGGTGGATCCACTTCGCCCGGTCCAGCGGCCAGCCCAGCGCGACGACCTTGCCGACCACGTTGTCCTCCGGCACCCAGGGCACCAGCGCGCAGTCGGTCTCGTTGGCCGTGCACATGTGCACGGTCGAGTCGGCCGAGTTGGCCCGGTTGTCGCCCATCACGAACAGCGAACCCTCGGGCACCGGACCGGCCTCCCAGTGGCGGTTGCCGGGCATCGGCCCGAAGCACTCGCCCTCCTTGTTGGGGCGGCCGCACTTGGTCTCGGAGGGCCGAGCGTACGGCTCGTCGATCGGGACGCCGTTGACGATCAGCCGACCCTGCTTGTCGCAGCACTCGATGACGTCACCGGGGACCCCGATGACACGCTTCACCAGGTGGCCACCCTCGGGATAGAGACCGATGACCGCGAGCGCCTTGCCGAAGAGATTGCTGGGGCCGGCCGAGTCATCGACACCGAGCCAGGAGCCCGGGTCGGAGAAGACCACGACATCGCCGCGCTGCGGCGTGCCGGCGAGCCAGTAGGACGGCTTCTCCACCAGCACCCGGTCGTCGGTCGCCACCGACGGGCCGCCCTGCAGGCCGGGCTCCATGGACTCCGAGGGGATGTAGAAGGCCTGCACGAAGAGAGCCTTCACGACGATCGCGACCAGCACGGCCAGCACGACCAGGACGATGCCCTCCTGCCAGGCCGAGAGGCGTGGCTTGTGCTCCTCCTCGCGGCGCGGGCCGTTGGCCGGGCCCGGCCGCTCAGAGGCCCAGCGTGGGGCCTGAGGCGAAGACGAGAACGACCGCGATCCCCCCATATCGGGCCCGTCCCAGCGGGCCTGGGGCCCGACGCCGACGGAAGGATCGCGGTCGTTCGAAGTCACGCGGTGAGTCTAGAGACTCCCTCCACAACGAGCCTCATCGACTCGCAATGCTCAGGAAACCCTCAGACCTCCGGCTCACGCCTCGGTCTGGGGCAGATCGGGCGTCGCTTCGCTCCGCCGATCAAGCCCCAGCCGGCTCACGCCTCGCGGCGCTCCTTGATCTTCGCCTTCTTGCCGCGCAGGTTGCGCAGGTAGTAGAGCTTCGCGCGACGGACGTCACCGCGGGTGACGACCTCGATCTGCTCGAAGATCGGGGAGTGCAGCGGGAAGGTGCGCTCGACACCCACGCCGAAGGAGACCTTGCGGACGGTGAAGGTGCGGCCGATGCCGGACCCGTGGACGCGGATCACGACGCCCTGGAAGACCTGGACGCGGGACCGGTTGCCCTCGACGACCTTGACGTGCACCTTGACGGTGTCACCGGCGCGGAACTGCGGCAGGTCGTCGCGCTTGGCGACGTTGCCGACCTCAGCAAGTACGTTGCTCATCATTTCTCCTCACGCTCGCCACAGGCCGATCGCGGTCATCCATGCCCTGGTCGGGGCGATCTTTGGCGGTGATCCAGCCACGCTGGCCGGCGGCGTACGGTTCCCCCTGTGGCAGGAGCCCGTCGCGACACCTCCGGGTGTCATCTTCGGAGCGTGCTTCGGCCGACTGGACCGGCCCACAAGTCTGCCACAGCGCCGTGGACCGCCGAGAATCGAGACGTACGTCGCGCCCCCTGCGAGGATTCCCCCGTGACCGACACCGACTGGCCACCGCACACCTACGTGACGCGCCCCTACAAGCAGCGGATCCCGCGCGGTCCGCGCGTGGACCGGCTGCTCCGTGAGGTCACGGTGGCGCTGCCGCCGCACATCGCCGACCTCGACCTCGCGCTGGAGCGGCCGGTGGCGGCGATGACGACCGCCAGTGCGGGCGCGCTCCGCCATCTCGACCTGGTCCACGGCCGGACGATGGACGGGCTCAACCACCTGCAGCTGCGCACCGAGGCGATCGACTCCTCCAAGATCGAGCACGTCGAGGCCAGCCTGGCCGACTACGGTCGGGCCCTGCTCGGCATCGGCGCCAACTCCTCGGCGACCTCGATGGCATCCGCGACCCAGGCGATGCAGCGGCTGATCAGCGAGGCCGACACGACCCGCAAGATCACCTCCGACGCGATCCTGCGCGCACACCGGGACCTGTTCGGACGCCATCCCGACGAGGCGGCCAACGCCGGCAGGTTCCGCGTCGTGCAGAACTGGGTCGGCGGCTCCGACTACGCACCCCGCGACACCCTCCACGTACCACCGCCACCGGAGACGGTCATCGACTACATCGAGGACCTGGTCGCCTTCGCCAACCGCGACGACCTCTCCCCCATCGCCCAGGCCGCGATCGTGCACGCGCAGTTCGAGTCGATCCACCCCTTCATCGACGGCAACGGCCGTATCGGGCGGGCCCTCATCCACGCCGTGCTCCGACGACGCCGCGCCTCGCGCCACCTGGCCGTCCCGATCGCCTCCGCGCTCGTCGCGCACCGCGACCGCTACTTCGCCGCCCTCAACGACTACCGGGCAGGCACCGCGTCCACGATCATCGCCATGCTCGCCGCCTCGACGACCATCGCGACCACGGAGTCGTGGAAGACGGCCGAGACGCTGGAGAGCATCCGGCGCAGCTGGGGCGAGGCGGCCGGTGACCCACGGCCCGGGTCGGCTGCGTACCGTCTTCTCGACCTGCTCACCGAGGAGCCCATCCTCAACGCCGAGCTGGTCACCAAGAGCCTCGGGATCGAGGACCCCACCGAGACGATCGACGGCCTGGAGCAGGCCGGCATCCTCAACCGCACCAAGCGCACCCGCCGCTCCCCCGTCTGGGTGGCGCCGGCGGTGCTGGCCGAGGTCGAGGACCTCAGCACCCGCATCCAGCACCAGGCCCGGCAGCTTCCCTACGGACCGCGCTGAGATACGCCGCGAGGCCCGCCCCGGCGAACCGGGACGGGCCTCGCGGTCGAAGCGATGACTCAGCCGAGCTCGGAGTAGCCCGGCTCGTGGAGAACGGTGTCGATACCAGCGACCTCGTCCTCCTCCTTGGCGCGGAAGCCGATGGTCTTCTCGATCGCGAAGCCGATGATGAAGGCCACCACGAACGAGAAGGCGATCACGGTGATCGAGGAGAGGAACTGTGCTCCGAGCAGCTTGAAGCTGCCACCGAAGACGAGGCTGCCACCGGTGAGCGACTCCATGCCGAAGATGCCGACCCACAGGCAGCCGATGAAACCGGCGACGAGGTGGATGCCGACGACGTCGAGCGTGTCGTCGAAGCCGAGCTTGAACTTGAGCTCGACGGCCAGGGCGCAGATGGCACCGGCGACGAGGCCGAGGACGAGGGCCCAGACCGGGCTCACGAACGCACAGGCGGGCGTGATGGCGACCAGGCCGGTGACGATGCCGGACGCGGCGCCGACGGCCGTGGGCTTGCCGTCCTTGAACTGCTCGACGACGATCCAGCCGATCAGGGCAGCGGCCGGGGCGATGATCGTGTTGATGAAGATCAGCGAGGTCTGACCCTCGTCGGCACCGAAGACACCGGTGTTGAAGCCGAACCAGCCGAACCACAGGATCGCAGCACCGATCAGCACGAGCGGTACGTTGTGAGCGACCGTCTCCTCCTTGGAGAAGCCGACCTTGCGTCGACCGAGCACGAGCGCCAGGGCGAGCGCCGCGGCGCCGGCCGACTGGTGGATCACGGTGCCGCCGGCCCAGTCGAGGGCACCGCCCAGGCCGTAGACGTTGTTGGCGAGCCAGCCGTAGAAGTTGCCCTCGCCGTCCACGCCCCAGATCCAGCGGAAGGTCGGGAACACCACGAAGGTGGCGAAGAAGACCGCGAAGATCATCCACGGCCAGAAGCGCGCACGGTCGGCGACCGCCCCCGAGACCAGGGCGACGGTGATGATGCAGAAGGCGACCAGGAACGCGTGCCCGCCGAACAGGTTGCCCGCGTCACCACTGCCCGCGGAGGTCACGAGGTCGGTCATACCGAAGTCCTCGAAGGGGTTACCGAACAGCTTGCTGCCACCGCTGGTGCCGTTGCCAGCGATGCCGGTGCCACCGTAGAGGACATAGAGGATCGTGACGACGGCGATCGAGCCGAAGCTCAGCATCATCATCGAGACGACGGACTTGGCCTTCACCAGACCGCCGTAGAAGAAGGCGAGGCCGGGGGTCATGAACATGACCAGGGCCGCGCACAGGAGTTGCCATGCAAGTTCGACAGACATTCAGTGCCTCATTGATTGAGTCTCGGGATGTGGCTGTGACGTCACGCGAGCCTCGTCGCTCGTCGTACGTATTGCCCGGCATCGTTGCGACGCAACGTTTCAGAGACAGATGCCTTGTGTTACAGAAAAGTAACAGAGTTCTGGGTTGCCGATCCGTTACCGCCGAGGTGCATGTGTCTTCGTCATGATGACGGCGCCTGGCGGAGCCTCGAGGTCGCGGCGCAACCGGAACCCCGCCTTCTTGTAGATCCTCTGGTTCCGCTCGCTCTTGGCTCCGGTGAAGAGCGAGTACCTCGCGGCGGTCGCCGGGGCCATGGCCTGGATGTGGTCCAGCAGCTGACGCCCGAGGCCCCGACCCTGCAGGTCTGGCGCGGTCATCAGCCGTCCGATCTCCCAGACGTCGCCGTCGAGCCGGGCACGGACCGAGCCGACCAGCCGCCCGGCGGAGCGGACGACGTAGACGTCGTGCGTCTCCAGCGCGTGCACGGTGTCTTCCAGCGACTCGTGCAGCGGCGGGATATCGACACCGGGGTTGTCGTGCATCTCCTGCACCCAGCAGGCGAGCTGCAGCGTGTGCAGCTCGGGGACATCCGCGCGTACGGCGGGCACGATCTCCCACTCCGTGGCTGCCTGGGATGCGTGGAGCAGGTCGGGGCGGCGTACGGAGGTCCGGGCCACCGCCTGGTCATGGCGCCACTGCGCGATGCGCTTGTGGTCGCCGCTGAGCAGCACCTTCGGGACCTCGAGGTCACGCCATGAGGCGGGCTTGGTGTAGACCGGGTACTCCAGCAGGCCGTCCTCGTGGGACTCCTCCACGAGCGACTCGGCGTTGCCCATGAACCCGGGGAGCAGACGTACGACGGCCTCGGTGATCGCCATGGCGGCCACCTCTCCCCCGTTGAGCACGTAGTCGCCCAGGGAGATCTCGCGGACCTCGGCGCGCGTCGCTGCATGGTCGAGCACGCGCTGGTCGATGCCCTCGTAGCGGCCGAGCAGGAAGACGAGCCTCTCCCGGGTCGACAGGTCGCGGGCCAGGGCCTGGGTGAACGGCTCACCGCTCGGCGTCGTCACGATCACGGTCGCCCCATCGATCGCCAGCTCGTCGAAGGCCTCGCCGAACGGCTCGGGCTTCATGACCATCCCGGCGCCACCGCCATAAGGCGTGTCGTCGACGGTGCGGTGGCGGTCGTGGGCCCAGTCGCGTACGTCGTGGACGTGCATCTCCAGCAGCCCCGACTCGATCGCCTTGCCCGGCAGGCTCAGCCGGAGCGGCGCGAGATAGTCGGGGAAGATGGTGAGGTAGTCGAGCCTCACGTGGCGTCGTCCTCGTCCTCGGCGAACGGCGTGACCAGGCCGGGGCGGTCGGCGATGACGACCTTCTTCTCGGCCAGATCGACGATCGGCACCAGGGCCTTCACGAACGGCACCAGCGCGTCGCGCCGGTCCGGCGTACGGATCGTCAGCAGGTCCTGGGCTCCCCCGTGGACCAGCGCCTTGACGGTGCCGAGCTCGCGGCCCTCCTCGTCGAAGGCGGTCAGGCCGACGAGCTGATGGTCGTAGTACTCGTCGGGGTCCTCGGGAGTCTCCTCGGCCGGGACGTCGGCAAAGAGCAGCGTCCCGCGAGCAGCCTCGGCCTCGTTGCGGTCGGTGATCTCCTCGAAGGCGACCTGGAGCACCTGCCCGTGCCAACGGGCGCCCTCCACGGTCAGCTGCTTGGCGGCGTACGCCGATCCCTTCGGCGGCTGCGCCCGCAGCACCGTGCCCTCGGCGAACCGCCGGTCGGGCTCGTCGGTCCGCACCTCGACCGTCACGAACCCCCGGATGCCATGCGGCTTGCCGATCCGTCCGACCAGCACCTCGATCAACTCCACAGGAGTGAGATTAGGGGCTGTGGGGTGCCGGGCAGGAATCACCGGTTAACCGGTGATTCCTGCACTTCTCAGGCGTTGCATTGCCAGAGAAGTGCAGGTTTACCCGGTTAACCGGGTAAACCAACGGGCGCCACCCCCGAAGGAGTGGCGCCCGTTGTGCGTTTGATGCAGCCGTGCTCAGCGACCGCCGTCGACATCGACGAAGTCGATCCGCGCGCCGCCCTTGCCGGCCAGCGCTGAGATGACCGTACGGAACGCGGTGGCGGTGCGGCCGCCGCGGCCGATCACCTTGCCGAGGTCGTCGGGGTGGACCCGGACCTCGAGGACGGAGCCGCGACGAAGCTGCTTGTCGCGCACGCTCACCTCGTCCGGGTTGTCGACGACTCCTCGGACGAGGTGCTCGAGAGCTTCGGCGAGCATGCTGCTCAGGCCTCGGCCTCGGCGGCCGGGGTCTCCTCGGCCTTGGGCTCCTCGGCCTTGGGCTCCTCAGCCTTCGGCTCCTCGGCCTTGGGCTCCTCAGCCTTCTTGGCGGACTTCTTCGTCACGGCCTCGGCGCCGGCGGAGGCGTGAGCCTCGGCGAGAGCCTTGTTGAAGAGCTCGAGCTTGTCGGGCTTCGGCGGGGCGACACGGAGGGTGCCCTCGGCGCCCGGGAGGCCCTTGAACTTCTGCCAGTCGCCGGTCACCTTGAGGATCGCCTCGAGAGCCGGGGTCGGCTGGGCGCCGACGCCGAGCCAGTACTGGGCGCGCTCGGAGTCGACCTGGATGAAGCTCGGCTCCTCCTTGGGACGGTAGAGACCGATCTCCTCGATGACAGCGCCGTCGCGCTTCTTGCGCGAGTCGACGATGACGATGCGGTACTGCGGAACCCGGATCTTGCCCAGGCGCTTCAAGCGGATCTTGACAGCCACTGTTGGTGGTATTCCTTTGGAATCGAATATGGGTGAAGAGGCCCGTGTCGGTGTGGGGACACCCGTCAGGCAACTTCGGCGGGCACTGTCGCGCTGGGTGAGAGGGTCCCTGCGCACAGGACACGTGCTCCAGTTTGCCAGACCTGCAGGTCGGGAAGAAATTCCCGTATGCAGCGAGCGGACGCCCACCCGATGGAGCATCTCATCAGTCAAGGCGATCACCGCACCCGCTCCCAGCCTGGCCGAGCACGACGTGCTCGCGATCGCTGCCCGGCGTACGCCACTGAGCAAGTGTTACCCCTGGTGAAGTACCTCCCGACGAAAACCTGATCCGTGACGTCGTCGGTCCTGGACAATCCGCTACGTGAGTCGACTGGATACCCCGACCCCGACGCCATCGAGGCCCCACAGGACACCGGAGCGGCCCTCCGTCGCGACCACGATCGGCGGCGTCGTCGGCGCAACGATGCTGGCGGGAGGGCTGGCGCTTCTCCTGATCTTCTTCGTCCCGTTGGTCACCGACGACCCGTACCGGGCGGAAGTGCCGATCGACGGCAATACCCACCACGTCGACGTCGTACCCGGTCTGGAGGCGCATCTCACCATGCCAAACGAACGAGAGATGCACGAGCGCTTCGTGTCGCTCGCGTCCTGTCAGGTCATCGACTCGTCCGCCGGCCCCATCGCCATCCCGGCGGAGCCGGCAGAGACGGGATGGGCCGAGGGCCGGGGCAACTACGGAGCCTTTCGGTTCAATACCGGGTCGGGCCGCCTCGATCTCACCTGCACGACGACATCCGCCGACGAGGAAACCGCTCGAATCGGACCGGCGATGCCCGGCGGCCGCCCGCAGTTCCGGCCGACCAATCTCCTTGCCATGGTCTGCGCGTTTCCGTTGGTGGCGGTGGGCTTCGCGCTGACGATCACGGCGGTCATACGCTGGCTCGCTCACCACAGCCGACAGCGCAGGCGGGTAATGTCTGGAGGCTCGGCGGAATGACCCAGCAGGACGCCCCGTTCTTCCCGTCCGCACGAGCAGATCTGCCACGACGTACGCCGCCTCGACTGATGCCGGTTCTGGCACTTGCCGCTATGGCCCTGGGGATCGGATTGACCGTCTTCGGCACGGTTCTCATCACCTCGAACTCGTCCGCGGGCGACGACATCTGGGCACAGGTTCCGGTCGACGGCGCCGAGCACCGGGCCGACGTACCGGCCGACTGGACGGCCATGATCTGGGCGCCGGACACGTCACAGGTGTCCTGCGAGATCACCGACGCGCACGGGGCGAAGGTCGGGTCGACGTCCGTGAGCGGGTTCGAGAACACGATGGACGGCGACTCCTACCGAGGTGTGTCCCGGTTCGTCACCACGACCGACGAGATGGTCTTCTCCTGCACCTCATCGGCCCAGGGGGCGGGGCCGGTGCTCGTCGGTCAACCGCCGTACGTCTGGGACACGCTGTATCGACTCGCAGGGTTCCTTCCCGGGATCGTCGTCTTCGCGTGCGGGATCGTCATCACCGGGTTCACCTTCGCAACCGGGGTTGCCTCGATCGCCGACCTCAGGCGACGTCAGTAGATCTTCCCCCGGAGTACGACGGCGGCCGGCCGGGCGAGGACGGTGAGGTCCTCGAGGGGGTTGGTGTCGTAGACGACGAAGTCGGCGGGGTCGCCCTCGGCGAGGCCGGGGTTGTGGCCGAGCCACTCCCGCGCGCGCCAGGAGGCGGCGCCGAGGACGACGTCGGCGGGGAGGCCCAGCCGGTGCATCGCGAGCACCTCCCGAGGGAGTACGCCGTGCAGCTGGTCCCCCGCACCGTCGGAGCCTGCGTAGAGAGCGACCCCTGCCTCGTACGCGCTCATGATCGTCTCGCGACGGCGGGCGTAGAGGTTCTCCATGGTGGCGGCGTACGTCGGGAACTTCGGTGCCGCCGCGGCGGCCAGGTCGGGGAAGATCTCCAGCTGGGCGACGGTGGGAACCAGCGCGGTGCCCTGCTCGGCCATGGCCTCGACGAGGTCCGGGGTCAGGCCCGTGCCGTGCTCGATGCAGTCGATCCCGGCCTCGATCAGGCCGGGCAGGACCTCGTGGCCGAAGCAGTGCGCCGTGACCCGCGCGTCGTTGTCGTGGGCCACCTTGATCGCCTCGGCGAACGACTCCGCCGGGAAGGACGGCTTCAGGTCTCCCTCGGCACGGTCGATCCAGTCGCCGACGAGCTTGACCCAGCCGTCACCGGAGCGCGCCTGCCGCTCGACGGCCTCGGCCAGGCCGTCTGGCTCGACCTCGTCGGCGTAGTTGCGCATGTAGCGCTTCGTACGTCCGATGTGGCGTCCTGCGCGGATCAGCCGGGGCAGGTCCTCGCGGGACTGGACCCAACGCGTGTCGGCCGCGGAGCCGGCATCTCGCAGGAGCAGCGCGCCGGCGTCGCGGTCGGCGATCGCCTGCGCCTCGGCGGTCTCCTGGTCGACGGCGCCGTCGGGCCCGAGCCCGATGTGGCAGTGGGCGTCGACGAGGCCGGGGACGATCCAGCCCGAGGCACCGGTCTCCGCCCCCGACGGCCGCTCGTAGGTGATGCGGCCGTCGAGGACGTAGAGGTCCCGCACCTCTCCATCGGGAAGAACCGGGCCGGAGAAGCGCAGAGCAGTCATGTGACGCAGGTTACCTAGTTGCCCGGCACCTTCACGCCGGCGGCCTCGAGGATCGGGAAGTGCTGAGCGAGGGGGATGACCTGGCCGGTGACGACGTTGCTCTCGTCCCACCCGATGGAGGTCGGTACGCCGACGAGCTCACCGTCGTCGTTGACCGCGGCACCACCGGAGTTGCCGCTGGAGATCCGGGCGGTGACGTCGAAGACGGCCCGCTCCTCGCCCTCGAAGGAGAGGATCGTCGCCACGTTGCCCTCGGCGACGGTCGGCGGCTGGAAGAGCACGCCCTCCTTGTCGGCGAAGCTCTCCTTCGGCAGCATCGGGAAGCCGATGGTGGCGATGAAGTCGCCGCGGTCGACGGCGTTGGAGTCGCCGAGCGAGATCGTCGGCAGGTCCAGCGAGGACGGGTTCACCGGGTTGCCCTCGCCGTCGGCGACGATCTGCACGACCGCGCTGTCGACCTCACCGTCGGACTGGATGACCTTGGCGATGTAGTCGGGCTCGCCGACCTTGTAGCCCTCAGCCGGGTCGGTCAGGTGGATGTTGACGACCTCGGGCGAGACCTCGCCCTTGGCGGCGTACTCCGGGATCTTCGCCGGGTCGGCGACATGGGCGTTGGTGAGGATCTTGCCGTCCTTGGTGACGATCGACCCGGATCCCATCGCGATGGTGTCCTCGGTCGGTGCGTACGTGATCCAGACGGCGGCCCGCTGCGCGCTGTTGAGCTCGTCCTTGGTCAGGCCGGTGTCCTGGGCGGCCGACTCGCCGCCGGGCACGACGAACATCGCGACCACCAGTCCAATGACCACGACCGCGGCCGCGGCGCCGATCCCGCCCCACAGCAGCAGCTTGTTGCGGCGCTTGGCGGCGGCACGGGCGACCTCGACCTCGGCGGCGTAGATCGGGATGACCTTGAGGATCTCGCCCGCGACGGGGTGGCCGAGGCGGATCTCGGTCTCCTCGTCGATCTCCTCCCTGACCAGCGGCTTCCCCTTGAGGAACGACCCGGTCTGCGAGCCGTTCTCGAAGGTCCAGCCGCCGGGAGTGGCCACCAGCCGGGCATGCTGGCGCGAGACGCCCTGGTCCTCCAGCACGACCGAGTTGTCGGCCGCACGACCGATGGTCACCGTGACCGGGTGGCGGAAGCGGTGCTCCTTGCCCTCGGCGACCAGCAGCAGGTCGGGTCCGGTCGGCGCGGTCGGCGGCTGACCGGGAGCGGCCGGCCGCGCCATCCCGGGCGCGATCGTCATCTCGGAGATGTCCTGGGTCGCCGAGGGCACCGGCGGCGCGGGCGGGACGTTGCCGGGCGGGGGCGGAGCCACCGGTGCCGCACCTGACGGCGGCGCCGCGGCGCCCGCCATCGCCGGCGGAGGCGGCGGAGCCGGCGCCTGGGCACGCGGGGCACCCGCCGCGACCGGCGCGTCGTCGAGGGTGACGGTGATCGTCGAGCCCGGTCCCGCCGGGCCGAGCTGGATCTCGGTCGCTCCGGTCAACGGCACCTCGGTGACGCGGCTGCCGGAGACGTACGTCCCTCCGGCGGAGCCGACATCGACCAGCTTCCACCCGGACGGGTCCGGGCGCAGCTCCGCATGAGCGCGGGAGACGGAGGATGACGAGAGCACCACGTCGGCATCGATCGAACGCCCTATTCGGACGATCTTGTCGGGCGGGAAGCTGAGCGCTCGTCCCGATACGTCTACGCGAAGCGTCTGCATGCACGAATCATGCACCGAAATGGCCCGATCCAAGCGTCGCGAATCGAAGATTCGCACAACTCGGACCGGGCCTTTTCGCTATCGGTGGGTCTTCAGACCGTGTCCGTACGCAAACAGCGGGTCATAGTCCGAATCGCCGATGTTGATCGGCTCCTGGTCGACAGAGCGGGGCCAGGTCACCGGGAGCTTCCCGGTGAACGGACGCTTGCCGAAGAGCACGTCGGCGACACCCTTGCCCTCGCTGCCCGGGAGCCAGGAGGCGACCAGGGCGTCGATCTGCCCGAGCAGCTCGGGCGGGATGATCATCGGACGCCCGGAGACGACGAGCACCGTGCAGGTCGCCGCGGCCGCGCAGACCGTCTCGATCGCCGCGGTGTCGGCATCGCTGAGGTGCATCGTCAGCGCAGGTCGCTGCACGCCGCCCTCGCCGGGGTCGTAGCCCCAGCGGGGGCCGCCGATGTCACCGAAGCCCTCGGCGTACGGGTGCTCGCCGACGACCACGACACCGTGTGAGCCGGCCGGGACCGGCGCGGAGGCGTCGGGCGAGTGGGTCACCTCGCCGCGGGCCGCGGACTCGATGCCGTCGAGGATCGTGTCGCCGGGGATCTGGTGGGTCGAGTTGCCCTGCCAGGTGATCGTCCAGCCGCCGGCCTGGTCGCCGATGCTGTCGGCCTTGCTGCCCGCGACGTAGACGTCGTCGCGGCCGGAGAGCGGCAACGTGTGCCTGTTCCGGAGCAGGACCTGCGACTTCGCCACCGCCTCACGCGCGACGCGACGGTGGGCGGCGCTGCCGATCTCGTCGATGTTGCGCCGGTCGGTGAACGGCTTCTCGAAGAGGCCGAGGTCGAACTTCGCGGTCAGGATCCGGGAGACCGCGTCGTCGATGCGGGCCATCGGGACGGCGCCGTCCTCGACGGCTGCGGTCAGCGTCTCGATGAACTGCGGATAGCCGACGGTGTCACCGGAGAACGGCTCCATGAACATGTCGACGCCGGCGTTGACCGAGATGGCCACCTGCTCCGCGTACGTCCCCGGGATCTGGTGGATCGCCCGCCAGTCGGAGATCACCAGGCCGTCGAAACCCTGCTTCTCCTTGAGCCAACCCGTGACGAGCTCCTCGTGGGCGTGCATCTTGAGCGGGTTGCCGAGACCGTCCTCGGTCCAGTCGACGCTGGAGAAGGACGGCATCACCGAGCCGACGTCGTGCTTCTTGATGGCGGTGACGTACGGCGAGAGCGCCAGCTTCTCGAACTCGGCGCGCGAGGCCTGGGTGATGCCCTGGTCGATCGTGTAGTCACCCTCGCCCGTGCCGAAGGTCGTGAACCCGTCGCCGGCGAAGTGCTTGGCCGTGGCCAGGACGCGGTCGGGATCGTCGAGCTCACCCTTGTCGCCCTGGAACCCCTCGATCATCTGCGCCATCTGGGCGGCGAGCTTCGGGTCCTCCCCGAAGGACTCGTACGTCCTCCCCCACCGGTCGTCGCGGGCGACGCAGATGCACGGGGCGAAGTTCCACTGCGGCCCGGAGGCGCGAGTCTCCTCCGCGGTGATGTGCCCGATCCGCTCGGCGAGCTTCGGGTCGCGGGTCGCGCCGAGGCCGATGTTGTGCGGGAACACGGTCGCGCCGTTGAGGTTCCCGTGACCGTGGACCGCGTCGACGCCGTAGAGCAGCGGGATCCCCAGCCGCGTCGAGAGCGCCTGCTCCTGGAAGGCGTCGACCGTGTCGGCCCAGGCCTCCGGGGTGTTCTCGGCAGGGGTCGAGCCGCCGCCGGAGAGTACGCTGCCGAGCCCGAGCTCGGCGATCTGGCCGGGGTTCGCGGCGACGTCCGCGCGCTCGGCCTGGGCCATCTGACCGACCTTCTCGGCCAGCGTCATCCGGGCCAGCAGATCGGCGACGCGGGTCTTGGTGGCGAGGCGTGGGTTCTTGTAGGGCAGCGCGTGGCCCGAGCGCGTGAGCGCATCGGTGGCGGACACGGTGGGTGACGCTGCGGTGGACGCTGGGGCTACGAGGAGCGTGGCGCAGAGCAGGCCGGCGAGAGCCGAGGCTCCGCCGATCGCGCCGCGCTGTCTGTGTGATCGCACGGGACAGGCCTCCTGAGAGTGATCTGTCGGCACCTCGGCGTTGGGGTGCCGCGGCTCGTGAGAGCGCTCCCAGCGTGACGGCGATCACAATCGCGGTCAATGGTTACGCGTGCGTAACCCGCCGATTTCCTCAGATCTGGTCAAGCAACCAGGACGGCCCCAGGGCCGTGGCGCCGCCGCAACGGGCCTGGAGAAGCCGGTCGGCGGTCACCAGCGTCACCCGGTCGCCCTTCTCCAGCGCCTCACGGACGACACCGACGATCGCGGCGTCGCCATCCTTGGGGGCGTGGACCGTGTGCACGTGGGCGTCCCTGCCCGGACGTACGCCGCCCTTGGCCTGTCCCTCCAGGACCAGGACGATCCGGTCCTGCGGGAGATCGGCGACCAGCAGCGCCTCGTGCAGCCGGCGCGCCGCGCCGGCACGGTCCTTCCACCAGCCGTCCGGGCGAGCGCCGACGACGTTGGCGCCGTCGACGACCAGGACCGTGCTCACCTGGAGGGGCCTCTTACTTGAGGAACTTGGAGAAGTCCGACGGCAGGTTGAGGTCGGCTGCGGCCTTCTCGTAGTCGATCTCCTCGCCACCCGGCATCCCGAACGGGTTGGCGGCAGCCGGCTTCTTCTCGGCGTCCGCCTTCGCCTGCTGGGCCGCCTTGGCGGGGTTGCCGGACTTGCGCGCGCCCTTGCCCTTCTTCTTCTGGGCCACCTGCTTGGCGCCGGCACGCTTGCCGAAGCTGGCACCGGGCGCGCCGGGCATCCCGGGCATGCCGCCACCGGAGGCGAGCTGCTTCATCATCTTCGACGCCTCGGTGAAGCGCTGGATGAGCTGGTTGACGTCGGAGACCTGGCGACCCGAGCCCTTCGCGATGCGGGCGCGGCGGGAGCCGTCGAGGATCTTCGGGTTGGCGCGCTCGGCCGGGGTCATCGACTGGATGATCGCCTGGATCCGGTCGATCTCGCGCTCGTCGAAGTTGTCGAGCTGCTCGCGGAACTGGCCCATGCCCGGCAGCATGCCCATCAGCTTCGACATCGAGCCGAGCTTGCGCAGCTGCTGCATCTGCTTGAGGAAGTCCTCGAGCGTGAACTCGCCGGTCGCAAGCTTGGCCGCGTCCTTCTCGGCCTGCCCCTGGTCGAAGGTCTTCTCGGCCTGCTCGATCAGGGTGAGCATGTCGCCCATGTCGAGGATGCGACCGGCCATCCGGTCGGGGTGGAACAGGTCGAAGTCGGTCATCTTCTCGCCGTTGGAGGCGAACATGACCGGCTTGCCGGTGATCTGGACGATGGAGAGCGCCGCACCACCGCGGGCGTCACCGTCGAGCTTGGTGAGGACCACGCCGTCGTAGCCGACGCCGTCGAGGAAGGCCTGCGCGGTGTTGACCGCGTCCTGACCGATCATCGCGTCGACGACGAAGAGGACCTCGTCGGGGTTGACCGCCGCCTTGATGTCGGCGGCCTGCTTCATCAGCTCCTCGTCGATGCCGAGGCGGCCGGCGGTGTCGACGATGACCACGTCGTGGAGCTTGCGCTTGGCCTCCTCGACGGCGTCACGAGCGACGTCGACGGGGTTACCGACGCCGTTGCCGGGCTGGGGCGCGTAGACCGGGACGCTGACGCGCTCACCGTTGACCTGGAGCTGGTTGACCGCATTGGGGCGCTGCAGGTCGGCCGCCACCAGCAGCGGGGCCTTGCCCTGCTCCTTCAGCCACAGCGCGAGCTTCGCGGCCAGGGTGGTCTTACCGGCACCCTGCAGACCCGCGAGCATGATCACCGTCGGGCCGGTCTTGGCGTAACGGAGCCGGCGGGTCTCGCCGCCGAGGATCGTGACCAGCTCGTCGTTGACGATCTTGACGATCTGCTGGGCGGGGTTCAGCGCCTGGCTGACCTCCTCGCCGCGTGCCCGCTCCTTGACCCGGGCGACGAACTCGCGCACCACCGGCAGCGCGACGTCGGCCTCGAGCAGCGCGATGCGGATCTCGCGAGCGGTGGCGTCGATGTCGGCATCGGTGAGGCGGCCCTTGCCCCGAATGTTCTTGAACGTCGTGGCGAGCCGGTCGGAGAGCGTGGCGAACAAAGCGGTCCTTCAGCAGAGTGGTTGTCCTGCCAAGACTAACGAACTGTTGTGTGTGGGGTGCTATTCGGCAGGCGCGATCGGGGGTCCGACGCTCACCGAGCTACCTCGGTCAGCACTCGAGCGCCGCGCGGACCGCATGGGCGGCCTCCGCCGCCCGATGCTCGGCGAGGACTCCGGCCGAGGCCTCCTGGAGGTAGAAGACGTCGACGGCCTGGGGACCGAGGGTGGAGATGTGGGCGGAACGGACCGCGATCTCCATCCGCGCCAGCGCGACGGCGACGGTGTAGACGACCCCAGGACGGTCGATGGTGCGCACCTCGAGGACGGTGGCCTTGCTGGATGCCTCGGGACGTACGACGACCGAGGGCTCGCTCCTTCGGGCGGCGGCGCTCGGCGCCAGCCGGGTCGCCGGGTCGAGGCGGCCCTCGGTGATGGCGGAGAAGCGCGTGCGGAGCACCGCTGCGTCGACATAGGAGTCGTCGAGGTCCCACACGCTGACCCCGAAACCGCCCTGCTGCCAGGCACGGCACGCTCTGACCGGCAGCCGTGCGACCGCGAAGGTCGCGGCCAGGTCGGCGAGCAGGCCGAGCCGGTCGGGCGCGATCACCCACACCCGGGCGCCGTCGGCGAGCGGCTCGGCACGGAAGGAGGTCGAGCCCGAACGTACGCTCTCGGGGATCTCCACCGCAGCCTGCGGCCGCTCCCCCGCGGCGACGCCGGTGTCGAGCACCCGCGCGGCCCGGCGGGCGAGGTCGAGGATCAGCCGGGCCCGCCAGGTGCTCCAGGCCTGGGCGCTGGTCGCCCGGGCGTCGGCCTCGGTGAGCGCGGTGAGCAGGGCGAGCGCCTCGGCATCGCCCATCGTGTCCACCACCAGGTCGACGGTCGCCGGGTCGTCGGGGTCACGGGTGGTCGCGGTCGTGGAGAGCAGCAGGTGCCAGCGCACCAGCTGCGAGATCAGGTCGACCTCGTCCTCCGGGAAGCCCATCCGGGAGGCGATCCGGCGGGCGATCGGCTCCCCCGCGACGCTGTGCTCGGTCAGCGATCCCTTGCCGATGTCGTGGAGCATCGCCGCGACGAGCAGCACATCGGGTCGGGCCACGCGCGGCAGCAGCGCGACCGCCTCGATGCAGGTCTCGATGGTGTGCCGGTCGACGGTGAAGCGGTGGATGATCGAGGCGTGCGGGAGCAGCCGGATCCGCTCCCACTCGGGCAGGATCCGGGAGACCGCGCCGGTCTCCTCCAGCGTCTCCCAGACCGCGAGCAGCCCGCGCCCGGCGCCCAGGAGCCGTACGAAGAGATGCCGCGCCTCCTCCGGCCACGGCTCGGCCAGCGCCGGGGTGTCCCGGGCCAGTCGCGCGGCGGTCGGCGGCGCCAGCGCGACCCCGTGCTCGGCGGCGAGCGCCGAGGCACGCAGCAGCATCAGCGGATCCCGCGACGGGCGGGCGCCCGGAACCAGCACCACCTCACCCGAGGCGAGCGCCAGACCGTTGCCCAGCGGCGCGAGCCGCGGGCGGCGCGGCGCTCCGGGCCGCGAGCGTTCGAGGACCCCGTCCACCCGTCGCCACGCCAGGCGGGAGAGATGGGCGAGGCGGCGGCCGATGGTGCGTACGTGGGCCTGTGCCGTGCGGGCGTCGGCCAGCTCGAGCCGCTCGGCGAGCTGGTCCCACATCTCCGGCACGACCCGGTCGGTGGCCCGGCCGCCGATCTCCTGCACGAGATCACGTACGTCGAGCAGGGCGCGGCGCGACTTCTCCAGGTCGACCGCGGGGACGTCGACCAGCCAGGTCGCCACGATCGCCTTGATCACCACCGCGTCCCGCAGCCCGCCGTACATCTCCTTCAGATCCGGCACCGAGGCGTGCGCGAGCTCGCCAGCACGCCGGTGTCGCTCCACGCTCATCGTCCGCAGTTCGGGCAGCAGGGCCCGGGCGTGCTTGCGCCAGTGCGCCAGCATCGTCGTACGCAGCCGCAGCACCAACCCGCGATCGCCGGCCAAGTGCCGGATGTCGAGCAGCCCCAGGGCGACCCGGAGGTCACCGGTCGAGGACGAGAGCATCTCGGAGAAGGACCGGACCGAGTGGTCGAGCTTGGGCGCGGTGTCCCAGAGCGGATACCAGACCTGCTCGGCCACCGACCCCGGCGAGACGGCGTCGTCGTGCACCAGGACCACGTCCCAGTCGGAGAAGGGCGCGAGCTCTCCGCGCCCGTATCCCCCGACCGCGACGAGGGCGACCCCGACCTCGGGGCCGCCCGCCGCGGCGTACGCCTTGGCGCACTGCTCGTCTGCCTCGGCTGTGCGCTCCGCCCGGCCCTCAGCGGTCACGCGCCAGCCTCATTCACGTCAGATCGCGGCGTCGTCGCGGTCGCCCGTGCGGACCCGCACGATGGTCTCCAGCGGGGAGACCCAGACCTTGCCGTCACCGATGCGCTCGGTCTTCGCCGAGGTCTCGATGGCGCTGACCACAGACTCGACCTCCTCGTCGGGCACGGCGATCTCGATGCGGATCTTCGGCACCAGGGCGACGTCGTACTCAGCGCCGCGGTAGACCTCGGTGTGACCCTTCTGCCGGCCGTAGCCGGAGACCTCGGAGACGGTCATGCCGGTGACACCGACAGCTTCGAGGGCGACGCGGACGTCTTCCCACTTGTGGGGTTTGATCACTGCGGTGACGAGCTTCATTTCTCTCCTCCGGTGGGATTCGATGGACCGGCACTCGGACTGAAGCCTAGTCAGAGCGCTTCGGCGTCGCGCGCACCGGTCCGAACACGGACGACGGACTCGATCGGGCTGAGCCAGACCTTCCCGTCGCCGATCCGTCCGGTCTGTGCGGTCTTCACGACGATGCCGACGACGTCCGCGGCATCCTCGTCCTCCACGACGATCTCGATGCGGATCTTCGGCACCAGGGCGATGTCGTACTCCGCACCGCGGTAGACCTCGGTGTGACCCTTCTGCCGGCCGTAGCCGGAGACCTCGGAGACGGTCATGCCGGTCACGCCGAAGGCCTCGAGGGCCTCGCGCACGTCCTCCCACTTATGGGGCTTGATCACTGCGGTCACGAGCTTCACGAGAGGGCGCCTCCAGAGGTCCTTGATCCTGTCATCTTCGCCGCCACCTTCACCCGGGGACGTTTCGACACCCCGAAGCGTCTGTTTCCACTGTGTAACAGACCATTTCCCCGTACGTCGCCGAAGCATCGAAACAGCCTGTAAATCACCCGTGCCGAAGCCGCGCGGCGCCACCAAAGGTCGCTACCCTCGTCGCATGTCGCACTACGCCGTCGAGATCGACCTCGATCACCCCAACACCAGCCATGTGCAGGTCATCGACCTGGCTGAGTCCGCCGCCTCGGCGGGCGATGGGAAGCGGGTCCTCGACGTCGGCTGCTGGACCGGTGAGATCGGCCGGATCCTCACCGAGCGCGGCTGCACCGTCACCGGCATCGAGATCGACCCCGAGGCGGCGAGCCTGGCCGAGAAGGTCCTCGAGCGGGTGATCGTCGCCGACCTGGATGTGACCCCGCTGACCGAGATCGTCGAGCCCGGCTCCTTCGACGTGGTGATCTTCGCCGACGTCCTCGAGCACCTCGTCGACCCGCGGGCTGCGCTCGAGCAGGCCCGTGACCTGCTCGCTCCCGGCGGCCAGGTGGTCATCTCGATCCCCAACGTCACCCACGGCTCGGTCCGCCTCGCTCTGCTCCAGGGCCGCTGGCAGACCACCGACACCGGTCTCCTGGACCGCACCCACATCAAGTTCTACTCACGCGAGGGGCTGCTGCAGCTCTTCACCGAGGCGGGCTACGCGGTCGAGGACCTGCGCGGCACCACGGCCGACCCGCTCAACGTCGAGGTCTCGGTCGACCCCGGCCTGCTCCCCGATGTAGCCGTGGAGTGGGTACGCCAGCAGCCCGACGCGCTGGTCTACCAGTTCCAACTGGCCGCCCGGCCGCTCGCCGACGGTGAGTCGGCGCCGGTCGCGCCCGAGCTCGTCCAGGCCGCTCCGGCCGACGAGGTCCGGCTCCGCGACGCCCACACCCGGAAGTTCGAGGAGGTCACCCGCTCCCGGCTGGCCACCCGCGACCACATCCTCGGCATCCAGGCCTCCGCCAACTCCGCCCAGGCCCGGGTCGGCACCCTGTCCAAGCAGCTACGGGATGCCCGCGAGGTCAACCGGCGCCGCCGCGAGCGCATCGAGCGGCTGCGCGGCAAGGTCGCCGGCCTCGAGGCCGACCTGACCTACGCCACCCGCCACCCGGTGCGGAACTTCGGCCGACGAGTCGTACGCCGCCTCCGCCGCGCAGCCCAGGGCTGACCTCCGGGGTCAGCGGACGCCGTTGGAGTACGCCTCGCGTACGTGCTCGTAGTTGCCCCAGCGGTTGTTGATGAAGTCCTTCTCCCAGTCGTGGACCGCGTTGTCGCGGCTGATCGACTCGAAGTGGAAGAGGGTGACGTCGTGGAGCCAGACCAGGCGCAGGCCCAGTGAGCGACGGACCTTGAGACACAGGTCGACGTCGTTGTAGTTGACCGGCAGCCGCTCGCTGAAGCCACCCGCGTCGAAGAAGACCTCGCGCCGCATCGCGACGCAGGCGCCGGTCAGCGCGGAGGTCTCCCGGTTGATGTGCAGCTCGCCGTGGTTGCCCCGCTCCTCGGGGCGCGCGCGGTAGTAGGCGTGGGTGATGGTGCCGCTGCCGTAGACCAGGCCGGCGTGCTGGATGCGGTAGTCCTCGAAGAGGAGCTTGGGACCGGTCATGCCGACGTCCGGCTCGCGCAGCGGCGCGATCAGGTTCTCGATGACGCCCTCGGAGTAGGCCTCCATGTCGTCGTTGAGGAAGATCAGGACGTCACCGGTCGCATGGGCGGCGCCGACGTTGCACTTGGCGCTGAAGCTGAACTTCTCGGTGAACTCGACGAGCTTGATGTCGGCGCCCTCGATCGCCCGCAGCGCCTCCAGCACCGGGGCCGGCGTCGGGGTGTCGTAGACGATCACGAACTCGACGTTGTGGTGCTTGGTGGAGGCGACCACGGAGCGTACGGTCTCGACGACCATTGCGCGCTTCTCGCCCCACACGATCGCGCTGGTGCCGATGGTCGGGATGATCACGCTGACCGGGGTGTCCAGGTCGGGCTCCCGCTCGACGCGGTAGAGCCCGGGTGAGACGCCGTGCGAGGCCGTGGCCCGGATCCCGAGCCGGTCGAGGTGGGCCTGGACGGCGCGTACGCCGGCGTCCCAGGCGTACGGCTTGGCCTGGTTGTCCGCGGCGGCAGAGCCCGGCACCTGGCGCCAGTGGTAGAGCGCGCCGGGGACGTGGACGATGCGCCGGGCGCGCTCGCTGACCCGCAGTACGAGGTCATGGTCCTGGGAGCCGTCGAAGCCCTCCTGGAAGCCGCCGACCTCCTCCACGACGGAGCGGCGGAAGACCGAGAAGTGGGTGCAGTAGTTGTGGTGGCGCAGCCGCTCCGGGGACCAGTCGGGCTTGTAGTAGGCGTCGCGGAGCTCGCCGGCGTCGCTCATCAGGTCCTGGTCGCTGTAGGCGTAGTCGAGGTCCTCGAACCGGTCGTAGGCGCGGACCATCTTCTCCAGCGCGTTCGGCTCGAGTACGTCGTCGTGGTCGAGCAGCGCGATCAGCTCGCCGGTCGCCTCGGCCAGCGACGAGTTCGAGGCGGCCACGATGCCACCATTCGCCGCACGCTCCACGATTCGTACCCGTGGCTCCGCCGCGGCCAGCTCCCGCAGCCGCGGCAGCACCCAGGGCGCGGGCGAGCAGTCGTCGCTGAGGACCCACTCCCAGTCGTCATGGGTCTGACCGAGAACCGACGCGATCGTGTCCTCGAAGGCATCGGCGGGCGGGTTGTAGACAGCGGTGATCAGCGATACCCGGGGCGATGGCATGGTCTTCAGCCTATGACCCTCACCGAGGGTTCGCGGAACCCGACACGGGGCACTCGCCCGTTTGGGGGACGGTCGTCATCCCGACTTCTCGGAGGGTTCACCGCGCGTCTGGAAGGAGACGGCAGCCGCCCCGCAGGGAGGGTCGGGGGCGGCTGCCGAGTCTTGTTTGACGTACTTCAGAGGCGTACTTCAGAGGCGTACGTCAGTAGCGCAGGGCGCGCAGGTAGGAGTAGCCCACCTCCGCGGTCTGGATCGGGGTGACGTCAGGGCTGTCGTTCTCCACGATGTAGTCCTCGACCTGGTGGGCGCGGAAGATCTTGGCGAAGTCGATGAACCCCGTGCCGAGGTCGACGTGGTCGCCGGTGGCCTCGTTGCGGTCCTTGACGTGGTACTGGCGGACCTGGAGCGGAGACCGGTCGACGACGTCGATCGCGAAGTCGATGGCCTCGTCGCTGGACATGCCGAGATTCACACCGCCGGTGACGGCCCAGTAGAGGTCCACCTCGAGGTGGACGTAGGCCGGGTCGAGCTCCCGCATGAACACGTCCCAGGGCGTGACCCCGCCACCGAGATCAGTGGTGAACTCGTGGGCGTGGTTGTGGTAGCCGTAGCGGAAGCCACGCCGCTTCGCGGCCGCCGCCTCGTTGTTCATCTGGTCCGCCCAGGCCTGCCAGTCCGAGAGTGAGCTGGAGGCCAGGTAGGGCACGTTGAGGTAGCGGACTCCCAGCGTCTCGGAGTTGTCGAACTTCGTCTCGAGCGCGGCGAAGCTGCTGCTCAGACCGTCGTGGCTGGAGTTGGAGCGGATCCCGAGCCCGTCGAGGACGCCTCGGATGTCCTCGGCGGTGCGCCCGTAGAGACCGGCCAGCTCGACGCGGTCGTAGCCGATCTGCGCCAGCTTCGCCAGCGTCGCGTCGACACCTGCTCCGGTCATGATCGACCGCAGCGTGTAGAGCTGGATGCTGATCTTGTCGGCCGGGACCCGGCGGCCGCCACCGTGGCCACGACCGGAACGTACGCCGTCGGCGGCTGCGGGTGCGGCCAGAGCACCGCTGACCCCGAGTGCGGCAGCACCCGCGGCGGCGCCGCGGATGAGGGAGCGCCGGCTGAGGCCGCGCTTTTCGAGTGAGCGCTGCAGCGCACCGTCACCGTCGAATCCAAAACACATCTCGTAACTCCTTCTTCTTGGGTGTTGCGGGTCAGTCGGCGGACGAGAACGCCGCGTCGAAGGCCGCCTCGGGGGCGTCGAAGGCGAGCCGGCGGACGAACTCGAGCGCCTCGGGGGCCCCGACGAGGCGGTCCATGCCGGCGTCCTCCCACTCGACCGAGATGGGGCCGTCGTAGCCGATGGAGTTGAGCATCCGGAAGCACTGCTCCCACGGCACGTCGCCGTGGCCGGTGGAGACGAAGTCCCAGCCACGGCGCGGGTCGGCCCAGGCGAGGTGGGAGCCGAGCCGGGCGTTGCGGCCGTTGCCGGTCTGCATCTTCGTGTCCTTGCAGTCCACGTGGTAGATCCGGTCGCGGAAGTCCCACAGGAACCCGACCGGGTCGACCTGCTGCCACACCATGTGGCTGGGGTCCCAGTTGAGCCCGAAGGCCTCGCGGTGGCCGATCGCCTCCAGCGTCGCGACGGTGGACCAGTAGTCGTAGGCGATCTCGGAGGGGTGGACCTCGTGGGCGAACCGCACCCCGCACTCGTCGAAGACGTCGAGGATCGGGTTCCACCGGTCGGCGAAGTCCTGGTAGCCGGCCTCGACCATCGCCTGAGAGACGGGCGGGAACATCGCGACGTACTTCCAGATCGAGGAGCCGGTGAAGCCGACGACCGTCTTGACCCCGAGATTCTTGGCCGCCCGGGCGGTCATCTTCATCTCCTCGGCGGCCCGCTGACGTACGCCCTCGGGGTCGCCGTCGCCCCAGATCTTGGCGGGCAGGATGTCTTTGTGGCGCTGGTCGATCGGGTCGTCGCAGACCGCCTGGCCCTTGAGGTGGTTGGAGATCGTGAAGACTTTGAGGTTGTGCTTCTCCAGCAGGTCCAGCTTCGCCTGGACGTACGTCTCGTCCTCGGCGGCCTGCCAGACGTCGAGGTGGTCGCCCCAGCAGGCGATCTCGAGGCCGTCGTAGCCCCACTCGGACGCGAGGCGGCAGACCTCCTCGAACGGCAGGTCGGCCCACTGGCCGGTGAAGAGCGTGATCGGTCGGGTCATGGTGTTTGTCCTTCCTCAGGGGAGCGGTTCAGGGGAGCAGGGATGCAAGCAGGTCGCGGACCTCGGTGGCCTCGAACCGGTCGCGCTTGACGGAGGCGTCGGAGCAGACGAGCACCGGGCCGCGCTCGGGGTCGTCCGGCAGCCGGCCGTGGCTGCCGGAGACGGGGGCGGGGTCGAGCGGCACCACGCTCATGGCGTAGCGCAGCCCGGCCGTCTTGCGGGCCAGCGTGGTGGCCGCACGCAGCTTGACCCAGCGGTCCTCGGGGTCGAGGAACAGCTCAGCGGGGTCGTAGCCGGGCTTCTTGTGGATCTCGACGCCGCGGGCGAAGTCGGGCGCGTTCGCCTCGTCGAGCCAGTAGTAAAAGGTGAACCAGGCGTCCGGCTCGGCCACCACGACGAGCTCGCCGGCGCGTTCGTGGTCGAGTCCGTACGCCGCCTGGCCGGCGCGGTCGAGGACCTCGGCCACACCGTCCAGACCCTGCAGCAGGTCGCGCACCCGCTCCAGGTCCTCGGGGTCCTTGATGTAGACGTGGGCGATCTGGTGGTCGGCGACCGCGAAGGCCCGCGAGGTCCACGGGTCGAGCAGCTCGCCGGTGGCGTTGTGGTGGACGTGCAGGAGGCCCTCGCGGCGCAGCAGCCGGTTGACGTCGACCGGGCGGGTGGCTCGGGTGATGCCGTACTCGCTCAGCAGCACGACGCGTACGCCTGCGGCCTCGGCGTCGTCGAGCAGCGGCGCCAGGGTGGCGTCGACGTCGCGGGCGGCCTGGGCCGCCTGTGGGCTGTCCGGGCCGAAGCGCTGCAGGTCGTAGTCGAGATGCGGGACGTAGACGAGGGTGAGGTCGTGGTCGGGCATGACCTTGCGGGCGGCCGCGACGATCCAGGCCGAGCTCTTGATCGAGGCCGTGGGACCCCAGTAGGTGAACAGCGGGAACGGCCCCAGCTCCGAGGTGAGGGTGTCGTGGAGCTCGGGCGGCCACGTCCAGCAGTCCGGCGACTTCTTGCCGTCGGCGTGGTAGGCCGGGCGCGGGGTGACGGTGGTGTCGACGTCGGCACCCATGGCGTACCACCAGCAGATGTTGGCGACCTTCGCGCCGGGTCGCCGGCGGCGTACGACGTCCCACAGCTTCTCGCCCTGGACCAGCGCGTTGTGCTGGCGCCACAGGAGCACCTCGCCGAGGTCGCGGAAGTACCAGCCGTTGCCGACGATGCCGTGGTCGCGCGGCAGCGCGCCGGTCAGGAAGGTCGACTGGACCGAGCAGGTGACCGCGGGCAGCACCGTGCCCAGCTCGGCGGTGAACCCCGACTCCCCCACCTGCCGCACCCGCGGCATGTGCTGGAGCAGCTCGGGGGTCATCCCGACCACGTCGATGACCAGCAGCTTCTCACCCAGGTTGTCGCTCATGCCGATGCCTCCTGCAGCTGTTCGAGACCGGACTCGAGGAGCCGGTCACGGGTCCAGGCCAGCTCGGCCGCGATGCCCGCGACCAGGCCGGCGTCCCCGTCCGGGCGGACCTGCTCGGGCAGGACGCCCCAGGTGTAGGTCTCGACCTCGAGGTGGTCGGTGTGCGCCACCGGGCCACCGAGGAGCGCGTCGAGCGTGCCCGCGAGGTGGTCGCGGGTGCTGCGCAGCGGCGGGGCCGGGTCGGCGTGGAGAGGTACGTGGAAGTGCACCCGCCAGGGATGCTCGGCCGGCAGCGGACGATGGCCGGCGAGCGCCTCGGGCAGGTCGTCGCGGCTGTCCACCCGCGCCCCGCGCGGCTCGCGGGTCTGGTGGAGGAAGCGGTCCTCGGAGTAGGAGGCCAGGGCCTCCCGGGTGGCCGGGTCGCTCGGGTCGTCGGCGTGCAGGGCCGCGGAGACCTGGACCTTGACCACCGGCAGTCCGGCCACACGCAGCCGGTCGAGCGCCTCGGTGGCGTCCTCGAACTGGGTGGCGAGATGGCAGGTGTCGACGCAGATGCCGAGGTGGTCGGGGGCCAGCCCGGCGAGCCGGGTGACCGCGTCCCGGGTCGTCTCCACGACGCAGCCGGGCTCCGGCTCGAACCCGACCCGCACCAGCCGGCCGTGCTCGGCCTCGATCCCGGCCAGGCCGTCGGCGAGCTCGCCGATCAGCTCGCGCGCCGCCCGGTCGCGGTCGGTGAACCACGGGGTGCGCCAGCCCAGCGGGAGGGTCGAGATGCTGCCGCGTACGGCATCGTCGGGCAGCAGCGCCGACAGCACCCGGGCGCAGTCGAGCGTGTAGTCGAGGCGGCGCCGGGTCGACCAGTCCGGGGAGTAGACGTCGCGCTTCACCACCGGGGCATGGAACCCGGCGTACGGGAAGGCGTTGAGGGTGACGACTTCGAGCCCGTGGCGGTCCAGGCCGGTGCGCAACCGGTCGAGAGTGGCCGGGTCGCCGGCCAGCTCGTGGGCGGTCGCGGCGGGCAGCCACAGACCGAGGCCGAGCCGCTGCACGCCGAGCCGGGCGCGCACCTCGCCGGCGTAGCGGCGGAGCTGGTCGAGGATGCCGTCGACGTCCTCGGCGGGGTGCACGTTGCTGCAGTAGCCGAGGTGGACGACCGTGCCGTCGCGGTGCCGGAACCTCATGCCCGCTCACCTCGCAGCAGCGAGTTGCCGGCGAAGGTCGCGCCCTGGTCGGCCGCAGGTACGTCGAGCAGCAGCCGTCCGCTCTGACCGAAGAACTCCACCGGGTTGCGCCACAGCACCCGGTCGACGTCGTCCTCGGTGAAGCCTGCCGCCAGCATCGCCTCGCCGGTCGCCCGGGTGCGCAGCGGGTCGCTCTTCCCCCAGTCGGCGGCGGAGTTGACCAGCACCCGGTCGAGACCGCGGCGCTGGAGGATCGCGACCATCCGGTCCGGGTCCATCTTGGTGTCGGGATAGATCGAGAAGCCCATCCAGGCGCCCGCCTCGTCGACGACGTCGACGGTCACCTCGTTGAGGTGGTCGACGACGACCATCCGGGGCTCCATCCCGGCCGCCTCGACGAGGTCGAGGGTGCGGCGGGTCCCGGCCAGCTTGTCGCGGTGGGGCGTGTGCACCATCGCGGGCAGCGCGAACTCGCGGGCCAGCTCCAGCTGGCGGCTGAACGCCTTCTCCTCGTCCTCGGTCATCGAGTCGAAGCCGATCTCACCGACCGCGACGACGCCGTCCTTGGCGAGGTAGCGCGGCAGCAGGTCGAGCACCGGAGTGCAGCGCGGGTCGTTGGCCTCCTTCGGGTTGAGCGCGATCGTGCAGTGGTGGGCGATGCCGAACTGCGAGGCCCGGAACCGCTCCCAGCCGACCAGCGCGTCGAAGTAGTCGACGAACGAGTCGACGCTGGTCCGCGGCTGGCCGAGCCAGAAGGCCGGCTCCACCAGGGCTCGGACGCCGGCGGCGTACATCGCCTCGTAGTCGTCGGTCGTGCGCGAGGTCATGTGGATGTGCGGGTCGAAGATGCGCATCAGGACTCCCGAGCGGTCTGGGTGGGGGCGGGAAGGAAGGAGAGGGCGTCGGCGGGCACCTCGCGGCCGGCCGCGCGCCGCTCGTCGGCGTAGTCGGCGACCATCCGGCGCAGCTCGTCGTCGGATCCGTCGGGTCTGTCGAGGCCGGCCACCAGGCGAAGAGGTACGCCGACGAAGAGGCACTTGAGGACGGCTTGGCGCCACGCGGCGGGATCGAGACGACCGGCGTACGTCCCCAGCGCGGCCGCCACCAGGCGCGGGTCGTTGGTGCGCAGCGCGTCGTGGAGCAGGTCGACGGCGCGGTCGCCGATCGCGTCCTCGAGCTGCCCGAGGCCGAGCAGGACCGCGCGCCGCTCGTCGGCGTCACCGAAGCGGTAGAGGTCGTGCACCTCGGCGCTCAACGCGTCGGCGTCACCAGTCAGACCACGGCCGAGCGCCACCAGCAGCCGCACGCGTACGTCGTCCTCGACCCGCTCAGCGCCCGGCTCCGGCGAGTTGCCCGGCGTGCGGCCGATCTCCCTGGCCGCGGCCGGGAAGCGGGTCCTGATCCGGGTGGGGTCGGCCTCGATCTCGGCGCACCACTCCGCGAGCAGCTTCTCGTTCATGCGCTCACCTCCTCGGATCGGGGCAGGTCGTCGAGGGTCTCGCGCAGGAACGCGAGGGAGCGCTCGGCGACGACCGGGGCGGCGTGGGACTGGCGGGGCAGCTCGAGCGCGGCGAGCCCGGTGTAGCCGATCTCGACGAGGGTGCCGAGCGCGGCGGCGAAGTCGACCTCGCCGGTGCCCAGCTCCAGGTGCTCGTGGACGCCCTCGACCATGTCGTCGACCTGCACGTTGGCCAGCAGCGGCCCGGCGAGGCGGATGGTCTCGGCCATCCCCCGCGGCTCGTTGCACACCACATGGCCGAGATCGAGGGTGACCCGCAGCAGCTCCGGGTCGTCGAGGCGCCGCCGCAGCTCGATCACGGAGTCGAGGGTGTCGACGAAGTGCCCGGGCTCGGGCTCGACGGCGCACACGACGCCGCGGCGGGTCGCGACGTCGAGGACCCGCCACACTCCGTCGCACAGGCGTCCCCAGGCCCGGTCCTCGTCCACGCCGTCCGGCAGGGTGCCCGACCAGAACGAGACCGCCTCGGCGCCGAGGTCGGCGGCCACCTCGACCGCCCGGTGCAGGTAGTCGACCCGGCGGCTCGCGTCCGGGCCCGGATGAAGCAGGGTCGGGTAGTGCTTACGGAGCGGATCGAGGATGTAGCGAGCGCCGGTCTCGATCACGACCGACAGGCCGAGCTCGTCCAGCCGGCGGCCGACCTGGGCCACCCGGCCCGCCAGGTTCGGCCGGAAGGGGTCCAGGTGAAGGTGGTCGAGGGTCAGCGCGACCCCGTCATAGCCCAGTGCGGCCAGGAGGCTCAGCGCGTCCTCGAGCCGGTGGCTGTGCATGCCGTTGGTGCCGTAGCCGAACCGCAACGTGCTCGTCGTGCTCATGTCGGTGACACCACCTTCGAGGCGGCCTTGACGACCGGCCCGGCGGCCAGCAGCGCGACCGCGGCCAAGGGCGAGCGGCGGGCGATGAGCGCCGCCTGGAGCGGGATCATCCCGCGGATCCCGGCGCCGGTGGCGCGCCGGACCGTACCTGCATCCGGCGAGGAGACGGCGGCGAGCTGGGCGGAGCCGACGCTGCGTGCGTACGTAGCGGCGAGGGCGACAGGAAGCGCAGCCCGCCCGTGGCCGGCCGCCGCGGCCGCGGTCAGGGCCGTGACGCCGCCGGCCAGACTCGCGGTGCGCGGCTGAGTGCCATGGACCTCGCCCCGGCTGAGCAGGGTGACCCCGGCGGTGTGGGCGGCGAGGAGACCGGCCGGCACCAGCCCGGCCCGCGTACGTCCGCTCGCACTCGCCCCGAGGAGCACGTCGAGGCCTCGGGCGGCGGCCATCGCGACCGGTCCGGCCGAGGTGTCCTTGAGGACGGTGTCATAGGCCCACACCGTCCCGGCCAGGGCGGCCGCCGTCACCGCCGCCGGACGCCCGCCGGCGAGCCCGGCCAGCCCGACACCCGCCGCGGTCAGCCCGACGGCCACGCCCAGCGCCTGCCGCGGGCTGACCCGGCCCGACGGGATCGGCCGCTCGGGGCGCTCGACGGCGTCGAGATCCCGGTCGGCCCAGTCGTTGAGCGCCATCCCGGCCCAGTACAGCGCCACCGAGGCGGCCGGCATCGCGACCGCGCGGGCCCGCAGCGGACCGGCCGCGGCGGCACCGGCCAGGGTGTCACCCGGCACGGTGAGGGCCGCCGGTAGCCGGACGAGCTCGGCGAAGGCTCGGGCGCGAGACGTCATCCGCCCACCCGAGCGCACCACGCGACCAGCTCTTCCCACTGCGTGCCGAGCCGATGCTCGGTGGAGCCGGCCGGGTCCTTGAAGAAGAACCCGAAGGGAAGCGGTCCGCTCTCCCCCACCTCGTGCGCGCGCAGGACGAGCCGGGCGAGGTCGAGCACCAGGGGCGCGGCCAGCGCGGAGTCGCAGCCGCTCCAGGTGAACTGCAGCGACATCCGTACCCCGAGGAACCCCTCGAAGGAGACGTGGTCGATGGCGGTCTTCCAGTCGCCGTGGTCGGGGACGTAGTCGATGTGCATCGGCCCCTCCACCGGGTGACCGAGCATCGCCTCCAGCCCCTGGGCCTTGGTGACGAGCTTGCTCTGCGCGTTGGCCGGGTCGGCGAGCGTGGCGCCGTCACCACCACCGAGCATGTTGTACGAGGCCCAGGCGTTCACCTGCAGCGCCCGCGTCGAGAACATCGGCGCCAGCGCCGACTTCAGCAACGTCTCCCCGGTCTTCCCGTCCGAGCCCGCCCACGGGAGCCCGGACCGCTCGGCGAGGGTGACGAGCACCGGCGGCCGCGGGCCCGGACTGGGCGTGAACGAGACCACCGGACAGCCGGCCCGGTAGGCAGCCAGGACGTAGACGGAGCTGGCCGGCAGCGGGGATTCCCCCGCGGCCAGCGCCGCGTCGAGGGCGTCGGGATCGGCGAGCGGTCCGCCGTCCACGACCTCGGCCGGCGGCTCGGTGCTCGCCACGTCGATCACGACAACCCGCTCGAGCCCGTGCTCCTCACGGAAGGCCACCAGATCGGCGGTCAGCCGCTCGACCGCGACACCCTGCGGCTCGGCGCCCGCCGGGTCATAGCCCGTACGCAGCCGCGTCTCGACCTCCTCCAGCTCACCGGCGATCGCCGGCAGGATCCCGGCGGGAACGACCCCGCCCGCGGCGAGCCGCTCGGCCCGCTTCAGCAACGGGTCCGCCCGCAGGTCGTGCCCACCGATCACCAGATCGTCCAGGGACGGCAGCCCGGCTGCGGCGATCTCCGGCTGCTCGGCGACCAGTCCGACCCGACCGGCGAGCCCGGCCCGGACGGCCAGCGCGCCGACGGTCGTGGTGACACCGACCGAGCCGCACGCACCGACCAGCCACAGTCCGACCCGGCTCATCGATCCGCCTCGCAACGGAACCGCTCGGCCCCGGCGACCATCTGGATGCCGCCGAGCACGTGGGAGAGGAACTCCGGCTCGGTGAACGACTCCGAGGTGTGGCCCATGCCGGTGTAGAAGGCCCGGCCGCCGTCGTAGCGGTGGCACCAGGCGATCGGGTGCGGGTCACCCATGGCGAACCGGCCCGGGTCGTAGCTGCGCTCGTCGAGGTCGGCGAGGACCCGGATCGAGTCGGCCGGACGGTCGCGGAAGCTGTACCACTCGTCCCAGCGCGTCCACCGCTTCGGCAGCTCGGCCGTCGCCGCGGTGTTGTGCGCATGCACCTTCACCGTCGCGGTCTGCTGGGCGGGGTGACCGGCGAAGTAGGCACCGACGAGGCCGCCGTACCAGGGCCAGTCGTACTCGGTGTCGGAGGCGGCGTGCACGCCCACATAGCCACCGCCGTCCTGGATGTAGCGCTCGAACGCGGCCTGCTGGCCGGCGTCGAGGACATCGCCGGTGGTGGAGAGCCACAGCACCGCCTCGTACGCCGCCAGGTCGGTGTCGTTGAACACCTCCGCGTCCTCGGTGGCGGTCACCGTGAAGCCGTTCTCGGCCCCCAGCCGCTCGATCGCCGCGATGCCGTCAGGGATGGAGCCGTGCCGGAACCCAGCGGTCTTGGAGAACACCAGGACGTCGTACGTCCCGGCCCCCTCGCTCACATCGGAGCGGTCCGCGCTCGCGGCCGGCGCCGCTGACAGGCCCGGGGCGAAGGCGGCCACCGCCACCAGCCCGACTCCCGCGATCAGCGTCCGGAACCTTCTCGATCCGTGCTTCATGTGCGTATCCCTTCTGTGCTCAACGGTCTGAACAGGCTGGAATCGGCCGAGCGGCCCCGAGTGGATCAGGCGGGTATCTCCTGCCAGGTCCTGGTGTCTGAGCTGGTCTCCACCGCGGCGAGCACGCGCTGCACCTGGAGTCCGTCGGCGAACGTCGGCGTCGGCTCGGTGCCCTCGCCGAGCGCCCGAACGAGGTCGACGACCTGGTGGGTGAAGCCGTGCTCGTAGCCGAGGCCGTGGCCCGGGGGCCACCAGCCGGCCACCCACGGGTGCTCGGGCTCGGTGACGACGATCCGGCGGAAGCCGCCCTCGGTGGCCGGCAGGGTCGCGTCGTGGAAGTGCAGGACGTTCATGTCCTCGAAGTCGAAGGCCAGGCTGCCCTTCGACCCGTTGATCTCGATCCGGATCGCGTTCTTGCGGCCGGTGGCGAAGCGGGTGGCCTCGAAGGAGCCGACCGCTCCCCCGGCGAACCGCGCCAGGAACAGCGCGGCGTCGTCGACGGTGACCGGCCCACGTTCGGCGCCGGCGGTGGCGGAGAGCCCGGACGAGGTCTCCGCCACCGGGCGCTCCTTGACGAACGTCTCCAGCATCCCGGAGACCTCCAGGATCCGGTCTCCGGTGATGTGCTGGGTCAGGTCGATGACGTGGGCGCCGATGTCGCCGAGCGCACCCGAGCCGGCCTTGGTCTTGTCGAGGCGCCAGCTCAGCGGGGTCTCGGGGTCGGCCAGCCAGTCCTGGAGATACTGCGCACGCACGTGGTGGAGCTCTCCGAGACGGCCGTCGGCGACCAGCTTCCGGGCCAGGGCGATAGCGGGCACCCGGCGGTAGGTGAACCCCACCATCGCCCGCACTCCACGCTCGGCGGCCACCGCGGCGGCCGCGGCCATCCGCTCGGCCTCGGCCACGCTGTTGGCCAGCGGCTTCTCGCAGAGCACGTGCTTGCCGGCCTCGAGCGCGGCGATCGCGATCTCCGCGTGGGTGTCGCCGGGCGTGCACACGTCGACCAGGTCGACGTCGTCGCGGGCGATCACGTCGCGCCAGTCGGTGACGCTCTCCTCCCAGCCGAACCGGGTGGCGGCCTCCGCCACGCGAGTCGCGTCACGGCCGCAGAGAACCTGCATCCGCGGGGTCAGGGGAAGGTCGAAGAAGCGGTGGGCACTGCGCCAGGCGTGGGAGTGGACGGCGCCCATGAAGGCATAGCCGATCATCCCCACCCCGAGCGTGGCGTTCTGCTCGGTCATCGGAACTCGATCCTGTGTTTCGGTGGTGTCGCTCCGCGCCCGAGCGCGGAGCGATCTTGCGGTCTGGCTGGGTCGGGCTCGATCAGGACTCGAAGGCCGTGGGCAGGAACTCGTCCACGTTCTCCTTGGTGACGACGGGCGCGTCCAGCTGGATGGTGCGCGGCACGGTCACCTCGACCAGGTCGGACATGGCCTTGTCCTGAGCCAGGAGCCGGGCGAGCTTGATGCCGTCAGCGGCCTGGGTGGAGGGGTAGATGACCGTCGCCTTGAGGACACCCTTGTCCGACTCGATCTCGCGCATCGCGTTGGCCGAGCCGGCGCCACCGACCATCGTGAACTCGTCGCGACCGGCGTTGTTGATCGCGGCGAGGACGCCGACGCCCTGGTCGTCGTCGTGGTTCCACAGGAAGTCGATCTTCGGCGCGGCCTGGAGCAGGTTGGAGGCCGCCTTCTCGCCGCCCTCGACGGTGAAGTCGGCGGCGACCCGGTTGTCGACGTCGAGGTCGCACTTGGCCAGCGCGTCCTTGAAGCCCTTGCTGCGGTCCTGGGTCAGGGGCAGCGAGTCGATGCCGGCGATCTCGGCGACGACGGCGTCCGTCTTGCCACCGGCCTGCTCGCAGACGTACTCACCGGCCGAGACACCCATGCCGTAGTTGTCGCCGAGCACGGTGACCCGGGCGGCGTTGGGGTCGTTGAACTCACGGTCGACGTTGATGACGGGGATGCCGGCCTCCATCGCCTTGAGAGCCACCGGCGTCATCGCGGCGCCGTCGAAGGGCAGCAGCACGATGGCGTCGACCTTGTCGTTGATGAAGGTCTCGACCTGGCTGATCTGCAGGTTGACGTCGTTCGTGCCCTCCGCCAGGCGCAGCTCGACGTCCTCGTAGGAGTCGCCGGCGGCCTTCGCCTGCTCGCTGATCGCGCCCATCCAGCCGTGGTCGGCGGCGGGGGCCGAGAAGCCGATGACGACCGTGTCGCCCTTCTCGTCGTTGGAGCCGGCCTCGGCGTTGGACGTACCACCGACGTTGTCGGACTTCTCGGGGGTGTTGCTGATGCACGCCGAGAGGGCGAGCACCGAGAGGCCGGCGACGACGATTCTTGCTGTGGACTTCAGTTTCATGGAAGTGCTCCTAGATCGTGCGAGGTGGAGAAGGGATTGGTCCGAGAGCCGTGGACGGCTGGCTGGATGGCGTAGGGCGGTCATGACCCTGGCTGTCGTGAGAACCGCTTCTGCAGCAGCACGGCGGCGATGATGATCAGCCCCTTGGTAAAGGCCTGAGCGGAGATCGAGAGGTTGTTGATCACGAACACGTTGGTGAGGGTCATGAAGATCAGCACCCCGAAGACGGTGCCGACGATGGTGCCGCGCCCGCCGGAGAGCAGGGTGCCGCCGATGACGACCGCGGCGATGGCGTCGAGCTCGTAGAGCTGGCCGTGGGTGGCACTTCCGGTCGTGGTGCGGCTGACCAGCATGATCGCGGCGATGCCGCAGCAGAGACCGACGAGGACGTAGAGGAGCACGGTGTGGCGGCGTACGTTGATGCCGGCCAGACGCGAGGCCTCCGGGTTGCCGCCGATGGCAAGGGTGCGCCGGCCGAAGGTGGTGCGGTTGAGCAGCACCCAGCCGATCACGGCCACGATGACGAAGATCCAGACCAGGACCGAGATCCCGAGCACGTCGCGGGAGAACGCGTCGGTGAAGCCCGGCACGCTGACGATCTGGGTCTTGCGTGCAGAGATGATCTCGGCCAGACCGCGGGCGCTGGCCATCATGGCCAGCGTCGCGATGAACGGCACAACTCCGCCGTACGCCACCAGCAGGCCGTTGATCAGACCGGCACCCGCGCCGACCAGGAGGGCCGTGGTGACGATGAAGATCCAGTGGTAGTCGTTGGCCATCGCCTGCGTGGACAGCGTCGTGCACCACACCGAGGAGAGCGCGACCAGCGCGCCCACCGAGAGGTCGATGCCACCGCCGGTGATGACGAAGGTCATCCCGATGCTGACCACGCCGATCACCGCGGCGAGGCGGAGGATCGTCATCACGTTGTCGACCGATGCGAACCGCTCGCCGCCGGTGACGACGCCGACCAGGGCGAGCAGCGCCAGTGCCAGGACCAGGCCGAGGTTGTGGCCCGCGCCGCTGCGCATCAGCTGCCCGATGCCGCCGGGCTCGGCCCGGCGGGCAGCCTCCTTCTCCACCCGGGCGGTGTCCGCTTGCGTCGCGGCGCCCGTCGGTGTGTCGCTCATGCGACCTCTCCTTCCATCACGAGGTCCAGGACCTTCGACTCGTCGATCTCGGTGGCGGGTCCCTCGTGGACGACGGAGCCCTCGCTGATGACGAGGACCCGGTCGGCTAGACCGAGCACCTCCTCCACCTCGCTGGACACCACGACCACGGCGACACCTTCGTCGGCCAGGCGGCGGACGAGGTTGTAGATCTCGGTGCGTGCCCCGACGTCGACGCCCCGGGTGGGCTCGTCGAGGAGCAGCACCTTGCAGTCGCGCAGCAGCCAACGGGCGAGCACGACCTTCTGCTGGTTGCCGCCCGACAGGTTGCGGACCGGCCGGTCCACCCCGGCCGGACGTACGTCGAGCGAGCGGCTGAGCTCCTCGGCGGCGCGGCGCTCGGCGCCGCTGTCGAGGAAGCTGCCCTTGGAGAACCGGTTCAGGGACGAGACGGTCACGTTGCGGTAGACCGCTTGGTCGAGCAGCAGCGCCTGGCTCTTGCGCTCCTCGGGAGCCAGGCCGATCCCGGCGGCCACCGCGGCCCGCACCGAGCCACGGCGCAGCTTGCGGCCGTTGACGTTGACCGTGCCCGCGCTGGAGCGGCGGGCGCCGTAGACGGTCTCGAGGATCTCCGAGCGGCCGGAGCCGACCAGGCCGGCCAGACCGACGATCTCGCCGGCGTGGACGCGGAGGTCGACGTCGTGGAAGCGGTCACCGGACAGGCCGGTGGCCTCGAGCACCGGCGTGCCGTCCCGACCGGGTGCGATCGCGGGGCGCTCGGGGAAGACGTACTCGATCTGGCGGCCGGTCATCAGCGTGATCAGCTCCCGGGTCGGGGTCTCCTCGACCGGGAGCCCGGTGGCCACGGTGCGGCCGTCCTTGAGGACCGTGATCCGGTCGCCGATCTGGCGGATCTCCTCGAGGCGGTGGGAGATGTAGATGATCGCGACACCCTCTGCGGTGAGGCCGCGCATCACCCGGAAGAGGTTGTCCACCTCCTCCTGGTCGAGGACCGCCGACGGCTCGTCGAGGATGAGCAGACGGGTGTCGTGGGAGAGCGCCCGCGCCATGCTGACGATCTGCTGCCCGGCCGGCGAGAGGTCGCCGACCAGCTTGTTCGGGTCGACCTCGCTGTGGCCGAGCCGGGCCAGGAGCGTACGCACCCGCTGGGTCGCCTCGCTGCGGCGGCTGAACCCGGCGGTGGCCAGCTCGTGACCGAGGAAGATGTTCTCGGTCACGGTGAGCCCAGGCACCAGGTCGAGCTCCTGGTAGATCGTCGAGATGCCGCGCTTCATGGCGGCGACCGGTGTGGTCAGCCGGACCGGCTCGCCCTCCCAGAGGATCTCCCCCTCGTCGGGCTGGTACGCCGCCGAGAGCACCTTGATGAGGGTCGACTTGCCGGCGCCGTTCTGTCCGAGCAGGCAGTGCACCTCCCCCGCGCGGACGTCGAGGTCGACGCCGCCGAGGGCGAGCACGCCGGGGAACCGCTTCACGATCCCGGTCATCTCGAGCAGTACGTCACCCCCGTCTGCGCTGGCGGCGGGGCCGTCCGGCGACGGCTTCGGGGTCTGGGTCATCGGGTTCCTCCGTGCAGTTCGGCGAGGGCAGTGGGGTCGGAGAGCACCGGCTCCAGGGAGACCAGTGCGCCGCCGCGTACCGCGGCGGTGGGGCCGAAGGCAGAGATCGCGACCTGGGTTCCACCGGCGCGTGGCGCGAGGACGTCGGCGGCGAGCCGCGCCTCGACGGCAGGGCGCAGCCACTCGCCGAGCACGGCGAAGTAACCGCTGAGCACGACGGTGCCGGGGTTGAGCGTGTTGACGAGGACTGCGGCGCCGGTGCCGAGCCAGGTCCCGACCTCGTCCAGCGCCGCCAGGGTGCGGCCGTCGGCGAGCCGGGCCCGCTCGACCAGGGTGGCGAGCCGCTCCTCCAGGGTCAGCACCGGGTCGCGGACCGGGTCGTCGGGGTCGGTGGCCGCCTCGAGCAGCGCCCGCAGACCGACCACGGTCTCCCAGCAGCCGGTGCGGCCGCAACCGCACAGCCGACCGCGAGGGTCGACCGGGAGGTGGCCGATCTCGCCGGCCCAGCCGTGCCGGCCCGGAGCCACTCGGCCGCCGCTGACGATCGCGCCGCCCAGGCCGACCTCGCCATAGAGCACCACCATGTCGGCGCGGTCGGCGTCGGTGAGGTCGAGCTCGGCGGTGGCGGCGAGGGTGGCCTCGTTGGCCACGCGCACCGGCGGCACCGGCGCGGCGTCGGCGGCCAGCCGGCGGCGTACGTCCTCGGCAGCGTCGATGTCGCGCCAGCCGAGGTTCGGGGCGAGGGTGACCCGCTGCGTCGCGGTGTCGACGAGGCCCGCGACGCCGACGGTGATGCCCGCGACGGTGGCGCCGGCGGTCCGTGCCTCGGCGAGGGCGTCGTCGACGAGGCCCGCGAGCTCGGCCAGCACATCCTCCGGCGGAAGTCTGCGGCCGTCGATGCCGCGGCGGAACTCGGCGATCACCGTCCCGGCGAGGTCGACGGCGACGACGGCGAGGTGGTCGACGTTGATCTCGGCACCGATCCCGCACACCGAGCCGCCGACGAGCCGGACCTGGACGCCGGGGCGGCCGGCGCCGCGGCGGTCGGCGTCCGCGCAGGTGACCAGCCCGAGCTCGGCGAGGTCCTCGATCAGTCCGGTCGCGACCGTGCGGGTCAGTCCGGTCTCCTCGGCCAGGCGCCCGCGCGAGCGCGGGCCGCGATCACGGAGGGACCGAAGGAGCAGACCCATCCGCGCGTTCCGGACGGCGGCCGGGTCGGCGGTGGCGGAGACCCGCACGGTGATGTCTGCGTCGCGCACGGTTGCCTCCTGTCCAGGGTGCGTCGCCCATCGCAGGCAGCCTGTGATGGCAGTCACAGAATTCGGTGACTGAGAGACAAACTAGTGACCTTTCTCACGTTGTACAACCCTTTCGTGGCGGTTTCTGCAAAGTTTCTGTCGAACTTTGGAAAGTGATTGGACAAAGTAGCCGAAAGGGGCACCCGGCCACGGCTGGCCGGATGCCCCTTTCAGGTTGATCGCGAGGGTCACTCGCTGGGTGCGATCACCACCTCGTCAGTGCCGGTGAGCGCCGGGATGTCGCCCTCGCCGGGGTCGGTGTACTCCGCCACGAAGACGGCGTTCAGGTCGTCCTGCCCGGGGTCGTGGCCACCGGGCACGGTTGTCACGATCGAGCCGCTGCAGCCGTTCGCGGTGGACTGCGGGTGCCCGTGCTCGTCGTGGCCCAGGACGTACGTCACCGAGACCCGGGCGCAGTCGACGGCCTGGTCATCGGTCACCTCGACCTGGAACTGGACGGTGTCACCGAAGTGGAACGCCTCGCCGGGCGCCGGGCTGGTCGTCAGGGTCACCACCGGGACGTCGTTGCCGACGACGACGTCGACGTCAGCCGAGGCGTGCTTGCCGCGGCCCGCCTTGCCCTTGTCCGTGACGGTCAGAGTCGCACGGTAGGCCCCCGGCTCCTCGTAGGTGTGGGTGGCGGTCTTCCCGGTGGCGTCGAACCTGCCGTCACCGTCGAAGTCCCACTGGTAGACGAGGCGGTCGCCGTCGGGGTCGGTCGTCCCGGCGCTGTCGAAGGCGACGGTCAGCGGCGGCTGACCCGCGGTCTTGTCGGCGCTGATGACCGGCTTCGGGCTGTGGTTGCCGGTGCGGGCGATGTAGTCGATCCGGGAGACCTGGGCCTCCTCGTTCTCGCTGAAGAACCCGTCGCCGTACTCGAGCATGTAGAGCGAGCCGTCCTTGCCGAACTCCAGGTCCATCACGTTGTCCGTGGCGAACGTGGAGAGCACGGACTCGATGCCGGTGAGCTCGCCGTCAGCGTCGAGCCGCATGCCCTTGATGTAGTCCCGGCCCCACTCCGCGAACAGCGGAACGCCGTCGTAGTACGCCGGCCAGGCACCGGAGAGCGGGTCCTTGGTCGCCGACTTCCGGAAGTCGTACGCCGGGCCGGCCATCGGGGCGATGCCGCCCTGGGCGCCGAGCTCGGGGAACTCCTCGGACTGGCTGTAGGTGTACCAGACGGTCGGCTGAGTGACCGGCGGGAGCTCGGTCAGACCGGTGTTGTGCCGAGAGTCGTTGACCGGGGCGTCACAGTCGAACGCCGGACCCGAGGTCCCGGTCGCGAAGTCGTAGTCGCGGTAGGGCAGCTCGGCGGTCGCACACAGCGGCCAGCCGTAGTTGGCCGGCTCCGTGACGACGGTCCACTTGCCCTGGCCCGCCGGCCCGCGGTCCGGGTTCGCGGCAGAGGCGTCGGGCGAGTAGTCGGCCACGAAGACGCGGTCGGTCTGCGGGTCGATCTCGATCCGGAACGGGTTGCGCAGACCCATCGCGTAGATCTCCGGACGGGTCTTGTCGGTGCCCGGCGCGAACAGGTTCCCGGCCGGGACGGTGTAGCCGCCGCCTGCCTTCGGCTTGATCCGGAGGAGCTTGCCGCGCAGGTCGTCGGTGTTGGCGGCCGTACGCCTCGCATCGAAGGCCGGGCTGCGGTTCTCGCGGTCGTCGAGCGGGGCGTACCCGTCGGACTGGAACGGGTCGGTGTCGTCGCCGGTGGCGAGGATCAGGTTGCCCGCGGAGTCGAAGACGATGTCGCCGCCGACGTGGCAGCAGCGCCCCCGGTCCACCGGTACGTCGATGATCTGCTGCTCGGTGGACAGGTCGATCTTGCCGCCGGCGAACTTGTAGCGCGAGAGCCGGATCGCACCCTTGAAGGGCTCGAAGTCGGCGGGCGTGCCGTACTCGGGGGCGTCACCCTCGTTGACGTCCGGCGTGGCCGGGTCGTCGACAGGGGTGTTCATCGGGGGCGAGTAGTAGACGTAGACCCACTTGTTGGTGCGGCCGTTGTATCCGGGGTCCAGAGCGATGCTCTGCAGACCCTCCTCGTCGTGCTGGTAGACGTTGAACTGGGCTGCGACGCTGTTGACGCCGGTGTCGGAGTCGTTGAGCCACACCTTCCCGGCGCGGGTGGTGTGGAGGACGTCCCCGTCGGGCAGGACCGCGAGGTCCATCGGCTCACCGGGGCGGTCGTTGAGGGTCACCTTCTCGAAGTCGGTGTCAGGCGGCGGGGCGGCCGTCGGGGCCGCGTCCGCGGACGTCGTGAGGGGGAGAACCAGGAGGCCGGAGACCACGGTGGTGGCGACGCTCCAGAGGGTGAATCTGCGCACGGTCCATCTCCTTCTCTCGCTGCATGGGAGGGGAGCGAGATCGTCCGCGAACGTATCGATGTGACGCCGGTCACGTCAAGTGACTTGCGTACTTTCGCAAGATGATTTCGAAAGATGGGACATTAGTCCGCCTCTGAGGTGGCCCGGGAGCCGGGTCTACGCCTCTCCGCTGCTGGGCGCGTACACCGAGGCGCTGATCAGGTGGGCGGCCCCGATGACGCCGCCCTCGTCACCCAGCTCGCTGAGCACGATCGGGAGGTTGCCGGTCGCCAGCGGCAGCGAGCGGCGGTAGGTCACGCTGCGGATCTCGGCGAGCAGGCCGTGGCCCAGCTTGCTGACCCGGCCGCCGATGACGATCAGGCCGGGGTTGAAGAACGAGACCAGGCTGGCCAGGACCTGGCCGATGCGGTGTCCGCTCTCCCGGATGAGCTGGACAGCCTGGGCGTCGCCACGGGCCACCGCGATGGCGATGTCCTCGGCGCTCAGCTCGCCCTTCTCCGCGAGCAGCTCGGCCAGCACCGGAGAGCGTCCGGAACGGGCCGCGGCGAGCGCCTCGCGAGCGAGCGCCGCCCCTCCGGAGAACGCCTCCAGGCAGCCGGTGTTGCCGCAGGCGCAGGTGGGCCCGAAGTCCTCGACGCGGATGTGGCCGATGTCGCCGGCGCAGCCGTCGACGCCGCGGTAGAGCTCCCCGTCCACGACGATCCCGCAGCCGATGCCGGTGCCGATCTTGACGTAGAGGAAGTCACGAGCGGTCCGGGCGACGCCGGCGTGCTGCTCCCCCGCCGCGAGGACGTTCACGTCGTTGTCGAGCACGACCGGGCAGCCCAACTCCCGGGCGACCGCGTCGCGCACCGGGTAGCCGTCCCAGCCCGGCATGATCGGCGGAGACACCGAGACGCCGCGGTGGAAGTCGACCGGCCCGGGTACGCCGATGCCCGCGCCCATCGGCTCGGTGACGTCGTGCTCGTCCAGGAGCGCGCGTACCTCGTCGAGCGCGGTCGCGAGCACCTTCTCCGGGCCGCTGCGGATGTCGCACGCCCGGGTGCGGGTGGCGATCACCGACAGCCGGCCGTCGGTGAGGCCCACCGACATGCTGGTGGCGCCGATCGAGATGCCGACGAACCGGATGTCCGGCGCGAGGTCGACCAGTGTCGAGCGCCGGCCGCCACGGGAGGCCGCCGGCCCGACCTCGTGAGCCATGCCCAGCTCGGTGAGCCGGCCGACCTCGGCCGCGATCGTGGTGCGGGAGACGTTCAGCCGGTCAGCAAGCTGAACCCGCGACAGCGGGCCCTCGTCACGGAGCTGGGCGAGCAGTCGTGCCTGCATGGAAGTCTCGGCCCGGCCGGCGAGTGAATGGCGCATACCGGCGATCCTGCCATGTGGCACAGGGAGTTAGCCCAGGAGCGCGTCGACGAAGGCCTCAGGGGTGAACGGGGCCAGGTCGTCGGGGCCCTCACCGAGGCCGACGAGCTTGACCGGGACACCGAGCTCGCGCTGCACGGCGACGACGATGCCACCCTTGGCGGAGCCGTCGAGCTTGGTGAGGACGATGCCGCTGACCGCGACGGCCTCGCTGAAGACGCGGGCCTGGATGAGGCCGTTCTGGCCGGTGGTGGCGTCGAGGACGAGCAGGACCTCGGTGACCGGGGTCTGCTTCTCGATGACGCGCTTGACCTTGCCGAGCTCATCCATCAGGCCGGCCTTGTTCTGCAGCCTGCCGGCGGTGTCGACGATGACGGTGTCGACGCCGGTGTCGAGGCCCTCCTTGACCGAGTCGAAGGCGACGCTGGCCGGGTCGGTGCCCTCCGGGCCGCGTACGACCTCGACGCCGACGCGCTCGCCCCAGGTGGTCAGCTGCTCGGCGGCGGCGGCACGGAAGGTGTCGGCGGCACCGAGGACGACCTTGCGGTCCTCGGAGACCAGGATCCGGGCGAGCTTGCCGGTGGTGGTGGTCTTGCCGGTGCCGTTGACGCCGACCATCAGCACCACACCGGGGGCGCCGTCGGAGCCGCTGACCTGGAGCCGGCGGTCCATGCCGGGGTCGACCAGCTTGATCAGCTCATCACGCAGCGCCGCCTTGACGTCGACCTTGCCGCCCTCGACGCGCAGCCGGGTGCGCAGCCCCTCGACCAGCTCTTGGGTCGGGGTGACGCCGATGTCGGCGGTGAGCAGGAGGTCCTCGATGGACTCCCAGGTGTCCTCGTCGAGCCGGTCGGACGAGAGCAGGTTGAGCAGGCCGCGGCCCAGCGCGTTGGAGCCGGCCAGGCGCTGGCGCAGCCGCACCAGGCGGGAGGCGGTGCTCTCCGGCTTCTCGATGACTGAGGGCTCCGCCGGCACCGTCTCCGGCTCGGCCTCCCCGACCGACGGCTCCTCCGGGCGGGTGATGACATCGGTCTCCGCCTCGGTCGGCAGCGAACGGGCCTTGCGGCGCCGGGTGCTGGCGACCAGGCCGACGATGCCGCCGCCGATGATCGCGACAGCGGCGACCGCGATGATGACGATGAGGGTGACCATGTCCATGGGCCTCATCCAATCAAACTAGGGGTTAGTTTCCGTAGTTCCTGGCTTGCGCTCACCGAGCAGCTCGGTGAGACGGTCCTCGCGGCGGGTCTGCAGGCGCGTGGCCGGACTGAGCGTGGGGGCCGTGTCGACGGCCCGCTCCATCGCCGCACCGAGCTTGGTGGCGTACGGCATCTTCTGTCCGCGGTGGGGGAAGACCGTGTAGACGATCACGAGTCCGGCCAGCGCGACGATGAGGAACATCGCCACGAAGATGACAAGGATGGTCGTCACTGGCTCGGCCAGCCCCCTTCTGGATACGCACGGACGGCGTCCACCCTCGCACACCTCGCCCCCGGAGCACACAACGGCACGCGCGGGCACGCGCCCGCGCCCGGGGCGTCCCGTCGTACGGCGCGGGATCTCGACAACGTCCACCGGGCCGGTAGTGTTTCACGGCATGAGGATCATCGGGACAATGATGGTCCGGGACGAGGTCGACATCGTCGCCGCGATGATCGAGCACCACCTGGACCAGGGTGTCGACACGTTGATCGTCACGGACAACGCGTCGGTCGACGGCACCACCGAGGTGCTCGAGCGCTACGCCGCCACGGGACGGGTCGAGCTCCACCACGACCCCGTCCACGAGAAGCAGCAGGGCAAGGTCGTCACCTCGATGGCCCGACGCGCCCGCACCCACTTCCGCGCCGACTGGGTCCTCAACCTCGACGCCGACGAGTTCCTGGTGCCCAAGGACAAGGGCCTGACCGTACGCCAGGCGCTCGAGGCCACTCCCCTGTCGCTGAACGCGTTCACCGTCGAGGTCGAGAACCTCGTCGGCCCGCCCGCCTGGACCGGCGGCGGCATCAACCGGCTCCAGTGGCGCGACCGGCGCTCCGACGAGCGTCTCGAGGCGGTCGGGCTCCACGCGCATCCGACGCCCAACGCGATCCACCGCGGCGAGTCGGACATCAAGGTCGTCCAGGGCAACCACTTCGTCTCGCTGATGAGCAACGGCCAGCCGCCGGACGAGGTCGCCCTCGAGGTGCTCCACCTCCCGTGGCGCTCCTGGGCCCAGCTCGAGCGCAAGGTGATCAACGCCGGCAAGGGCTACGAGGCCAACCCCGACCTGAAGCCGAGCCCGCGCCACCACGGGATGCGCGACTACCAGCGCTACCTGAGCGGCACCCTGCAGGACGCCTACCTCGCGCGCACGCCGACCCGGGCCGAGCTCGCCGCTGGCGCCTTCTCCGGGGACTACTCGTTCGACGACTGGCTGACCTACCACCTGCACATCGTGCTGGGCCGCTCGCTCGTCCCCGACCTCATGCGTGACGTGCTCGATCCCGAGAACGACAAGGCCGTGCCCGACGACGAGCACGCCCTCGGCGCCGAGCGCGGCCGGGCCGCACTGGCCGCCGAGCCCTACATCCCACCCCGCAACAGCTGAAACTCTCTTCTCAGGAGGACCTGTCTTGCCCACCTTCAGGGGCGCCGTACGCCGCGGCCTCGCCGCCGCAGGTCTGCAGACCGTCCGTGCCGCCGATGCCGAGGCTGCGCGCCTGCACGACCGGATCGACGAGCTCAAGCAGCGCAACCAGAAGCTGCGTACGAAGGTGGACGGGCTGCAGGGCGATCGAAACCGCACCACCGCGGTGCCGGCCATCCCGGGCCTGGACCGGCTGGAGTTGCGGCGCGAGCAGGTGCTCGCCGGGGTCAAGCCCGACGCCCTGATCCTGGAGATCGGCCCCGCGCACAACGCGATCCTGCCCAAGCGGGACGGCTATGACGTACGCATCGTCGACTATCTCGACCGCCAGGGTCTGGTTCAGCGCTATGCCGGTTTCTCCCAGTACGACCCCGATGACATCGAGGAGGTCGACTACGTCTTCCGGCCGGGAACTCCCTGGTCAGACGTGATCCCGGAGCGCTTCGACCTCGTCGTCGCCTCCCACGTCATCGAGCACACCACCTCGATGATCGACTTCATCAACGAGTGCGAGAAGCTGCTCAACCCCGAAGGCGTGCTCGCCCTGGTCATCCCCGACCACCGCTACTGCTTCGACCGCTTCCGTGAGCGCGCCTCGCTCTCGCGCGTCATCGACGCCTCGCTCTACCCGTCGTCGGTGCACACCATGGGCGCGGTCATCGAGGAGCGGCTCAACGCCGCCAAGCACGGCGGCATCACCGCCTGGGGCCCGCGCCACAAGGGCGACTACACCTTCGCCCACGCCCTGGAGGCCGTGAAGGCAAGTGGCGAGGAGGCCCAGCGCGGGGACCGCTACATCGACACCCACAACTGGGTCTGCACCCCCAACCACCTCCGCCTGCTGCTCCAGGACCTCGCCGACCTCGACTTCATCTCGATGCGGGAGACCTCCTTCCACGACACCGTCAAGCACGAGTTCTTCATCAACCTCTCCCCCACCGGCGAAGGCACCGGCCTCACCCGCGAAGAGCTAGTCGTCCTGGCCGACGACGAGCGCCGCGTCCTCGACCAGGCAGTCTTCGAGAAGTAGCCGAACCTGGGTGGAGCCGAGTCGGCGCAACTGCACGCCTTGGAGCGCCTGAGCGCCCCTACGTGGTCGTCCTCGGCGGCTCGAAGGTGTCCGACAAGCTCGGCGTGATCGACAACCTGCTCGGCAAGGCGGACAAGCTG
>NZ_JBEXRR010000023.1:0-98549 GCF_040613175.1 Nocardioides sp. NPDC006303
CACCGACGACCATCATCGCGTACGGCATCCGCGCGACCAGCGCGAGTGGGAAGTACGTCCCTCCGACGGCGCGCACCAGACTCTGCTCGCCCTGCGCTCCGTCCCGCGGGCGGTCGCGTCAGCGGACGTACTCGTCGAAGGTCCGCTGACCGAGGAACGGAGCCACGTGCTGGGCGACGATCCCCACGGGGACGGTCTCGCGCTTGAGGACGCCGTACTCCTCGGGCCAGCTGCCGTCGCGCGGCAGCTTGAAGGAGCCCATCAGCATGTCGATCACCGGCAGGTGGATGGCGTAGTTGCGGTCCCAGTAGTCGAGGTGACGGGCGTGGTGCCAGTGGTGGTAGCGCGGCAGCACGATGAGGTACTCCAGCCAGCCGAACCGGATGCCGAGGTTGGCGTGCGCCACGACCGCCTGGATGCCGACCAGCACGGCGTACGCGTTGACGACCGAGGTCGAGAAGCCAAGGAACAGCAGCGGCAGCAGCACGATGCTGCGGGTCAGCACAGTCTCGACGAAGTGGACCCGGGAGCCGGCCAGCCAGTCGAGCTCGGGGCTGGAGTGGTGCACCGCGTGGAAGCGCCACAGCACCATGATCCGGTGGTAGCAGCGGTGCAGCACCGCCTGGGCGAGGTCGGCGAGGAAGACGGCGAGCAGGAAGGCCACAAGGAACGGCAGGTCGTCGATCCAGGCCTGTACGCCCGGCACCTTCACCGACGAGACCACCAGCGACGTCGAGGTGGTGACCAGGATCAGGATGAGCTGGACCAGGACGTGGCTCATGAAGAAGTAGCAGGCGTCGGTGCGCCAGCCGGGTCGGAAGACCGGCACCGGGCGGCGCGCGAAGGCGTGCTCGAGCGGGATGAAGACCAGCGCGGAGAAGAACAGGGCGAGCACGAACCAGTCGAGGCCGAGCGAGAACGGTGTGTCGTCGACCGGGCCGTCGAACGGGACCTCGGTGCCGCCGAGCAGCACCGCGGCGGTCGCCGTCCCGACGCCGATGAAGGCCATCCGCTTGTGCTGGTCGCGCAGCACCGCGATCGTGCCGGCGAAGAACGCGGCCGCCAGGCCGACGAGCAGCAGCGTACGCGCGAAGTCCTCGGTGTAGACGGCGCGGAACTCACGGGTGGTCAGCAGCTCCGGGAAGTGGAAGCAGAGCACGGTGGCCAGGCTCAGGACGCCCAGGAAGCACGAGGTGGCGGGAGCGAGCAGATGGTGACGAAGCATGGCTCAAATTCTGGCCGCCGGCGCACCGTCGCCGCCTGAGTCCACGTACTCAACTCCCAGGAGTCATTCGAGCAGGCGACGCTTGACCATCTTCCCGGTGGGCGTCCGCGGGAGCGAGTCACGGAAGTGGATCTCGCGCGGGACCTTGTAATGGGCGATCCGGTCACGCGCGTACGCGGTGAGCTCCTCTTCGAGGGCGGGACCCGTTTCGACATCCTGGGCGGGTTGAACGAAGGCGGCGACCCGCTCCCCCATCTCCTCGTCGGGGACACCGATGACGGCGATGTCGGCGACGGCCGGATGGAGGCTGAAGAGATCCTCGATCTCCTGCGGATAGATGTTCACGCCGCCGCTGATGATCGTGAACGCCACCCGGTCGGTCAGGTAGAGGAACCCGTCCTCGTCGAGATAGCCGACGTCGCCCACCGTCGTCCACGACGGATGCTCCGGGTGCTTGGCGGCGTCGGTCTTGGTGGGGTCACCGAGATAGGCGAAGCTCCGGTCGTCGCGCTCGAAGTAGATCGCCCCGACCTCGCCAGGACCGAGCTCACGCCCGTCCTCGCCGACGATGTGCGGAACGCCGATGATCGGGCGGCCGACGGAGCCGGGGTGCTCGAGCCAGGTCGCCGAGTCGATCGCGGTCGCGCCCATGCCTTCGGTGGAGGCGTAGTACTCCTCGACGATCGGGCCGAACCACTCGATCATCCGGCGCTTGACCTCGACAGGGCACGGCGCCGCCGCGTGGACGACGCATCGCAGCGAGGAGACGTCGTAGGAGCGGCGTACGTCCTCGGGCAGCTTGAGCATCCGCACGAACATCGTCGGCACCATCTGGGTGTGGGTGACGCCGTGACGCTCGATCGTGGCCAGCGCCTGCTCGGCGTCGAAGCGCTCCATCATCACCAGCGTGCCGCCATAGGCGTGCACCACACCGCCGAACCGCAGCGGCGCCGCGTGGTAGACAGGCGCCGGGGACAGGTAGACCGAGGAGTCGTCGAAGGCGTACGTGGTGCCGAAGACCAGCGGGTAGACGTAGCCCGGTTCCCCGACGGTGATATCCGGCAGCGGCGATCTGATTCCCTTCGGGCGCCCGGTGGTGCCCGAGGAGTAGAGCAGGTCGTCGCCGTGGGACTCCTCGATCGACCCGGCACCGGCAGCCGCCAGCGCCGCCTCGTAGGAGCCATGGCCGGCGACCTCGCCTCCGTAGGCCAGCCGGTGGGCCACCTCGACCTTCAAACTCTCGACCGCGGGGACGTCCGCGGAGACCACCAGGGCCTTCGCGCCGCAGTCAGTGACGATGTAGGCGACCTCGTCGGCGGAGAGGTGGCTGTTGACCGCGGTGACGTAGAGCCCCGAGCGCAGCGCCGCCCAGTAGACCTCGTACGCCTCCGGCCGGTTGTCGGTCAGCAGCGCGACCACGTCGCCGCGCCGCAGCCCGCAGGACTGCAGGTGTCGCGCCAGCTGGAGGCTGCGGTCCTCGAGCTCCTGGTAGGTGAGCACCCGCCCCGACCCCGCCATCACGATGGCGGGCTTGTCAGGAGTGCGTGCGGCCCAGACTCCGGGGAACATGAACGCCTCAGCCCTGGGTCCGCAGCTCGGTCTTGCGCACCTTGCCACCGGCGTTGCGCGGCAGCACCTCGAGCACGACGAGGTCTTTGGGGAGCTTGAACCGGGCCAGCCGGGTGGTGAGGAACTCGTTGAGCCCCTCGAGATCGAGGCTCTCGCCCGGCTTGGGCACGACGTACGCCACCGGCACCTCGCCCCAGCGCTCGTCGCTGCGGCCGACCACGGCCGCCTCCAGCACCGCCGGATGGGCGTGGATGGCGTTCTCGACCTCGGCGCTGTAAATATTCTCGCCGCCGCTGATGATCATGTCCTTGGCCCGGTCCACGACCCAGACGAAGCCCTCCTCGTCCTGGCGGACCAGGTCGCCGGAGTGGAACCAGCCACCGACGTACGCCTTCTCGGTGGCCTCGCGGTTGTTCCAGTAGCCCCGGGTGACCGAGGGGCCGCGGTAGACGATCTCGCCGACCTCTCCGACGGGCACATCGTTCATCTTGCCGTCGACGATCCGGTACTGGATCGTCGGGATCGGGCGGCCGACAGAGCCGAGCTTGCGCAGCGACTCCTCCCCACGCAGCACGCAGGTGATCGGCGAGGTCTCCGTCTGCCCGAAGACGGCCACGTTGAGCGCGTCGGGGAAGGTGTCGGCCATCGCCTCGAGCAGCGTCTCGGAGGCCGGGGCAGCGCCCCAGGAGATGATCCGCAGCTTCAGGTCGCGCTCCTTGATGCCCGGCAGCGCGCAGATGGCCTGCCACTGCTGGGGCACGTTGAAGACGACGGTGGCGCCCTCGCGCTCCCAGGCGTCGACGACCTCGCCCGCGTCGAAGGCGCCGAGGGGGTGGATCACGCTCGGGATGCCGAGCACGAAGTTGGCGGCCAGCGAGCCCAGCCCGGCGATGTGGAAGAAGGGCGCGGTCATGAACGCGATGTCGGACTCGTCGCCGACGTCGTTGGCGCGGATGCAGGTCAGCGCCTGCATCTGCATGTTGTGATGCGTCAGCATCGCGCCCTTGGGCTTCCCGGTGGTGCCGGAGGTGTACATGATCAGCGCCACCGAGTCCTCGGGGATGTCACCGAGCTCGATCGGGTCGCTGGCCTCCACCAGGCTCTCGTACGTCTCCATCCCCTCGGCCTCGCCGATGACGACCTGGGTCTTCAGCGCAGGCGCGAGCGCAGCGACGGCCGCGGCGAGCGGGGCAAGGAGCTGCTCGGTCACGATGACGGTCGACCCGCTGTCCTCGACCAGACCCACGATCTCGGGCGGAGCCAGTCGGGCGTTGACCGGCACCGCGATCGCGCCCAGGCTGTTGATCCCGAAGACCGCCTCGACGAACTCGGGCCGGTTGAGGGTCAGCAGGATCACCCGGTCGCCCTGCTGGACGCCGCGCCCCCGCAGCGCGCCGGCGAAACTCAGCGATCGCTCGTGCAGCTGCTGCCAGGTGGTGTCCACGCCGAGAAAGCGCAAGGCCGTCGCATCCGGCCGCATCACCGCGTGACCGGCGGTCTGGCTCATCCAGTGACTGCGGAACGTCCAGGCCGGGGCCTGCGCAACTCGGTCGGTCATCGGTCTCCCTCTCCCTGTCGGAACCATGCTGTGTGGTTTCCGTCACAGCATTTTTTAATACAGATTCATATTCGAGCGCAAGGGTCGTCTCGGACAGAGGCCCCGACCGGGTCAGGCGGAGGCCGGACCCGGTCGCGTCGAGCCCTGGTCGCCAGTGAGCGCGGGGACGGTGACCCGGACCAGACTGACCAGCGTGTCGCCGAGCATCCGCTCCAGCTGCCCTCGAGGAGCGTCCGCACTGAGCAGCCAGCGCCGGGTCACAGTCGTCGCGAAAGCCGAATAGCCGTGCAACGCCGTCCTCACGGCCGGGTGCTCACGGACCGCATGCAGCCCGGCAAGCTCGCAGATCTGGTCGACCATACGCTCGATGTAGTCCTCCAGGATCTTCGAGATCTCCTCATCGCGGGACTCACCGACGAAGCCGGAGACGGCAAGCCATGCGTCCTTGCGAGCGACGACCATGTCGACCCACTCGGCCACACTGCGGCCGATTCGGTCCTCGACAGTTGCCCCCTCGACGTACGCGGGCATCGGGAGTCGCGGCACGTCGACCAAGCGGCCGATGACGGCGAGGTAGAGATCTCGCTTGGTCAGGAAGTAGTGGCTGAGCAAGCCTCGACTGACTCCGCAGGCCCGGGCGAGCTCGGTGGTGGACACGTCGTCGTAGCGACGCTCGGCGAAGACGTGCGCCGCCGCCACGACGATCAGGTCGCGCCGGCGGTCGGCCTGCATGCGCACTCGCGGAGTTGCCATCGCCCCATCCTCTCTCAGCCGGACCAGCCATGCCGCCCCGACACACTTTATCGGCAAACTGCCAATTGCTACTGGCAGTTTGCCGATAGTGGCTCTACGCTATCAGGGCCGAAGTGACACGGATCACTTCGAAGACTCGATGATGAGGAGTGGTGGCAATGGCAGACCTCAGCAGACGGAAGCTCTTGATCACGGGCGGAACGGTAGGCGCCGCCGCGTTGACCGCGCCGCTGTGGACCTGGCCCGCATCGGCGTCGATCGCACGTGTCGGGGCAGGCACCGACCCGGCGACGGTGTGGGACCCCGAGGCCGACCAGGTGGTGGCCGACCTGATTCAGCACGGCGACGTGGATGCCGTCAACGACGCCCTGCGCGGCTGGACACGCAACGATCAGCCGACCCCGACTTCACTGCCCAGCGATCTGTACGCCTTCATCGAGTCGGCACGACAGCTTCCGCCATGGGCGAATCAGGCCAAGCTCGCCGACGCGTTCGAGTTCACCGAGCGCTGGGGGCTCTACCTCGGCGTCCTCTACGGGATGAACAGCGGCATGATGTCGACCGCGATCCCCCGCGAGGCACGAGCGGTCTACTACTCCTACGGCGGCAGCGACATGCGCGACCGGATCAAGAAGACCGCCAAGCTGGGCTACGACATCGGCGTCGACGGCGCCTACGGCCCGGGCGGCGAGATGATCGTGACCTGCGTGAAGACGCGTCTGATCCACGCTGCCGTCCGCCACCTCCTCCCCCAGTCGCCGCACTGGGTGGCGGCCGCCGACGAGGAGATCCCGATCAGCCAGCGCGACATCATGGTGACCTGGCACAGCCTGGCCTCCTCGGTGTGGCAGAAGCTCGACGAGTGGGAGGTCGAGCGGCCTGCCGATCTCAGCGAGGGCTACCTGCACGTGTGGCAGGTGACGGCCCACATGCTGGGCGTCCGCGACGAGTACATCCCCGCGACCTGGGCCGACGCGCTCAGCCAGCGCGAGCAGGTGCTGGTCCCGCTGCTCGCCCACACCGAGGAGGGCGTCGCGCTCGCCGACATCCTGCTCGACTTCGGCGCCGAGATCGACGGCACCCTCTTCACCCGCCCCGCCCTGGAGTCGATGAGCCGGTTCATGCTCGGCGACGAGGTCGCCGAGTGGCTCGAGCTCCCCCGCCACCCCGCCCTCGACACGACCATCAAGGTCGGCTGGCCCGTGTTCGTCGCCTTCCGCGAGTCCGGCCAGCCACTCTCGCTCGCACCCCCGACCTACTGGATGTTCGACGAGTTCCTGCGGAAGGCCGTGCTGCTCTTCCTCGCTCGCGGCGAGCAGATCAGCATCGAGATCCCCACCGGCAACAACCCCAACTACCCCAGCTGACCGAGGAGCATCATGCACGAGCTCAGCCGACGTAAGTTCCTGATCGCCTCCAGCATCGCCGCCGGGACGGTCGCCTCCCTGGGCGGCCCCATGGCGGCGGCGCGGGCCGCCGTCCCCTGGACCTGGGACCCGGCACTGTCCGTGGCCGGGACCGGCACCGGCATCGACCCTCAATGGCTGTGGGACGAAGAGATCGACCACCTCATGGGCGCCGTCCTCGATCGTGGCGACGTACCCGCCGTCAACGCCGCCATCCTCGGCTGGAACCACAACAGCCAGCCGCTCCCCGACGGGCTGCCCGGTGACGTACGGGACTGGATGGCGCGGGCGCGCCGCCTGCCCGAGTGGGCGGACATGGCCAAGCTGCGTGCCGCCGCGGCCTTCAACACGTCGAACGGCCTGCTCCTCAACCTCTGCAACGGGCCCGGCGGCGGGATGCTCTCGACCGCGATCCCGCGTGAGGCGAGAGCCGTCTACTACTCCAAGGGCGGCGCAGACATGGAGGACCGGGTCGCCAAGACCAGCATGCTCGGCTTCGCTGTCGGTGACCCAAACGCGTACGAGCCCGACGGCAAGGCCCAGGCGCAGGCCGTCAAGACTCGGATGGTGCACGCGGCCGTACGCAACCTGCTTCCCGAGTCGCCGCACTGGGTCGAGACCAGCGGTGGGCAGCAGATCCCGATCTCGATCGGCGACATCATGATCACCTGGCACAGCCTGGCGACCTGGACGATGCGCAAGCTCGTCGAGTGGGATCTGGACATGACCTCCGCACAGAAGGAGGGCTACCTGCACAACTGGCAGGTCAACGCCTACATGCTCGGAGTCCCCGCCGAGTACATCCCCGCCACCTGGGAGGCCGCGAACCAGCAGTCCGACCAGCTGCTCGACCCGATCCTGGGCCCGACCTCGGAGGGCGTGGTCCTGACCGACATCCTGCTCGGGCAGCTCGCCGAGCAGACCAGCCCTGGCTCGTTCTCGCGGCCGGCCGTCGACGCGTTGGCCAGGTTCCTCGTCGGGGACCGGGTGGCCGACTGGGACGGCATCGACAGGCATCCGTTCTGGGAGTCGGCGATCCGGGCCGCCTGGCCGTGGTTCATCAAGATCCGCCAGGGTGCGGTCAGCCTGCCGTTGGCGCCGGCGCTGGCCTGGACCATCGACGAGGTCGCCCGGCGGTACCTGATGTTCTACCTGACCAAGGGACAGGGCACCGCGATCACCATCCCCGACGGCAACCGCAGCTTCTGACCGTGGAACAGCTGCGCAGACGCACCTTCCTCGGCTACGTTCTCGCCGCCCCGACGCTCGTCGCGGCGGCCGATCTCGGACTGGCCGAGCCCGCCGGGGCGACCGGTCCGGTCGCCGATGGCATCCCGTGGCCCGAGCCGACCGAGATCCTCGACCTCAACGACATGATGACGGTCGCGGCGATCCCGACGGCGAGCCTGATCACCGTCGAGGTCGGCACCGATGGCACGGTGAGCTTCGCACTCCCCCGCGCCGAGGTGGGCCAGGGGATCACCACATCCTCGGCGATGCTGATCGCTGAGGAGCTCGGCGTGCCGCTCGACCGGGTCCATGTCACCCTCGCCGACGCCCGGCCCGAGCTGCTCTTCAACCAGCTCACCGGCGCGTCGAACACCACCATCGCCACCTACATCCCGATCCGGGTCGCCGCGGGGATCGCCCGCGCCCGGCTGCTGGCGGCTGCCGCAGCCGAGCTCGGCACCCGGACCGCGGCGCTGACGATCACCGACGGCCTGGTCGTGGGCGGAAGCCGACGGATCCCGATCGGCGACCTGGCGGCTCGCGCCGCGAGCGTACGCACCGAGCCGGTGAACGTGACCCTCAAGCCCGACACCGACTTCACGGTGATCGGCACTCCGCGCAACCGGGTCGACGCCCGGGCCGCCGTGACGGGGCGCAAGAAGTTCACGATGGACCTCGAGGTGCCCGAGGCGCTGCCGACGATGGTCTGTCGCCCTCCGACCATCAACGGCACCGTCCGCTCGGTGGCCAACGCCGAGGACGTTCGCACGATGCCCGGCGTCACCGACGTGGTCACGATCTCCACCGGGGTCGCCGTCCGGGCACGCACCTTCGGCCAGTGCATCGACGCGGTCCGGGCGCTGAAGGTGACCTGGGGAGCGGGCGCCGCCGAGGGCAAGGACGACGACGCGGTGCTCGAGGAGCTGCGACGCGCCGAGGCACCGCTGGGCCCTCCACCGCTGACCCCCACGGTGGAGGCCACCTTCACGTTCCGGTTCCGCTCCAACAGCGCCCTGGACACCAACTGCGCCATCGCCGACGTACGTCGCGACCGAGCCGAGATCTGGTCGTCCCTGAAGTCGCCGATCGTCGCCCAGGAGACCATCGCCGCCCGGCTGGGCCTGCCGATCCCTGCCGTCAGGGTGCACGTCACCGAGGGTGGCGGGTCGTTCGGCCGCCGGCTCTTCTTCGATGCCGCCCTGGAGGCGGCCGAGGTCTCCCAGAAGCTGGGCAAGCCGGTCAAGCTGATGTGGCATCGGGCCGACGACTCTCGTCAGGGCCGCGCCCATCCGATGGCGAGGTCGCGGGTGCGGGCGGCGTACGCCGGCAGCACGGTGCTCGGCTACCAGCAGTCCCACACCAGCGTCTCGACCGACCTCGGCCACGGCCTCGGGGAGATCATCACCTCCCTCGCCGCCCAGCTGCCGGTCGGCGACCGGGCCTTCTCCGAGGTCTTCTTCCAGCTCTCCCAGAACATGCCCTACAACTTCGGGCCCGCGACCCGGGTGCTCAACGAGACCGACACCGGGTTCAACACGGGCTCGATGCGCAACGTCTACTCCCCCGACATGACCTGTGCCCGCGAGCTGATCGTCGACCGACTCGCCGCCAGGACCGGCAGGGATCCGTACCGCTTCCGGCGCGACCACCTGCGCAACGCCCGCGACCGCGCGGTCCTGGACCGGGTCGCCGAGGCCGGCGAGTGGGGACGTACGCTCCCGAACGGGGTCGCCCAAGGCATCGCTTTCCACAGTGAGTACCACTCCACCAGCGCCGTGCTGGTCGAGATCGACTGCCGCCCGGAGACCGTCGGCCGCCAGATCCGCGATGCCGTGACCGGCCCTCGGGTCACCAAGGCGGTCATCGCCGTCGACGTCGGCACCGTGGTCAACCCCCGCGGTCTGGAGGCGCAGATGATGGGTTGCCTGATGGACGGTATCGCCCAGACGCTCACCTCCAGCCTGCACCTGCGCGACGGGCACTTCCTCGAGGCGAGCTGGGACAACTACTTCTACACCCGGCAATGGAACACCCCGCCGGACGTACGCGTCGTCATCGTGCCCGGCTCCGGCGAGCCCGGTGGCGCCGGTGAGCTCGGCGTGGCCGCCTCGATGGCAGCGGTCGCCTGTGCGTACGGCCGGGCGACCGGAACGATGCCCACCGACTTCCCGATCAACCACGACACGCTCGCTTTCGAGCCCAAGCCGACCGTCCCGCCCGTACCGGCCTCGCCGACCGACGGCCTCGACCACATCGATTGAAAGACTGAATCCACAAGGAGGGCACGTGCCCACCCACACCTTCCGGCTCAACGGCGAGCAGATCGATGTCGAGGTCCAGGACGACGTACGCCTGCTCTGGGTGCTCCGCGACCTGCTCGGCGTCACCGGTCCCAAGTACGGATGCGGGATCAACGTATGCAAGGCCTGCACCTCGCACCTCAACGGCCGCGCCTTCAACCCGTGCGCCGTTCCTGTGTCCGACCTGGGGCCCGACGACGAGGTCACCACGATCGAGGGGCTCCCCGCGACCGTCGACGAGGGGCCCGACGGACTGCACCCGATGCAGCAGGTATGGCTCGACCACGACGTGGCCCAGTGCGGCTACTGTCAGCCGGGCCAGATCATGGCCGCCGTCGACCTGGTGCGGCGGGTATCGGCGGAGAGGCGCACCGTCACCGACGCCGACCTCGATACGATCCGCAACATCTGCCGCTGCGGCACCTATCCGCGGATTCGCCGGGCGATCGCCGACGGCGCAGCGCGAATGTGACTCCGCGGATGTGATTGGCGCCACGAAACTGAATCTGTATTAGAATTTCCCGTGTGGCATCGAAGTCGGAGAAGACCCGCAAACGCATCCTGGACGCGGCGGCGACCGTGCTCTCGCAGAGAGGGTACGCCGGTATGCGCCTGGGCGAGGTCGCGGACGTGGCCGGGGTCCAGGCACCGGCGATCTACTACTACTTCGCCTCCCGCGACGAGCTGGTCGAGGAGGTCATGTGGGCCGGCGCGCACGACGTCCGCATCCACGTCGAGGAGGTCGTCGCGGCGCTCCCCGACGGCACCACTCCCCTCGACCGGATCATGACCGCCATCGACGCCCACCTTCGCTACGAGCTGGAGATCTCCGACTACGCGACCGCCTCGATCCGCAACGCCCGGCACGTGCCCGAGGCGCTGCGGGATCGGCCTGCCGCCGAGGAGTCGCTCTACAGCCACTACTGGCGTGACCTCTTCGACGCGGCCAGGAAGGAGGGCGCGATCCGCGAGGACCTCGACGCCACGACCTTCCGGATGCTCCTGCTCGGCTCGCTCAACTGGGTCCTCGAGTGGTGGCGGCCCGAGGTCCGCCCTCTCGAGGAGGTGATCGCCGTCGCCCAGGACATGGTGCGACGGACGGTCACCGGCTCCTGATCACAGCCCGAGGTCGCGGCCGACGATCTCTTTCATGATCTCGGTCGTGCCGCCGTAGATGGTGGTGATCCGGGAGTCGAGGTAGTCCTGCGCGATCCGGTACTCGAGCATGTAGCCGTAGCCGCCATGCAGCTGGACGCAGCGGCCGACGATCTGGACGTACTGCTCGGTGGTCCAGAACTTCGCGGCTGCGGCGTCGACGGCGCTCAGCTCGCCGCGGGAGTGCCGGGCGAGGAGGTCGTCGATGTAGGAGCGGCTGACCCGGACGGCGGTGACCATGTCGGCCAGCTCGAACCGGGTGTTCTGGAAGGACCCGATCGGCTTGCCGAAGGCCTGGCGCTCCTTGACGTACGTCAGGGTGCGCTCGAGCACGCCCTCGGAGGCGGCGACCGCGTTGGCGGCGATCGAGATCCGCTCCTGAGGCAGGTTGCGCATCAGGCCGAGGAAGCCGCTGCCCTCCTCACCGAGCAGGTTGGCCGCCGGGACGCGTACGTCCTCGAAGAAGAGCTCGCTGGTGTCCTGGGCGTGCAGGCCGACCTTCTCCAGGTTGCGGCCGCGCTTGAAGCCGGGGGCGTCGGCCTCGATGACGAGGAGGCTGATGCCCTTGTGTCGGTCATCACCGGTGCGTACTGCGGTGACGACCAGGTCGGCGTTCTGTCCGTTGGATATGAAGACCTTGGAGCCGTTGACGACGTAGTCGTCGCCGTCCCGGACTGCGCTCGTGCGGATGCCGGAGAGGTCCGATCCGGTGCCGGGCTCGGTCATCGCGACGGCCACGATCAGCTCACCGGCTGCGATGCCCGGAAGCCAGCGGCGCTTCTGCTCGTCGTCGGTCAGGTCGGTGAAGTAGGGGATCACGATGTCGTTGGAGAGCCCGACGCCGGCGAGGCCGTCGGAGACCGGGTGACGGGCCAGCTCCTCGCCGAAGATCGCGTTGAACCGGAAATCGCGGGTGCCTCCCCCGCCGAACTCCTCGGGGATGTTGAAGCCGAGGACACCCGCCTTCGCCGCCTCCGTGAACAGCCAGCGGTCGACCTTGCCCTCCCGGCCCCACCGCTCGGCGTTGGGCGCCGCGTGCTTGTCCGCGAACGCCCGGACGGTCTCCCGGAACGCCTCGTGGTCGTCTTCGTACAGGCTGCGATCCGTGGGGATGGCACCGCTCATCAGCTACTCCGATCTGCTCTTTTTTAAATCGTATTAGATTTCAAATCTCTGTCAAGAGCGGACCGCTTGTCCCCGGTCACCGTCGAGGCTGTCGGGGCCGACACGATCGCGCCGCCGGGCTCGTGGACGCTCGCGATGACGTGCCCGGCGGGACTAGCGTCGACAACGAGGCGAGGCACACCACCCTTCGCCCGCGGAAACGACATGCACAGGAGCGCGAGATGGTCGACCAGGACACCTCCGGCGAGGGGCCCGTGCCCACGGGTGAGTGGAAGCAGCGCGACTACCACCACCCGGCGGCCGGATGGGGCGCGGCGACCTCGGTTATGAAGGTGCTCTCCCGCGAGCATGCCGTCGTCTCCGGGACCCGGGCGATGTTCAAGATGAACCACGAGAACGACGGGTTCGACTGCCCGGGCTGCGCCTGGCCCGACGATCTGAAGGGGCTCAAGCTCGACCTGTGCGAGAACGGCATGAAGCACGTCGTGTGGGAGATGACGGGCGAGCGCGTGGACCGCGACTTCTTCGCCACCCACACGGTCTCGGAGCTGGAGACCTGGTCCGACTTCGAGCTCGAAGACCAGGGTCGGCTGACCGAGCCGATGGTCTACGACGAGGCGAGCGACCGCTACGTCCCGATCTCCTGGGCAGACGCGTTCGCGCTGGTCGGCGAGACCCTGCGCGGGCTCGACGGCCCTGACGAGGCCGCGTTCTACACCTCGGGCCGGCTCGGCAACGAGGCCACGTTCCTCTACCAGCTGTGGGCGCGCGAGTTCGGCACCAACAACCTGCCCGACTGCTCCAACATGTGCCACGAGGCGTCGGGGCGAGCCCTCACCGCCGCCCTCGGCACCGGCAAGGGCACCGCGGATCTCGAGGACTGGGAGACCGCCGAGGCGCTCTTCATCCTGGGCGTCAACGCCGCTTCCAACGCTCCCCGGATGCTCACCGCGCTGACCGAGGCGTACGACCGCGGCGCCCAGATCGTGCACATCAACCCGCTGGTCGAGGCCGCCGCCCGTAAGGCGATCATCCCGCACGAGTTCGTCGACATGGCGCTCAACAAGGCCACCCGCACCAGCACCCTCAACCTGCAGGTCCGCCCCGGCGGCGACCTGGCTCTGCTGCGCGGCATGGCGAAGGTGCTCCTCGAGGAGCACCGCACCGATCCGAAGGCGCTCGACACCGAGTTCATCGAGCGCTACACCTCGGGTTTCGAGGCCTACCGGTCCCTGGTCGAGTCGACCTCCTGGGCCGACCTCACCCACCAGGCCGGGCTCAGCGAGGACGACATCCGCAACGCGGCCGCCGTCTACTCCGCCTCCGACCGTACGCTGATCAGCTGGTGCCTCGGCGTGACCCAGCACGAGCACGGCGTCGACACCGTGCGCGAGATCGTCAACGTCCTCCTCCTGCGCGGCAACCTCGGCCGCGAGGGCGCCGGCCCCTCCCCCGTACGCGGCCACAGCAACGTCCAGGGCAACCGCACCTGCGGCATCGACCACAAGCCGTCCGCCGCGTTCCTCGACCGGCTGGGTGAGGTCTGCGACATCACCCCGCCGCAGGAGCGCGGCCTCGACACCGTCGGCGTCATGCGGGCCATGAACGAGGGCGACGTCAAGGTCTTCGTCGGCATGGGCGGCAACTTCGTCATGGCCGCGCCGGACACCGTCTACACCTCCAGCGGCCTGCGCAACTGCGAGCTGACCGTCCAGGTGAGCACCAAGCTCAACCGCAGCCACCTCGTCCACGGCCGCACAGCGCTCATCCTCCCCTGCCTTGGCCGCACCGAGAAGGACCACCAGGCCGCTGGCCTCCAGGAGACCTCCGTCGAGGACTCGATGAGCATGGTCCACCTCTCCCGTGGGATGAAGCGACCGGCCTCACCTCATCTGCGCTCCGAGCCCGCGATCATCGCCGGCATGGCGCGGGCGACCCTGCCTGCGAGCACCAGCCCGTGGGAGTCGTGGGTCGAGGACTACGACCGGATCCGGGACGTGATGGCCAAGGCCCTGATCGGGTTCGAGGACTTCAACCGCCGGGTCCGCCTTCCCCTCGGCTTCCGGCTCAAGCAGCCCGCCCGCGAGCTGGTCTTCCACACGCCGTCCGGCCGTGCGGAGTTCGCCGCGACGCCGCTGCCGGATGTGATCCCGGCTGACGATGACGTACTCGTGCTCCAGACGATGCGCTCCCACGACCAGTGGAACACCACGATCTACTCCGACGACGACCGCTACCGGGGCATCAAGAACCTGCGCACGTTGATCCTCATGCACGAGGACGACATGCGCTCGCGCGGGATCACGGAGGGCTCCCTGGTCGACATCGTCGCCACCGCCAAGGACGGCAGCGTCCGGTCGCTTCGCGGCTACCGCGCCCTGCGCTACGACCTTCCTCGCGGCAGCGCCGCGGGCTACATGCCGGAGATGAACGTGCTGATCGGGGCCAGCGACTACAGCGTCCAGAGCGACCAGCCGCTGATGAAGAACCTCAAGGTCAGGGTCACCCCCAGCAGCTGACCCTCAGCCGACGGGGACGGCCTCGATGCGGTCGGTTCCTGCGTAGATGTTCATCGATGTTCCCCGCAGGAAGCCGACCAGGGTCAGGCCGTTGTCGTCGGCCAGGTCGACGGCGAGCGAGGAGGGGGCCGAGACGGCGGCGAGCAGCGGGATGCCGGCCATCACGGCCTTCTGGACGAGCTCGAAGGAGGCCCGGCCGCTCACCATCAGCATGCTGTTGCGCAGCGGTACCAGACCCTCGCGCAGCGCGTGCCCGATGACCTTGTCGACCGCGTTGTGGCGGCCGACGTCCTCGCGTACGCAGAGCAGGTTGCCGTCGGCGTCGAAGAGCCCAGCCGCGTGCAGGCCGCCGGTGCTGTCGAAGACGCGCTGCGCCTCCCGCAGCCGTTCCGGGAGGGTGGTCAGGAGCTCAGGGGTGACCCGCAGGGTGTCCTCGGCGACCGACCAGGCCGAGGACGTACGCACGGCCTCGAGCGAGGCCTTACCGCACAGTCCGCACGAGGAGGTCGTGTAGAAGCTGCGCTCCAGGGAGGCGTCGGGTGGCGGCACGTGAGCGGCCAGGCCGACGTCGACCACGTTGTAGGTGTTGCCGCCGTCGGCGGTGGCACCGGCGCAGTAGCGGACGCTCGCGACGTCGTCGGCGGAGTGCACGACACCCTCGCTGACCAGGAAGCCGATGGCCAGGTCGAAGTCGCCGCCGGGCGTGCGCATCGTGACGGTCAGCGGTCGCCCGTTGACCCTGATCTCCATCGGCTCCTCCGCGGCCAGCGTGTCGGGCCGCCGCGAGATCACGCCGTCGCGTACCCGCAGCACGGGCCGTCCAACTGTCACTCTTCCCATGTCAGCTCCTGTGGTGTGGGGTCGGGTCGTGAGGGGTCCGGGTGGGCGTGCCTGGCGGCGTGCACCGCTGCGCCGATGAGCAGCATGAGGCCGATCAGGGCCAGACCCGCCAAGAGTTCAGGATAGGACGCGGACCTCGCCATGACCGCCAGCAGCAGCGGCGCCAGGAAGCCGCTGTGAGCGACGCCCTGGAACAGTGCCGACACCGTCGGCAGCGCGCCGGGTGGGGCCAGGCGCCCGATCTCGGCCAGCCCCGACTCCAGGGTCAGGCCGTAGCCGGCGCCGAGGAAGACGGCCGCGCCGAGGACCAGGAGCGGTGAGACCTCCTCGATGGCGAGGGCGCCGAGCAGGAGCCCGATGACCACGGTGCCCATCGCGACGAGGGTCGCCCGGGCGCTCCCGGGGCGGTCGATCTTCGCGGCCAGCGGCTGCACCGCCAGCCCGACCAGCAGCGTCACGGCGGCAACGAGACCGCTGAACAGCGGCGCGTGGTCGCGGACGCGGTCGAGGACGAAAGGCGGCAGGACGACGTAGGAGACCGTGACCGCAGCGAAGATCGCCGGGCTGGCCGGCAGCACGATCCCGACGAACCGCGGGTGGGTGATGGCCGACCAGCGGTCGCCGACCGGCGAGGCGGGCGGTCGGCCGGGTATCGAGCACATCTCCGGGATCCGAGCGGTCAGCGCTAATACCAGCAGCGCGAAGCCGCCGTGCACCAGGCACGGCACCACGGACGACGCCGGGAGCCAGGCGGCGAGGGTGCCCGCGAGCAGCGGGCCGAGGGCGAAGCCGGCTCCTGTGGCGTACACCGCGAAGCGGGCGCCTCGGTCGGGGCCGGGCGAGAGCGCGCGCAGCCACGCGGCACCGGCCGAGACGATCAGCCCCGCCGCGACCCCGGTCGCCAGCCGGCTCGCGACGACGACCTCGCCGGACACCTCGGCCAGTGCCAGCAGGAGGCTTCCGGCAGCGGTGATGGCCAGGGCGATGCGTACGACCCGGCGGTGGCCGAACCTGTCGGCCGTCCGGCAGCCGAGGAGCAGGGCCGGGACCAGACCTGCCAGGTAGACGGTGAACACCTCGACGACCGACATCGTCGACCAGCCCGCCTCGAGCCGGTAGACCACCGACAGCGGCGTGAACTGGTTGGCGCCCCAGCCCGCCGCCACCAGGGCGGCCGCGACCAGGGCCCGGTCGGTGCGCGCTCCCGGCGAGGCCATGGTCGCCTCAGGCACTCCCCCGATCGCACTCACCGCGGCCACGTCATCATCCGCTCAGGCCCGGGGGCGGGCGAGGAACGGCTCTGGATCTTCGAGGAAGGCTGCGGGCGGGACGAAGAAGAGGCATCCCGTGACGGCCGTGGAGAAGTCGAGGATCCGGTCGTGCCGGCCGGGCGTACGTCCCAGGAACATGTTGCGCAGCATCTCCTCGGTCACGCCCGGGTCGGCGGCGTAGCCGATGAAGTACGTCCCGAACTCCCCCGTGCCCACCGCGCCGAACGGCATGTTGTCGCGCACGATCACGCGCTCGGTGCCGTCAGCGTCGGTGATGGTGTTGAGTGCGACGTGGGAATCGTCGGGCTTGACCGAGTCGGCCAGCTCGATGTCGCTGAGCTTCTTGCGGCCGACGACCAGCTCCTGTTCCTCGACCGAGAGCTTGTCCCAGGCGTCCAGGTCGTGGAGGTACTTCTGGACGATGACGTAGCTGGCCCCTGCGTACGTCTCCTCGGCGCCGGCCTCGCCGTAGCCGACCAGCGCGGCCGGACCGGACTCGACTGCCGCCGTGGGGCTCTCGGTGCCGTCGACGAAGCCCAGAAGGTCGCGCTCGTCCCAGTAGCGGAAGCCGTGGACCTCGTCGACGCAGTCGACGAGCCCGTCGAAGAGCACCATCAGCTGGCGGCCCAGCTCGAAGCACAGGTCAGGGCGTCCGGCGCGGACGTGGAACAGCAGATCGCCGGGCGTGGAGACCGCGACGTGTTTCTCCCCCGCGAGCGGGCGGAACGGGTGCAGCCCGTCGGGGCGTGGGACGGCGTACAGCCGGTCCCAGGCGTCCGCCCCGATGCCGACCACACAGCTGAGCGCAGCCTCCGGGATGCGGAAGCCGATCGCGCGGGTGACCCCGGCGACGTCCGCGAGCGCGTCGCGCGCCTCCTGCTCCTTGCCATCCCTGACCGTCACGGTGAGGAAGATGGCCGCCTTCGCTGGTGGTGCCAGTACGTCCTGCGCCCGGTCCTGCGGCGTCACCTGAGTCTCCTGCCTACTCGCATCTCGGTCATGACTGAGGAACGCAGCCGCGGCGGCTGTCCCGCTCCAGAGCCCGCGCCCACACGCCGGCGTCGCAGCAGAAGCCGCGACCGCTGCGCTTGAGGCAGAGGAGTCCGACGCACCGGCCGTCCTCGACCACCGCGAGCCGGCGGACGCCGACACTGGTCATCGATGTCCAGGTCGACCACAGGTCGGCCCCCGAACCGACCGTTCGGCCCGACAGGGTCCCGAGCGCCGTCGCCGGCTCGTCGTCGCGAACCTCGATGAGGTCCTGCCGCTCGATGACGGTCAGGAGCCTGTCGCCGTCGGACAGCAGCGCGGCATGGACGTGGTCGTCGAGGAAGAGCTCACTTACGTCACCACTGGTCGCCGTGGCCGGGAGCAGCTTCGGTCGGCGGACCATGGCCTCCGCCACGGTCGCCTCGCCAGGCGCGTACGCGAGCCGTCCGCCACCGAACTCGACCCCACCCTCGTTGCGGGTGGTCGACTCCTCGATCCTGCTGAGGGGCACCTGTCCTCTTCTCGTTCGCGCTGCCGGTTCTGATGAACACCACCGTACGCCGCGCTGGCCGTCCTCGGAGCCCATGACCAGAGTCGCTGTCGGCTCACACACCGACCGCTGTGGCGGGCGACGACGGGTAGCCTGCTGACGTGAGTCGGACGAGTTCGCACACGCCCCTCCCCTCGGCCGCCGGGGTCCGGCTGGCCGGCTCGCTGCTGGCCGGAGCGCTGACTGCCGCGGCCGGCGTACTCCTCGTCGACGCGCAGATCGGCACCCTTCTCGGGGTGGCGGTCGTCCATGCGGCGTTCGTCGCGTCCGGCTGGATCGCGCTGTGGCCGCTCGATGCCGACACGACCCGCGCCAACACCCGCCGCGAGGACTTCCGGCCCGCGACCGAGGAGCTCGTCGTGGTCGCCATCTCGCTGTGCGGGCTGCTCGGGATCGTGATGCTCCTCGTCGTCGGCCACTCCTCCCAGGGGCGCCTCGCCGCGGCGGTCGCGCTCGTGGGCGTCTTCCTGGCCTGGGCGAGCCTGCACCTGATGTACGCCGCGCGGTACGCGCACCTCTACTACGCCGACGACGCAGGCGGGATCGACTTCAACTCCGACGACAGGCCCGCCTACCGGGACTTCTTCTACTTCAGCTACAACCTCGGGATGACCTACCAGGTCTCCGACACCTCGGTGACCAGCTCCGAGATCCGCTCCGTCGTGCTGAGGCACACCCTGCTCTCGTACGTCTTCGGCGCGGTGGTGCTGGCGAGCACGATCAACCTGGTGGCCGGGATCGCAGCGGGCTGACGCCCGGCCGCTTCCGCGCGTGGGTCGCCCACAGCTCCGTCGCCGACGCCACCCGCAGGGCATAGGCGGCGGTCGCCAGCTCGGCGACGTCCATCGGCTCGGCCAGGGACCGGCCGGTCAGCTCCTGGATCCGGCGCAGCCGGTTGCGCACGGTGTTGGGGTGGCAGTAGAGCAGGGTGGCGGCGCGCTCGGCGGAGCCGGACTGCTCCAGGTACATGTCGAGGGTCTCGAGCAGCAGCTCGCGGTCCTCGGACGGCTGTCGCAGCACCTCCCCCAAGACGTTCTCGGCGAGCCGGCGACCCTCGGCGGGCTCGTAGACGACAAGCGCGGCCAGCGGGCTGTGGTCGAAGGCTCGCAGCCCGGCGCTGCCGGGCTCCAGCCCGGCCAGCGCCGCTCGCGCCAGGCGCAGCGCCCGCGGAGTCTCCGGCAGCGAGGCATAGGGCGGGCTCACCCCGGTCCGAGCGTCGGCGAAGCCGCGCAGCGTCTCCAGGACCTCCTCCTCGCGCTCCTCGGGAAACGAGACGATGCCGAGCTGCTGCGCCGGGGTCAGCCGCCATCCGGAGACGAAGCCCTTCTCGGCGAGGCGCTGCTCGACGTTGACCAGGCTCTCCTTGGCGAGCCCGTTCGTCTCGGCCGCGACCACGATCAGCAGCGCGTCGGCTGGGAAACCGAGCAGCGCCGCCGCCTCCCAAGGACCTGACTCGGGTCCGGGACGACCGGTGAGCACCGCCTCCACGACCGCGGAGCGTCGTCGCTGCTCGGCGAGCATGAGCTCGGCTGTGGTCGCCCGGTAGGCCTCGGTCAGGACCACGGCGTGCTCGTCGGTGAAACGCCAGATGACACCGGCGGTGTCGATCAGGGCATCGGTCAGCGCCGGCTGACGGGTGACCTGCACGTGCTCGACCAAGGCGTCCCAGAGCGCGGCGAAGCAGATCCGGTAGGCCCTCAGCACCTCCGGCAGCGGCACTCCCTGCTTCGCGCGGCGACGGCCGGTGCGGTCGGATGCCTCCAGATCCAGCTGGGCGCGCGGGTCGCCGATCGCTGCGACCACCGAGCGGAGGTTGTGGGCGAAGGACCGCCGCAGCTCGTCGAGGGAGACCAGCCCACTCTCCCGGTCGCGGTAGTAGGTCGCGATCCGCTCGGCGACCTGCGTGCACGCCTCGTCAGCGAGCCGGGAGATGTTCTGCTCCGCCCAGGCCGCGAGCCGAGATCGCCCGTCCTGTCCTGTCACATGCCCTCCTTCGCCGGTCCCGGGACCATCCTGTCATCAGTCGTGCCGCCAGTTGACCCGTCGACTCGGCACGGGATCGCCCAGCCACGTACGATCTGCCTACCTACGACGGGAGCCGGAGGTTCCGTGAACGAGATCCAGCTCAGCGACCTGAGTCTTGGACGCCATATCGCCCAGGGCTCTCAGGGGCGCATCATCGAGCTGGCCGACCACCCCGGGACGGTCGCGAAGCTGTACCGAACGCGCGAGCTCGGACTCGTGGACGGCCGTGCCCTGGCGGAGCTGGTGCGTATCCGCGGGCTGGTCGAGAGCGAGGGTCTGCAGGTGGACCACTTCGCCGCCTGGCCGCACACGGTCGTGCTCGACGGGCTGCGCACCGCCGGCTTCCTGATGCAGCGGGTCCACGAGCCGTTCCTGGCCGGGTTCGGTCCCGCCACCGCGCTCGCGGAGCTGGGCCTGCTCGTGGACACGGGAGACGTACGCAGCCCCGGGATCTACGAGCGAGTGCTGCTGATGCGGGCGCTGGCCGCCGTGATGGACGCGCTGCACCGGCAGGGGCTCGTCCTCGGCGACCTCTCTCCGCGCAACATCGCCTGGTCGGTGTCGCCGGTCCCCCGGGTGATGCTGCTCGACTGCGACGGGATCCGGCCGGCCGGCGAGGACGGCGTGCTGCCGCCCGCCGACACCCGCGGCTGGGAGGACCCCACCAACCTCGGCATGCCGCCGACCGCTGACAGCGACCGCTTCAAGCTGGCCCTCACGATCGCCCGCGTGCTCACCGGCGACCGCAACGCCGCCCCTGCGCTCCGGCCCGACCTGACCTTCGCCGGCCAGGCCGGCATCCTGGTCGGGCCGCTGACCCGGCTGATGGACCAGGCCGCCGGCCCTCCCGGACTACGTCCCACCGCGTCCCAGTGGGCCACCGTCCTGGACGCACGCAGCCCCTGGGCCGGAGCCGCCCCGCCGGTGCCTCCGGCGATGCCCTCCCGCGGTCCGTCTCCCAGCGGAGAGATCCTGCGCCCCTTCCGACGCCCCCGCTGATCCCGAAGCGTCAGGTCGCCGACCAGCCGGACCATCGGGTGACCTCGATGACGATCACCGGCCCGGTCGGCGGCTGTGCGCGGTAGTCGGCGTACTTCGCGACCAGCGGGTCGAGGTCGTAGGACGCGTGCACCCGGGCGACGCCGTCGGCGCGCGCCCACCACAGCTGCGACCAGTCGTCGTCGTAGGCGTCGACCAGGAGCGACACCGCCGGGTTCGCCGCGATGTCCTCGAGCCGCCGCAGCCGGGTGGTCGACTTGGGCTTGTGATCGACCGCGGTGAGGATCACGTCGTCCACCAGGGCGAACACGATCGGCACGATCCGGGGCGCCGCATCGGCCGAGACCGTCGCCAGCCGCGCGACCGGGGCGCCCCCGAACCGCTCCCTCGCCCACTGCTCATCGTGTCGCACCGTCCGAGCCTAACCGCGTCGGCGAGGGCGGCCCGGAGGCGGATACGGTGTCCCGCATGGCTCCCGACCTCCTCCCTCGTGCTGCCTGCTGAGACCGAGCGGCTGCTCACCGTCGACCTGGTCGAGTGGCTGGCGGACCTGGTCGATCCGGCGCTGCTCCGGCAGGAGTCGCCGAAGGCGCGGCTCCAGGGGCTGCGCAGCGCGGTCGTACACCGGATCGGTGTCAACGAGGCCTCCGCGCTGCTGCACTTCCGCGACGGGCTCGAGCACAACCCGCTGCCGCTGCGCGACCAGGACGGCCTGCGGCTGGTGCTCGTCACCAGCCGCGGTGAGGACCTGGCCGTCGATGACGTCGAGTTCGCCGACTGGAGTCGCGACGACGACTGCCAGCGTTGCCGGACGGCGCTGGAGAGCTGGGCTCCGCCTGCCTTCGACAACGGTGCACGGATCACGGCCGTCGGCGGTCTTCACATCGCCTACGACCACGCCGACCGCGCCGGCATGGAGCCCGAGGAGCTCCTGGCCCGGCTTCGGCCGGCGGTCGCCGAGGCCAATGCCGCCCTCGGCACCTGGGACGCCTCGACGGTCGGCGCCTATTGGTACCCCGGCAGCGAGACCTGGGCTCATGTCATCCCGCTGACCCTGGATCGGCAGCGCGACCCGGTGGCGGGTGTGCTCACCCGCCACCCGGACGGCTACCACCTCGTCACGATCCTGACGCGGCGTACGGCGTTCTGGAACGTGGTCAGCGTCGGCCAGGTCCCGCCTGCGTGGCTGGACAACCCCGAGGATCAGTCCTCCGGGTCGTAGCCCAGGTTCGGCGACAGCCAGCGCTCGGCCTCGGTCATCGTCCAGCCCTTGCGACGGGCGTAGTCGGCGACCTGGTCCTGACCGATACGACCGACGACGAAGTACTGCGAGTCGGGGTGGCCGTAGTAGAGGCCAGAGACCGACGCGCCCGGCCACATCGCCATCGACTCGGTGAGCTCGATGCCGGTGTTCGCCTCGACGTCGAGGAGCGACCAGATGGTCTGCTTCTCGGTGTGGTCGGGGCAGGCCGGGTAGCCCGGAGCGGGGCGGATGCCGGAGTACTTCTCGGCGATCAGGTCCTCGTTGGGGAGCTTGCCCTCGTCGGCGGCGTAGCCCCAGAACTCGGTGCGTACGCGCTCGTGGAGCCGCTCCGCAAACGCCTCGGCGAGGCGGTCGGCGAGGGCCTCGAGCAGGATCGCGGAGTAGTCGTCGAGGTCGTCCTTGAACGCCTTGACCCGGTCGGGCAGGCCGATGCCGGCCGTCACCGCGAAGGCGCCGACGTGGTCAGCCCCCTCGCCGACCGGAGCGACGAAGTCGGCCATCGACTTGTTGGAGATGCCGTCGCGGTGCTGGCCCTGCTGACGCAGCTGGAACAGCGTCGCGCGCTCCTCGGTGCGCGAGTCGTCGGCATAGACGACCACGTCCTCGCCGGTCGAGTTGGCCGGGAAGAGGCCGTAGACGCCGCGCGCCTCGAGCCACTTCTCCTCGATGATCTTGTCGAGCATCTCCTGCGCGTCGTCGTAGAGCTTGCGCGCGGCCTCACCGGTGGCCGGGTTGTTGAGGATGTCGGGGAAGCGCCCCTTCATCTCCCAGGCGTTGAAGAACGGCTGCCAGTCGATGTAGTCGCGCAGCTCGGCGATCGGGTACTCGAGCAACGTGTGCACGCCGGGCTGCGCCGGCTCCGCCGGCAGCAACGCGTAGTCGATCTCGGGCTTGTTGGCCTTCGCCTGGACGTACGTCAGGGAGACCCGCTCGCGTCGCTCGGCGTGGCGCTCGCGGAGCGAGTCGTAGTCGGTCTTGACCTCGGCCATCAGCTTCTCGCGCCGGCCGGCGTCGAGGAGGGCGGCGGCGGTGGGCACCGAGCGGGAGGCGTCCTTGACCCAGACGACGGGGCCGTCGTAGGCCTTGTCGATCTTGACCGCGGTGTGTGCCCGCGAGGTGGTGGCGCCGCCGATGAGCAGCGGCAGGTCGAGCCCGACGCGCTGCATCTCGGTGGCGAAGCCGACCATCTCGTCCAGCGACGGCGTGATCAGGCCCGAGAGGCCGATGATGTCGGCGTCGTGCTCCTTGGCGGCGTCGAGGATCTTCTGCGCAGGCACCATCACACCGAGGTCGATCACCTCGTAGTTGTTGCACTGCAGCACCACGCCGACGATGTTCTTGCCGATGTCGTGGACGTCGCCCTTGACGGTGGCCATCACGATGGTGCCGTTCTTGGTCTCGGCGTCGCCCGGCTTCTTCTCGGCCTCGATGAACGGGATCAGGTAGGCGACCGCCTTCTTCATCACCCGGGCGCTCTTGACCACCTGCGGCAGGAACATCTTGCCGGCACCGAAAAGGTCGCCGACGACGTTCATGCCGTCCATCAGCGGCCCCTCGATGACCTCGATCGGACGGCCACCACGAGCCGAGATCTCGGCGCGGAGCTCCTCGGTGTCGGCCTCGACGTAGGCATCCAGGCCCTTGACCAGCGCGTGGGTGATCCGCTCCCCGACCGGCAGCTCGCGCCAGGCCTCGGCCTTGGCCTCCGCCTCGGGTGAGTCCTTGTTGTACTTCGAGGCGATCTCGAGCAGCCGCTCGGCGGCGTCGGCGCGCCGGTTGAGGACGACGTCCTCGATCCGGTCCCGCAGCTCGGGGTCGACCTCGGAGTAGGGCACGAGCGCACCGGCGTTGACGATGCCCATGTCCAGGCCCGCCTCGATCGCGTGGTAGAGGAAGACCGCGTGGATCGCCTCGCGCACGGGGTTGTTGCCGCGGAAGGAGAAGCTCACGTTTGAGATGCCGCCGGAAACCTTCGCCCCGGGGAGGTTCTGCTTGATCCAGCGAACCGCCTCGATGAAGTCCACGCCGTACGTCGCGTGCTCCTCGATCCCGGTCGCGACCGCGAACACGTTGGGGTCGAAGATGATGTCGTCGGGCTCGAAGCCGACCTCGTCGACGAGGATCCGGTAGGCCCGCTCGCACACCGCGATCCGGCGCTCGTAGGAGTCGGCCTGGCCGTCCTCGTCGAAGGCCATCACGACCGCGGCGGCGCCGTAGCGCTTGCACAGCTGGGCGTGCTCGACGAAGGACTCCACGCCCTCCTTGAGCGAGATCGAGTTGACGATCGGCTTGCCCTGGACGAGCTTGAGGCCGGCCTCGATGACCTCCCACTTGGAGGAGTCGATCATGATCGGGACCCGGGAGATGTCGGGCTCGGAGGCGACCAGGGTCAGGAACCGGGTCATCGCCGCGACCCCGTCGATCATGCCCTCGTCCATGTTGACGTCGATGACCTGCGCGCCGTTCTCGACCTGCTGCGCGGCCACCGAGAGCGCGGTGTCGAAGTCGCCGGCCTTGATCAGGTTGCGGAACTTCGCCGACCCGGTGATGTTGGTCCGCTCCCCCACGTTGACGAAGAGGCTCTCCTCGGTCACGGTGAACGGCTCCAGGCCGGAGAGCCGCAGCGCGGGCTCGACCTCGGGGACGTCGCGGGGCGCGACCCCCTCGACCTGCTTGGCGATCTCCGCGATGTGGGCCGGGGTCGTGCCGCAGCAGCCGCCGACCAGGTTCACGAACCCGGCCGTGGCGAACTCGTGGACGTGGCCCGCGGTGTCACTCGGGCCTTCGTCGTACTCGCCGAAGGCGTTCGGGAGCCCCGCGTTGGGGTAGCAGGAGACGAACGCGTCCGAGATCCGGGAGAGCTCGGCGATGTAGGGACGCATCTCCTGGGCGCCGAGCGCACAATTGAGGCCGACCAGGAGCGGGTCGGCGTGGCGTACGGAATCCCAGAACGCCTCGGTGACCTGCCCCGACAGGGTGCGGCCGCTGGCGTCGGTGATCGTCCCGGAGATCACGACCGGCCAGCGGCGGCCGTACTCCTCGAACACCTGCTGGACAGCGAAGATCGCCGCCTTGGCGTTGAGCGTGTCGAAGATCGTCTCGATGAAGATCAGGTCCGAGCCGCCCTCGAGGAGCGCGCGGGTCGCGTCGGCGTAGGCGTCGCGGAGCTGCTCGTAGGTGACGTTGCGGGCGCCGGGGTCGTTCACGTCCGGGCTGATGGAGGCCGTACGCGTCGTCGGGCCGAGCGCGCCGGCGACGTAGCGCGGCTTCTCGGGGGTCGAGTAGATGTCCGCGGCCGCACGAGCCAGGCGGGCCGCCTCGAAGTTGATCTCGTAGGCGACGTCGGCCAGGTCGTAGTCGCTCAGCGAGACCGCGTTGGCGTTGAAGGTGTTGGTCTCGATGATGTCGGCGCCGGCCTCGAGGTATTCGCGGTGGATGCCCTCGATGATCTGCGGCTGGGTCAGGTTGAGCAGGTCGTTGTTGCCGATGAGGTCGCTGGGCCAGTCCTTGAACCGCTCACCGCGATAGCCGGCCTCGTCGGGACGGTCACGTTGGATCGCAGTGCCCATCGCACCGTCGAGCACCATGATCCGCTCCTTCAGGGTGGCGGTCAGGGTCTCGGTGACATCAGGGCGCAGACTCACTCTTGTTTCCTCTCCCGGGCGGGCACGGTGGTGTGCACGGCTTTGCCTGAAACACGCTACGACGTAGGTGCGCGGGCCATGCCATTTCATTCCGAATCCTGACACTGGCAGTCCACCAGGTGGGAATTGAGAAGGTGTACGCAGGGTGAACGACGCCGACTCCCTGGTCCCGGTGACTAGGGTGGAGGTGTGATCGAGATCGAAGAGACCCGCGACCTGGTCGATCCTGTGGTGATCGCCGCGTTCGAGGGCTGGAACGACGCGGCCGATGCCGCCTCCGGCACGGTTGACCATCTGATGGACGTCTGGCACGCACGGGTGGTGGCCGAGATCGATCCCGAGGACTTCTACGACTACCAGGTCAACCGTCCGGTCACCAGCACCGACGAGAACGGCTTCCGTTCCATCACCTGGCCCACCACCCAGGTCGCCGTCTGCTCCCCACCCGACCTGGACCGCGACATCATCCTGGTACGCGGCATCGAGCCCAACATGCGCTGGAAGCAGTTCGTCAGCGAGATCCTGGAATGCGTCGACGAGCTCGGCGGCCAGCTCGTGGTGACCCTCGGCGCGCTCCTCGCCGACGCCCCGCACACCCGGCCGATCCCGGTCTCCGGCACCGCCACCGAGCCCGACCTCGTCGACCGCCTCAAGCTCGACTCGCCGTCCTACGAGGGGCCGACCGGCATCGTCGGCGTGCTCCAGGAGGCCTGCATCCAGTCCGACATCCCCGCGGTCTCCTACTGGGCCGCGGTCCCCCACTACGTCGCCGCCCCGCCCTGCCCCAAGGCCACCCTCGCGATCATCAACAAGCTCGAGGACCTCCTGCAGTGCTCCATCCCCCTCGGCGACCTCCCCGAGGACGCCCGAGCCTGGGAGCGCGGCGTCAACGACCTCGCCGAGGAGGACGAGGACGTCTCCGACTACGTACGCTCCCTCGAGGAGGCCCGCGACACCGCCGACCTCCCCGAGGCCAGTGGCGATGCCATCGCCCGGGAGTTCGAGCGCTACCTCAAGCGGCGTACGGACGACTCGTAGGACCGGTTGCAGGGATACCCGGTTAACCGGGTATCCCTGCACTTCTCAGGCAATGCAACACCCGAGAAGCGCAGGAAACACCTGAGCGGTGTGACGCATGTGGCCCCTGGGGCCGACGCTCAGAGCTTGATGCCGAGCGCGGCGTCGACGACCCTGGAGATCGTCTCGCCGGCGAGAGCGTCGGAGGTCTCGGCGAGACCGCCCTCGCCGAGGGTGGCGGCGACCCAGGCGTCGACGGCCTCGACCGCGCGCGGGGCGTCGAGGTCGTCAGCCAGAGCACCGAGGATCGTCTCGACGACCGGTGCAGCAGGAGCGCCGCGGCCGAGAGCGACGGCCTTGCGCCACTCGGCGATCTTGTCGACGGCGTCGAAGAGCTTGGCGTCGGTCCACTCCCAGTCGTCGCGGTAGTGGTGGCCCAGCAGCACCAGCCGGATCGCCATCGGGTCGATCTCGGAGTTGCGCAGGGCGGAGACGAAGACCAGGTTGCCGCGCGACTTGGACATCTTGTGGCCGTCGTAGGCCACCATCCCGCCGTGGGTGTAGATCTCGGCGAAGTCCTTGCCGGCCGACCGCGCGTGCGATCCGGACATCTCGTGGTGCGGGAAGACCAGGTCGGAGCCGCCGGCCTGGACCGTGAACTCGGCGCCGAGGTGCTCCAGGGCGATCGCAGTGCACTCGATGTGCCAGCCGGGGCGGCCGGGACCGTAGGGCGAGGGCCAGGCAGGCTCGCCGGGACGCTCGGCGCGCCACAGCAGCGGGTCGAGCGGGTCCTTCTTGCCGGCCCGCTCGGGGTCGCCGCCGCGCTCACCGAAGAGCTCCAGCATCTCCGAACGGCCCAGCCGCGACTCCTCGCCGAACGCGTCGTCGACGGCCACCGAGGCGTAGACGTCCTCGTCGACCTTGTAGATCGCGCCGGCCTCCTCGAGCTCGCCGATCAGCGAGACCACCAGCGGGATCGACTCGACCGCGCCGATGTAGTGCTGCGGCGGCACGACCCGCAGTGCCTCCATGTCCTGCCGGAAGAGCTCGGTCTCGCGCTCGGCGAGCGCCTCCCACTCGATCCCGACCTTGTCGGCCCGCTCGAGCAGCGGGTCGTCGACGTCGGTGACGTTCTGGGTGTACCCGACCTCGTAGCCGGCGTTGAGCCAGGCCCGGTGGAGCAGGTCGAACGCGACGTAGGTGTTGGCGTGGCCCATGTGGGTCGCGTCGTAGGGCGTGATGCCACAGACGTACAGCGAACGCCGCCCCTGACCCTCAGTCGGGACGACCGCGTCCCGCTGATGGTCATAGAGCTGCACCTCGGGCCCGTTGACGGACAGTTCTGGGACTTCGGGTGCAGACCATGCGCGCATGGGTGCAGCCTACTTGGCGGGGACCACGTGTCTCAGAAGGGCGGCCACGGGATGACATGGCGGTCGTACTCCGGCCGCGGGAAGACCCCCTCGGCGAGCAGGGTCTCGCAGCGCCGGCCGAGCGCGTCGACCTCCCGACCCGTCAGGTACGCAGCCAGCTCACGCCCCAACGCACCCGCCAGTCCAGAGTGGACCGCCCGGATTCCGAAGAGTTCCTCGTCGGAGAAGCCCTGCCCCCGCCATCCCCACAGGATGGTGCGCAGCTTCGGCTCCTCGTGGAAGGTCAGCCCGTGGTCGCAGCCGTAACGGCGCCCACCGGCGATCGGCAGGACGTGACCGCCCTTGCGGTCGGCGTTGTTGGTGATCGCGTCGAAGACCGCCATCCGTCGCAGCCCGGGCGTGTCCTCGTGGGCCAGGGTGACCACCCGGTCCTGGTCGTCGAAGCCGTCGAAGACCCGGAGGTAGCCGTCCGGCACCGCCCCCTCCGGCACGATCGTGACCGGCTCGAGGCTCTCGTCGGCGTAGACCCAGCGCTGGATCATCCCCGGGCCGTGCGGCCCGTCGCCGAGCCAGGTCTCGGGGACCACCGACCATCCCAGCGTCTCCGAGACGAGGTACGCGGCGACCTCACGGTGCGCCAGCTGCCCGTCGGGGAAGTCCCACAGGGGCCGCTCCCCCGCGATCGGCTTGTAGACCACCTCGGACTCGCCGAGCGTGGCCAGGAACGTCGCGTTGGAGGCCGTGGTCAGCCGCCCGACGAGCTCCAGCGTCTCCTCGTTCTCGGGGGCACTGGGCGTGATCTCCGGGGCCGGATCCACAGGATCAGACCGGGTCACGCCGCTTGAACCCGTTCGCCCGGACGCACAGGTGTCCCTCGGGGTCGATCGGGTTGCCGCAGAACGGGCAGTTGGGGCGTCCGGCGCCCAGCACCGCCTCGGCCCGCTTGACGAAGGCACGGGCGTTGCGCGGGGCGATCCGCACCAGGAGCACCTCGTCGGGCTCCGGCTCCTCCAGCTCGATCGCCGCCACGGCGTCCTCGTCGACCAGCTGGCCCGACTCGTCGACCTCGGCGATGATCTCGGTCTCGCTGATCGGGAAGACCTCGAGGACGACCTTGTCCTCGTCGGGGTCCCAGGCCAGCGTCATCGTGCCGGCCCGGAACTCCTCTTCGATCGGCTGCTCCAGCGGGCCGTTGTCGTCGAGGTCGTAGGGAGCGATCGCCGGCACCACGGCGGGCGCCGACTTCATCACCTCGTCGAGGAGCTCGTCGAGCCGTTCGGCGAGCACCGTGACCTGCTGCTTCTCCAGGGCCACGGAGACGACTCGCGCTCCCTCACGCGCCTGGAGGAAGAACGTACGCGCCCCGGGCTCGCCGACGGTGCCGACGACGAATCGCTCGGGCGGGTCGAAGGCGTGCATCACAGGCATGGTCAAACCTTATCCAGACCAGGCTCAGGACCCGAGCCGCCGCCCACGACGGCGTCGTCGTTGCGCCGCCGCGACGACTTGCGTCCCTTCTTCGCGGCCGGCTTCGGGGCCAGCCAGGACAGGTCGCCGGCGTGCGTGTTCGTGGCCAGGACCGAGGGACGCCCCTCGCCGTAGCGGACGACCGAGATCGACGCCGGGTCGACGTGCAGCCGCTGGAAGAGGTCCAGGTGCATCCCGAGCGCATCGGCCAGGATCGACTTGATCAGGTCGCCGTGGCTCACGCACAGCCAGACAGCCGCGTCGCCGTGCGCGGCCGTGACGGCGGCGTCGTGGCGGCGTACGGCCTCGACCCCTCGGGCCTGCATGGCGGCCATCGACTCGCCGCCGGGGAAGGTGACCGCGGAGGGCTGGGTCTGCACCGTCTTCCACAGCTTGCGACGCGCCAGCGTGGTGATCTTCTCCCCCTGCCACTCGCCGTAGTCGCACTCGGAGACGCCGTCCTCGACGACGACGGTGGGCTGCTCGGCGCGACCCTCGAGGATCACCGACAGGGTCTGCTGGCAGCGCTCCATCGGACTGGTCACGGCGAGCGCCAGCGGGACCGGCGCGATCCGCTCGGCAGCTCTGCTCGCCTGCTCCACGCCACGCTCGTCCAGCCTCACCCCGGGAAGCCGGCCGGCCAGGGTGCCGGATGCGTTCGCCGTCGTACGGCCGTGTCTCACCAGGATCATCGTCGCCACGACTGGCGACCCTATCCACACCGGTGAAGCCGGCCCACAATGCCGGGCAGCATGCCCTAACCTGACAACGTGATCGTCGACAGCGCTCTCTACCGCGGCGGTGCGCGCGACAGGATCGACTGCGCACCCCACGACTACGCCACGCTGCGCAGCGGCGTGAAGGACGAGGGCGACTTCGTCTGGCTCGGGCTCTACCAGCCCAGCCAGTACGAGCTCGGGGAGGTCGCCGAGGCCTTCGGGCTGCATCCGCTCGCCGTCGAGGACGCGCTGACCGCCCACCAGCGGCCCAAGCTGGAGCGCTACGAGGGCGGGATGTTCCTGGTCGTCAAGACGCTCTGGTACGTCGACTCCGAGGACGCCGTCGAGACCGGCGAGGTCGCCTTCTTCATCGGCCCCGACTACGTGATCACGGTCCGCCACGGTCGCGGCTCGCGGCTCGCGCCGGCCCGTGAGCTGCTGGAGACCAGCGACGAGCAGCTCCTCAACGAGGGTCCCTACTCCGCCGTCCACGCGGTGGTCGACTACATCGTGGACGGCTACGTGGACGTCGCCACCGAGCTCACCAAGGACGTCGACGAGGTCGAGACCTCGGTCTTCTCCGACGAGCGCACCCACGACTCGGCCCGGATCTACCGGCTCCGCCGGGAGATCGCGGAGGTACGCCGCGCGGTGATGCCTCTGCGCGAGCCGGTGCGCCGCTTCGCCAACGGAGAGGGCGGGATCGACCCCGACCTTCGCCCCTACTTCCGCGACGTCCTCGACCATCTCGCCTCCATCGTGGAGTCGATCGAGAACCTCGAGACGTTGCTGTCCTCCGCCTTCGAAGCCCACCTGGCCCAGCTCTCGCTGCAGCAGAACGACGACATGCGCAAGATCTCGGCGGGCGCCGCGATGATCGTGGTGCCGACCCTCATCGCCGGGATCTACGGGATGAACTTCACCCACATGCCCGAGCTCGACTGGAGGTTCGGCTACCCGTTCGCGCTGCTGCTGATGGGTGGCGTGATCACCGGGATGTGGATCTTCTTCCGGAAGTCGGGCTGGTTCTGACCGCCGCTACCCTCTGCGCCACCGACTGCGCGGCCGATGCTCTGCGGCCTCGCGTGCGCACTCTCGGAGCTCGTGGGCCACGGCTCGATAGACGGTGGCCCACTGCTCCCCGGTGAGTCCGCCGACCTGAAGGTCACTACTTCTCGCGCTCGTGAAGACCTTTGCGTCTTCGACGTACTTCTCGGCTTTCGCTTCGAGCCACGCAACGTGGTACTGGGTCGTACTCATTGCTGCCATTGTTTCATGTTTGAGGAAGTTAGCGCGCGAGATCTCACCGCCTGCGATGGAGGAGACCCGCTGGCGAGACCGGCTGGTTCTAGTCGAGCTGCTTGACCGGGCGGGCGTCGAGATGCTCCCGGTCGCACCACAGGGAGAGGTCGTCGGCGAACTCCGACTCGGCCTCGCCGCCCTGCGAGTCGAGCTGCTCGCCCTGGTACCACTCGGTGAGCATCGCGGCGTCGTCGTAGCCGGCCGGCATCCGCGGGCCCTGGTAGCGGACCGCGACGACCTCCTTCTCGCGCACCGAGATCATCCAGGCCCAACCCACGTCGTCACCCTTGGCCGGCTGCCAAGCGAAGACCAGCGGGCCCTGTTCGCCCTTCGTGGTGACGCAGTGCTTGCGCAGCGTCGGCGCCGAGCAGGGCTCGCGGGTCATCCAGGCGGGCGGGGACGGCGCGGCGAGGACGTCGATGTCGGCGTCCGGCATGCCCGTGAAGTCAGGTGAGGACCGCTGCAGCAACCGGCCGCCGATGGCATCGGGACCGAACTGCTTGCGAAGCGGCGACCGGATGACGCCCTTGTAGTAGCCGTAGCCACCGCGGCCGCCGACATAGGCCTGGGCGATGCCGTGGTCGGTGTTGCGAACCAGGTCGTACGCCGCGGGGTCGGGCTCGCCGCCCTCCCAGTCGTCGAGCTCCTCACCGAGGGCGAGGGTCGACGAGGTCGCCTGGTAGCGGAGCCGCGGGTCCTCGACGACGGCGCCCAGCTTCTCGACGCTGATCGGCATGTCGAGCCTGCGGGGGTCGCCGGTGATCGTGGGACCGGCGTAGCCGATCGAGGCGGTCTCGCCGCCGTCGCGCAGCAGCACGACACCGACGACGCCGGGGTCCTCCTCAGGCTCCTCCTCGGTCCAGCGCAGCTGCATCTTGGCGTTCTTCACCTCGGTCGGCAGGTCGACGCAGTGCTGCCCGAGCTCGCTCCGGCACGCCCGAAGCTCCTCGGGCGGCTGAGCCGAGACGACGACATTCACCAGGTCGCCGTCGTACTCCCCGTCGGTGCCGTAGCGAAGGTCGACCGAGACCTGCTCGGTAGGCGTGGACTCGTCGGTGTAGGAGGCAGCACGGCTGGAGGTGTCGGTCGGAAGGTGCTCGAGCGCGACCGCTGCGACGGCGCGGTGGGTGATCCGGCCCGGATCGCCGGCGGCGCCGGCGTCGACAGTCTCGCCGGAGCACCCCGAGACTCCGACCAGCAAGCCGACGACGCCGACCACGGCGAGAGGCCTCACGGCCTTGGCAGCGCGCATCAGTGGAGGAAGGTGAACAGCGGCGAGTCGGGCTCGATCCGCTCGATGAGCAGGTCGCTGGCGCCCATCCGCTCGAGCAGCCCGTCGAGGCCGTCGGCGGAGTCGAGGTCGATGCCGATCAGCGCGGGACCGAGCTCACGGTTGGACTTCTTGACGTACTCGAAGACCACGATGTCCTCGCCGTCGGCGAGCACGTCGTCGAGGAAGCCGCGCAGCGCCCCGGGGGCCTGCGGGAAGGAGACCAGGAAGTAGTGGCGCAGGCCCTGGTGGATCAGCGCCCGCTCCAGCACGTCGGAGTAGCGGGAGACGTCGTTGTTGCCGCCGGAGAGGACGGCGCCGACGCGCGCGGCGCCGCGCAGGTCGATCTGGCTCAGGGCCGCGACCGCGAGCGCACCGGCGGGCTCGGCGATGATCCCCTCGGTCTGGTAGAGCTCGAGCATCTCCACGCAGATGGCGCCGACCGGCACGGAGACGAGCTCGTCGACGTACTCCTTGACGATCGGGTACGTCACCTTCCCCGCGGTCGCGACCGCGGCTCCGTCCACGAACGTGTCGAGCGTGTCCAGCCGGACCGGCTCACCGGCCTCGATCGCGGCCGCCATCGAGGCGGCGCCCGCGGGCTCGACCCCGATGATCCGGGTCTGCGGCCAGACCTCGCGCACCCAGGTCGCCACGCCCGAGGCGAGCCCACCGCCACCGACCGGCAGCAGCAGCACGTCCAGCGGCTCACCGATCTGGGAGGTCAGCTCGTAGCCGACCGTGCCTTGCCCTGCGATCGTGCGCGGGTCGTCGAAGGCGGAGACATAGGTGGCCCCGAGCCCGCGCCCGAGCTCATAGGCATAGGCCGAGGCCTCGTCGTAGGTCGAGCCGTGCAGGGTCAGCGTGACGTGAGAGCCACCGAGGGCGGTGATCCGGTCCCGCTTCTGCTTGGGCGTGTTGGTCGGCACCACGATGTGGCCGGGCACCCCGAGGCGAGCACAGGAGATCGCGACACCCTGAGCATGGTTGCCGGCCGACGCACACACGACGCCGCGTTCGAGCTCCTCGGGCGTCAGCGAGCTCATCAGGTTGTAGGCGCCCCGGACCTTGTAGGAGCGCCCCAGCTGCAGGTCCTCCCGTTTGAGCAGGACCTCGGCGGCGTACCTCTCCGAGAGTCTGACCGAGCGTTCGACCGCCGTGCGCGTGGCGATCGTGCGCGCGGCGGCTTCCTCGATCGCTGCGGGTGTTACGGCGGGCTTCACACCGGACTCAGGCACGTGCCTGAGTTTGTCACGATCACCACTCGGTGAGCACACCCGCGCCGAGGAGTCCCAGAACCACGAGACCGAGGACGACCCGGTAGATCACGAACGGGGTGTAGGTGTTGTGCGAGAGGTACTTCAGCAGCCACGCGATCACGGCGTACCCGAGGACGAACGAGACGATCGTGGCGACGATCGTCGGGCCCCAGCCGTAGAGGTTGGCACCGTGGGCGATCTCGCCCATCTCGAACAGCCCGGCCCCGAACACCGCCGGCAGCGCCAGCAGGAAGGCGTAGCGGGTCACGGTGGCGCGCTCGTAGCCGAGCGCGCGGCCCATGGAGATCGTCGCCCCGGAGCGCGAGACGCCGGGGATCAGCGCGCAGGCCTGGGCGCAGCCCATCAGGATCGCGTCGCGCCAGGACAGGTCGTCGAACTGCTTGCGGTTCGCGCCGATCCGGTCGGCGATCCCGAGGACGATGCCCATGACCACGAGCATGGTGCCGACGACGTACAGGCTGCGCAGGTCGTGCTCGATGATGTCCTTCATCACGAATCCGATCACCACGATCGGGATCGAGCCGACGATGATGAACCAGCCCATCCGGGCGTCGGTGTGGCTGCGCAGCTCGGCGTTGAAGAGGCTCCGGAACCAGGTCACGATGATGTCGCGGATGTTGCGCCACATGTAGACCACCACGGCCAGCTCGGTGCCGATCTGGATCACGGCGGTGAAGGCCGCGCCGGGGTCTCCCCAGCCGAGCAGCTCGGGGAAGATGCGCAGGTGCGCGCTGGATGAGATGGGCAGGAACTCGGTGAGTGCCTGAAGAATGCCCAGTGCGATCGCCTGCAGATAATCCACGGGCGGAAACTCTAAGGGGCATGTACGCCGCACCCGACCGCTGCCTCCCCGTCGGTGTGTCCGCCGTCACTGCCAGCGTGTCCGGCCGGGGCCCTGCGGAGGGCACGGATAGATTGTTCTCATGCAGAGCCGACTCCTCGGAGCCACTGGGCTGCGAGTCTCGTCTCTCGCCCTGGGCACCATGACCTGGGGCAGCGTGACCGACGAGCACGAGGCCCGTGAGCAGCTGGCCGGCTTCACCGAGGCCGGCGGCACGCTGGTCGACACCGCCGCAGGCTATGGCGACGGTGCCTCGGAGGCGCTGCTCGGTTCGCTCCTCGAGGAGCGTGTCGTGGCTCGTGACGACGTCGTGCTGGCGACCAAGGGTGGCATCACCTGGCGCGGCGGCACCCGGGGCGTGGACACCTCTCGCGGTGGCCTGCTGACCGGCCTCGACGCCTCGCTGAAGCGGCTCGGCGTCGACCATGTCGACCTGTGGCAGGTGCACGTCTGGTCCCCCGAGGTGCCGCTCGAGGAGACGCTCACCGCGCTCGACATGGCGCTGAGCAGCGGCCGGGCCGCCTACGTCGGCGTCTCCAACTACAGCGGCTGGCAGACCGCCCAGGCCGCGACCTGGCAGCGGGCCGTCCCGGGGCGGGCGACGCTGGCCTCGACGCAGGTGGAGTACTCGCTGCTGGCCCGCGACATCGAGTACGAGGTGCTGCCGGCCACCGAGGCGCTGGGGATGGGCCTGCTGGCCTGGTCCCCGCTGGCGGGCGGCGTGCTCACCGGGAAGTACCGCACCGGCATCCCGTCGCACTCCCGTGGCGCCGACCCGAACTTCTCCGCCCGGGTGGACGCCTTCGACGACGAGCGCTCCCGCGGGATCGTCACGGCCGTCGCCAAGGCCGCCGAAGGCCTGGAGTGGACGCCGCTGCAGGTCTCGCTGGCCTGGGTACGCGACCGACCCGGCGTCACCGCGCCGATCCTCGGGGCACGCACCGCGGCTCAGCTCAAGGAGGCGCTGCAGGTCGCCGACCTCACCCTCCCGCCCGAGATCGCGCTCGCTCTCGACGACGTCTCCGCCGTCTGATTCTCGGGACTGAAAACACCACCCCGAGGGAACATCTCTTCAGGCACACTGGTTCTCCTGAGTAGTCCATCAGAAGGAGTGCTGCCTTGGCTCGAGCCGAACGCCGTCCGCCCCGCCCGGGAGTGATGTGGGAGTACGACAAGGTGACCTTCTCGCGTGAGTTCTCCCGCAACATCGTCACCAAGCTCCTCGTCGAGCGCGCCGAGCACGGCGGCTGGGAGCTCGACCGAGTCCGGATCACCGCAGACGGCACCCGCCGGGTGACGCTTCGGCGCAAGATCATCCGGCAGCGGCTGACGGTCTGAGCGCGTCTCCGCGCTCCTCGCGCGTCCGGATAATAGGGTCCTGCGAGTGATCCATCTCGTACGCCACGGCGAAGCCGCCGGCGGGGACACTGTCGACCCCGGCCTCTCCGACCTCGGCCGACGCCAGGTCCAGGCGCTCGCCAACCGACTCGCGTTCCGTCCTGTCCGGCAGGTCCTGCACGGCCCGAGCCGGCGTACGTCCGAGACGGCCAGCATCCTCACCGAGAACCTCGGCGCGGGGCCGGTGCCCTCCGACCTTCTCGTCGACCGCACCCCGGTGCCGTCGCCGGAGCGTCGTGGCGACTACCCGACCCACCGCTGGGAGTGGTTCGAGGACGTACCGGAGGCCGAGCGCGACCTCGACGGCACCGAGCTGACCGCCGCCTGGCACAAGCTCTGGTTCGAGCACCACGACGAGGAGATCGTGCTCGTCACCCACGCGTTCGTGGTCGCCTGGTTCGTACGCGAGGTCCTCAACGCCCCGCCGGCGACCTGGATGCGGATCGGCCCGATCGGCAACGCGACCCTGACCAGCATCGGACCCAATCTCGCCGGTGAGCCCGTCGTCGAGACGTTCAACGCCGAGGTCATCCTCCCGATCTGATCTATCTGGGCCGATCTGGATAACCGGCGCCCACAAGGTGCCAACAACATGGCCATCACCCCGCGACACGGCCTCGCAAGCCTTCGCCACGCTGGCAGGATCCGCCCGTGATCTCGGCACTCGACCCCCTGACCCCCGCCCAGCGCGACCTCCTCGACCAGTGGCTCCCCGGAGCCGAGGTGGTCGCCGACCGCAGCGCATTGCACCGCGCCGGCACCACCGCCCTCGTGCTCTCAACCGGTGAGGACCGGTTCCTGGTGAAGACCACGACAGAAGGCGTACGCCACATCGACCGCGAGCTCGCGGCCCACCGCAGCTGGCTGGCCCCTTGGACCGACGCCGGCCGCGCGCCGAGCCTCGTCGAGGCCGACCTCGACGCCCGCATCATCGTGATGACCCACCTCGACGGCGAGCCGGCGAGCACCTCGGCCGCCATCCACGACCCCGAGATCTACCGCCAGGCGGGCGAGCTGCTGGCGACGTTCCACGGCCAGACCAGCGTCGAGGACGAGGACTACGAGCCGGAGCTCGACGAGCGCGCCCTCACCTCGTTGGAGGGCGCCGGTCTCGGGGCCGACCTGACCGAGCGACTTCACACCGAGATCACCTCGTGGCCGACACCGACGACGGTGCTCGTCCCCACCCACGGCGACTGGCAGCCGACCAGCTGGGTCCTCGACGCGGGCACCCTGCGCGTGATCGACTCCGGCCGCTTCGGCTTCCGCCCCGCCCTCTACGACCTCTCCCGGCTCTCCGCGCAGGACTTCCCCCACAACGACACCTTCGAGAAGGCCTTCCTCGAGGGCTACGGCTCCGACCCCCGCGAGCCCGACGCCTGGCACCGCCTCCAGGTCCGCGACGCCATCTCCGTCGCGGCCTGGGCCCACCGCACCGGCCACGCCGAGGTAGCCGCCCTGAGCGAAGACACCCTCACCGCCCTCGTCCCCTGAACCGACGCTGAGTCGGCTCGTTCTGACCGAATTCCCCGCCGAGTCGGCTCGTTAAGACGAGCCGACTCGGCGATGTTTTTCGTCAGTTCGGGCCGACTCGGCGCGATCGGCTCCTCAGACCTGATCGAGGAAGCGGTCCATGACCCGCGCGCCGAACTGGAGCGCGTCGACGGGCACCCGCTCGTCCACACCGTGGAAGAGCGCGGTGAAGTCGAGCTCCTCGGGCAGCCGCAGCGGCGCAAAGCCGTACGTCCTCATCCCGAGCCGCTTGAAGTGCTTGGCGTCCGTGCCGGCGGACATGAGATAGGGGGCGACCAGGGCGTCGGGGTCCTCGGCGATCAGCGAGCGCTCCATCGCGGCGACGAGGGCGCCGTCGTAGGGGGTCTCCCAGGGCATCTGGTTCTGGTCGAACTCGATGTCGATCCCCTCGCCGCACAGCTTGCGCAGCGTCTCGAAGAAGTCGTCCTCGAAGCCGGGCAGGAAGCGGCCATCGACGTGGGCGGTGGCCTCGGTGGGGATGACGTTGACCTTGTAGCCGGCGCTGGTCATGGTCGGGTTGGTGACGTTGCGCAGGGTGGCGCCGATCATCCGGGCGGCAGGACCGAACTCCTCGACGAGCCGCTCGGCGTTCTCCGGGGTGGGCTCCTCCCCCGCGATCTCGCCGACCGCGGCGAGCAGCGTCTGCATCGTCGGGGTCAGCTGCACCGGCCACTCGTGGGCGCCGATGCGGGCGATCGCGCCGGAGAGCCTGGTGATCGGGTTGTCGCGGTTGATCATCGAGCCGTGCCCGGCGGTGCCGCGGGCGGTCAGCTTCATCCAGGCCATGCCCTTCTCGGCGGCCTCGATGAGATAGAGACGGCGTCCCTTCACCGTGGTCGAGAAGCCACCGACCTCACCGACCGCCTCGGTGCAGTGGGCGAGCAGGTCGGGGTGGTCCTCGACGAGCACATGGGCTCCCTTCATCCCGCCGGCCTCCTCGTCGGCGGTGAAGGCGAGAGTGATCGGGCGCTCCGGGATCCGCCCGGTGCGCTGGCGCTCACGGACGACCGCGAGCAGCATCGCGTCGAAGTCCTTCATGTCGACGGCGCCTCGACCCCAGACGTACCCATCCTGGATCTCGCCGGAGAACGGGTCGATCTGCCAGTCCTCTGCGGCAGCGGGGACGACGTCGAGGTGACCATGCAGAAGCAGCCCGTCCTGCCGACCGGTGGTCGAGCCTGTCGAGACCCCGCCCCACTGCGCGACGACCGAGGCCCGCCCGTGCTCCGACTCGTAGATCTCGGAGGAGATGCCGACCTCGTCGAGCTGCGCCGCGACGTACTCGGCCGCCTTCCGCTCCCCCGGGCCCGGGTCGTTTCCGTAGTTGCTGGTGTCGATGCGGATCAGGTCACGGCAGAGGTCGACGACCTCGGTCTCGGCGCTGGTCATACCGCCACCGTATCGACCGCATGCGACAAACCGCCCCCTGACGTCCACCTATGCGCAACCTGAGGATTTCAGTGCGGTTGGATGCGTGGGTTTCCATGGGCGCATGCAGAAGCGTGCCCTCCTCTCCGCTCACCGCGCCGCGGCGCGTCAGTCGGGGCACCGTGACAACTCCTGGGAGTCGCTTCTGGAGGCCGTGCGGATGGAGGTCGACTACGTCGAGTTCGACGTGCACCGCACCCGCGACGGCGAGTTCGTCCTCCACCACGACGGCCACATCCGCGACCGCATCGGCCGCAGGGTGAAGATCGAGGACCGGACGTACGCAGCGCTCTCGCGGCTCGCGCCGTTCCGCCTGGTGCGCTACCGGGAGGCGCTCGAGCTGCTCGCCTCCCACGGCAAGCACGCCCACATCGACCTCAAGTTCGCCTCGCCGTCGAACCACCTCGGGCTCCCGCACGAGGTCGACGCCGCCGAGATCGCCCTCGAGGTGATGAACGAGAGCTTCATCGTGACCACGATGGTCGACGAGTCCGTACGCGTCCTGCGCGACTGGGCCGACCTGCGCGCCCCCGAGACCCTCGTCGGCCTCTCCCTCGGTGGCGTCGACTTCCGCCACCACCCGCTCAAGCTCGTCCACCTCAAGCTCTCGGAGTTCTTCCCCGAGGGCCGCATCCGCCGCTGCCGCTCCAACCTGGTCGTCGTCGAGCACCGCCTCGCCGACGCCTGGCTGCTGCGCTGGGCCCACCGCCGCAACATCAAGGTCCTCGTCTGGACCGTCGACAACCCCGGCCGCCTGCGCCGTTTCGTGCACGACAAGCGCGTCTGGATGGTCACCAGCAACCACCCCGCCCGCGCCCTTGTCCCCGCCTGATCCTGACAGGTAGGTCGAACGCAGGCTCAGCGCCGTCGGCGCGACTCCTCGTCGAGCCGACGAGCCGCCTCCACCTCAGCCGTGCTCGGACTCGGTCCACCCGCATCTCCCAGCGAGTCCAGACTCCCCGCCCGGGCTCGTTCCTCCTCGGCCTTCGTACGCCCGACCGCACCGACGCCGTCATAGGGCACCCCGTCACCGTCGAGATCCGTCGCCGCGTCACCACGTCCTTGGCGCACTGCGAGTATGACACCGGCACCGAGCGCCACGACGATGGCGAGGAACCCGATCATCACGATCAGAGAAAGCATCGAACCACCTCCACGAGATCGAGGGCTTGTCTCCCTCGTTGCGTCCAGCGTGCCCTACGCCTCCGCATGGGTCTACCGGATTCACCCCCACGCCCCACGGTCATCATTGGCCCATCCCGCCACACGCCCCCGATTCGGCACCCCGGCCCCCTCCTGATAATGTTCTTCCTGTTGCGCGCGGGTGGCGGAATAGGCAGACGCGCTAGCTTGAGGTGCTAGTCCACGTATTAGTGGGTGGGGGTTCAAGTCCCCCCTCGCGCACAGAGAGAAACCCCAGGGAGACCTGGGGTTTCTCGCATTTCACGAGGCTGCTCATGGCCGAATAGTGCGGCCCGTAGGGCGATCGGCGCGCAGACCCGCTGTCGTCGTACAGCGAGGACTGCGAAGTCGACCGCCGAAACTAGGACTCCTAGGTCATCAGCAGGCAGGGAGACCGGCCGGCTCACGCTCCACCGCCGGGGCCAGGGCACCGGTCGGATCGACGTGAACCGCATTGTTCTCACTGGCTGTGGTGGTGCGCCGGACCAGCGCTACGTGGGCGACCGCGGCGAGCGCGACCGACGCGACGGTCACGATGCCCAGCGGCAGGACAGCCTCCGCGCCCCCGAGTCCGACCAGTGGCGCGGAGATGCCGCCGAAACCGAATCGGGCCATGCCGAGCACGGAGGATGCGGTTCCGGCGAGCTCGGAATAGTCGGCGAGTGCCAGCGAGGTGGTCGGCGGCGCCGCGACGGCGGTGCCCGAAGCCAGGACGAACAGAGAGACGAGGACGACAGGAAGGGCAAGGTCGAACAGGCCGGTGGCGAGCAGGCCGAGGGAGCCGCCGGCAGACATGACGATGCCGACGACGAGCGTGCCGCGCTCGGACCAGCGCTCGGCGGCGCGGCCGCCGAGCCAGCCGAAGACCATGAACCCCAACGAGTTGGCACCGAACGCGATCGAGTAGCCCTGCGGAGAGAGACCGTAGGTGCCCTGAAGGATGTACGTCGCACCGCTGAGGTAGGCGAACAGGGCAGCGTAGGTGAGACCACAGATCAGCACGGATCCGACGAACAGCCGGTCCGAGAGCAGCGTACGGAAGTCACGACCGGTCTGACGCAGCCCACCGCCGGTGCGCTGCTCGACAGGAAGGGTCTCGCCGAACAACGCGAAAGCGGCGACGAGGAGAACGACGCCGATCGCGGCGAGGAAGAGAAAGAGCCCACGCCAGTCGGTGAAGTTGGCCAGCTGACCACCGACGACGGGTCCGACGATCGCCGCGAAACCGCCGATGACGGTGAGTCGTCCGTAGAAGCGAATCAGCGCGCCACCCTCGTACACATCGCGTCCCGCGGCTTGGGCGATGACGATGCCCACTGCTCCGGCAAGGCCCTGGACCAGGCGCGCCAGGACGAGCGTCTCGATGGTGGGGCTGAACGCGCACAGGGCCGAGGCGACCACGTACGCGGTGATCCCGGCCAACAGCGGAAGTCGACGTCCGAACCGGTCGGAGAGCGGCCCCGCGATCAGCTGTCCGACGGCGAGGCCGACGAGGCAGGCGGTCAGGGTGAACTGGGCGGCGGACGTGGCAGCACCGAGGTCGTCGGTGAGCGCCGGCAGGATCGGGAGGTAGAGGTCCATCGAGATCGGCCCGAACACGGTGAGCAGCATGAGCAGCGTGGCGAGCACAAGACCGACCCTGCGGGTGGCGGGACGGTCGGAGGGTGTGGATTGCACAGGAGCCTTCCTGGGATTGACGTCGTCTTTCTCGTACGCCACTACGACACCACCGTTCCGGTGCCCGCGAGAGTCCCGCCTGATGGGTGTACTCGCAGGGTGTCCCTCACGCGCGGCATCGCCAGGGAGCACCCGGGCGGGGGGCAGCGGTCGTCGCCAGGATTCATCGTGTCGTGGTCGAGGTCATCAGTCCTCAGTCGGCGATCGTGACGGTGACGTCGCCTTCCTCGAGCGCCTCGAGCTGCTCGCGAGACGCGTCGAAGACGCCCAGGTGGACGATGTCGGCAGAGAGTGCACCACGCTCGCCCTCGTAGAAGAAGGCGATGTCGCCCCACGGGACGTAGATGGCCAGGTCGCCGGCGCCGGCACTCGACGGCGGAGAACCAGCTGTCCGAATATCCCGCGGCGGATAGGCGATCTTCTCCGCACCATTGAAGTCCTCGAACGTGAGCGTGAGCGGCAGCATGGTCAGCAGGTCACGTACGGCGGGGTTGTCCTGGTCGATGCGCACGTCGATCGCGCCCCCGGAGGCGGCGAAACGGATGACCGTACCGATCACGTCGTCGTTCATTGAAGTCCCCTCAGTTGGGCTCGGCTCGTTCGTGGGCGTGGTCTGAGTCGGCGTAGGCGTAGGCGTAGGCGACGCGACGGGCGGCGATGGAGCGCTGCCGGTCTCGAGACCATCCCCGGAGGGTGCACCGCATGCGGCGAGGACCAGCGCAAGTGCGACAGCTGCTCCGAGGCCGACGACGAGCCTGAATGGTGTCATCGAACCATCGAGGATTCGGCTGGAGACGCGCTCGGTGAGCAGCGCGGCGACGGGCGGGATTCTCATTCCGCCCATTCGCCGACGAAGGACCGGAACGCGCCACGGTCGCGGTGGAGGGACCAGATGCGATCGGCGAGAGCGTCAGGCTCGTGGTCGGGCTCGCCGCCGCCGATGCCGCGGGGGATGATCAGTTGCGCGACATGGATTCTCTCGGGCGCGAGGGCGTCGTGCAGCATCTGGCCGTAGGCACTCTCCCCGGCGAAGGCGACCGAGGTACCGGCCACACCGCCGCTCGGGCGGACAGCACTGCCGCCGTTGATGAACAGGATCGTGCCACGGCCCAGCTCCCGCAGCCCCGGCAGGACATGCTGCACCGCAGTGACCGGTCCGTACACCGACTGCTCGACGGGCCCGACAAGATCCCCCGCCGTCGTCTCGAGCACCGGCTTCATGAACTCGCGCGCAGGGACCGGGCTGTACTGCAGGACCTCGATCGGGCCGAGGTCCGCCGCCGCGGCGGCGAGGGCTCTGCGTAACGCCTGCGGATCGCGGACGTTCGCCGCGTATCCCCGCGCGGTCACGCCGTCGTAGGTCAGCTCGGCGGCAAGCTGGTCGACATTGGATTGTGCGCGGGAGATCAGCGCGATGGAGAACCCCTCGCGACCGAAGCGGCGCGCAGCAGCCTGCCCGAGCCCGGCGCCAGCGCCGATGATGGCGACTGTGGTCATGATGTTCCTTTCGTCAGGAGATCCCGGTCCGTGGCTCACAGGAGGCTGTCGATGGTGATCGGCAGGTCCCGCACCCGGCGCCCGGTGGCGTGGAAGACCGCGTTGGCGATGGCCGGGGCGACGCCGCAGATGACGACCTCGCCTAGTCCCTTGACGCCGATCGGGTCGGGGTAGTCGTCGCGGCCGCCGAGATAGATCGCCTTCAGGTCCGGTACGTCCGCGTTGACGGGCACCAGATAGTCGGCGAAGTTCGCGTTGACGATGCGCCCGTCGCGGTGGTCGGTGACGGTGTGCTCGAGCAGTGCCTTGCCGATGCCCCCGACCATGCCGCCGAGCGCCTGGCTCTCGGCCAGCCGCGGGTTGATGATGCGTGCGGCGTCGTAGACGCCGAGCATACGGCGCACCCGCACCAGGCCGAGCTGTGCGTCGACGCCGACCTCGGCGAAGACGGCACCGTAGGCCCAGGCCGACTTCGTCGCCTCCTCGCGCGGGGAGAAGAGGCCGGTGGCCTGGATCCGGGTCCGGCCGTTACGCGCCATGAGCGCACGGTAGGTCTCGCCACGGCTGGCATCGTTGCGCAGCTGCAGCCGACCCCGGCGTACGACGATGTCGGCCGGGTCAGCGCCGCGCAGCGGTGAGACGGGGTCGTTGACCGCGAGGTCGATCGCCTCGCGGCGTACCTTGTCGGCGCCGTTCTGGACCGCTGAGCCGACACTGGCCATGGTCATCGAACCACCATGCGGCGGGGTCGCGGGCATGACGGAGTCACCCAGCCGGAAGTCGACGTCGTCGAGCCTCACGCCGAGGGCGTCGGCCGCGACCTGGGTCATCGAGGTGTACGTCCCCGGACCCATGTCACTGGTCGCCGACTCGACGAGCGCCGTGCCGTCGATCCGGAGCCGGACGCGCGCCCGGGCCGGCGCGACCGAGGTGTGGTAGAGGGCACTGGCCATACCGATGCCGACCTGCCAGTCGCCGTCACGGGTCGAGCCCGGCTCTGGATTGCGCCGCGACCAGCCGAACTCACGCGCACCGACGTCGTAGCACTCCAGCAGCCGGCGGGTCGAGAACGGCAGACCGGACGACTCGTCCTCGGTCGGCTCGTTGCGGCGGCGCAGCTCGATCGGGTCGATGCCGACCTCGTAGGCGAGCTCGTCCATCGCAGTCTCGATCACGTGGTCACCGGTCGCTGCCCCGGGGCCACGCATCCAGATCGGAGTGTTCACGTCCAGCGGAACGGTGCGGTAGTCCTGGCGTACGTTGGGCGTGCTGTATTTCATCTGCCCGGCCGAGAGCACCGCCTCGGAGAAGGTCTCATAGCTCGACGTCTCCGCGCGCACGACGTGGTCGGTCGCCAGCAGACGGCCATCACGGTCCGCGCCCACCGTCAGCTGGTAGCGGTAGGCGGGCCGGAAGCCGGTGTTGAAGTACATCTGTCGCCGGGCCAGCACCAGCTTGACCGGGCGGTCCAGCTCGCGTGCCGCGACCGCGGCGATGACCGTGTTCGGCCAGGTGCGCAGCCCGCTGCCGAAGGCGCCGCCGATGTAGGGCGACAGCACGCGGACGTCGTCCTGAGCCAGGCCGAAGACCGCTGCCAGCTCGACCTGGGTGCCGTCGCCGACCCACTGGGTCTTGTCCCACACGGTGAGCTTGTCGCCGTCCCAGCGGGCGATGGTGGCGTGCGGCTCCATCGGGTTGTGGTGGTTGCGCGAGAGGTTGTAGGTGAGGTCGAGCCGGACCGGAGCGTCGGCCAGCGCGGCCTCCACATCACCACGCGAGTAGTTGGTCGGCTCGTCGGGGGTGCCGTCCTCCAGCTCGGTGGTCGGCGACTCCTCGTCGTAGGTCACCTCCACGAGACGGGCACCGTGCTGTGCCGCCTCGAGGGTCTCGGCGACCACGACGGCGATCGGGTGGCCGAAGAAGAGCACCCGGTCGTTCTGGAAGACACGGATCCGCTCACCGGGAAGGTTGTTGGAGCCCGCGTTCTCCTGGTAGGGCAGCTTCGGCGCGTTCTCGTGGCTGACCACTCCCAGAACGCCCTCATGCGCTTCGGCAGCTGAGGTGTCGATCCCGGTGACGCGGCCGCGACCGATGGTGGCGTCCACGATCGCGGCGTACGCCATGTTCTCGATGCCGTGCTCGTGGCCGTGGTCGGCTGCGTATGGTGCCTTGCCGGTGACCTTCAGGCGCCCGTCGATGCGGACCTTCGGCTCGCCGACGACTACCTCGGGCTGGCTGCTCATCGGCGTCCTCCTACCACTCGCAGCTGACGTTCGACCGTGCGCTGGAGCAGGTCGACCTTGAACTCGTTGTCAGAGAGCGGCTCGGCGCCCTCGGCGGCATGTGCCGCCGCCGTACGCCACAGCTCATCGCTCGGACGGCGTCCGACGAGCGCCTTCTCGACGCCGCGGAGCCGCCAGGGCACCGTCCCCACTCCCCCGGCGGCGACCTTCGCAGACTCGATCACCCCGCCGCGTACGCTCAGGGCGACCGCCGCCGAGGTCAGCGCGAACTCATAGCTCTGCCGGTCGCGGACCTTCAGATAGCCCGAGCGCAGCGGCTTCGGCTGGGCCGGGATCTCGATGCCGGTGATCAGCTCGTCCTCGCCCAAGTCGTGCTCACGCTCGGGGTGCCGCCCGGGTCGGAGCAGGAAGTCCTCCAGCGTCACGACCCGACGTCCGCGGGAGCCCTGCAGGTGCACGATGGCATCAAGCGCGACCAGGGCGACGGCGAGGTCCGACGGGTGCGTCGCCACGCACGAGGACGACCCGCCCAGGATGGCGTGGGTGCGGTTGTAGCCCTCGAGGGCGGCACAGCCCGAACCCGGATCGCGCTTGTTACAGGCCGCGGAGACGTCGCGGAAGTAGGTGCAGCGGGTGCGCTGCATGATGTTGCCACCGATGGTGGCCATGTTGCGCAGCTGCGCCGACGCGCTCAGCTCCAGGGCCTCGGAGACGACCGGGATCTCGTTGCGGACACGGCGGTCCGCCGCGGCCTCCGACATGGTCACCAGCGCGCCGATCAACAGACCGCCGCTCGGCGTCGGCCTGATCCGCCGCAGAGGCAGGTCGGAGATGTCGACCAGTGCCCCTGGCCGCTCGACCTCCTCGCGCATCAGGTCGACCAAGGTGGTGCCGCCGGCGATGAACCGGCCACCGTTCTGGGCGGCCGCGATGGCCGCACGCGGACTCTCGGCCCGCAGATACTCGAACGGATACATCGGTTCACGCCCCCTTGGCTGCGGCCTGCTGCACCGCGTCGACGATCTTCACGTAGCATCCGCAGCGGCAGATGTTGCCGCTCATCCACTCCCGGATCTCGCTCTCGGAGCCGGTGTGGCCCTCCCGGATGCACCCGACGCCCGACATGATCTGGCCCGGTGTGCAGAAGCCGCACTGCAGGGCGTCGTTGTCGATGAACGCCTGCTGCAATGGGTGTAGCTCGTCACCGTCGGCCAGCCCCTCGATCGTGGTGACCTCGGCACCGTCCATGCGCACCGCGAGCGTCAGGCAGGCGTTGACCCGTCGCCCGCCGACCAGGACGGTGCACGCGCCGCACGCGCCGGCGTCGCAGCCCTTCTTCGTACCGGGCTGGTTCAGGTGTTCACGCAGCAGATCCAGCAAGGAGGTGCGGTTGTCGACGTCGACGACGTGCCGCCGGCCGTTGACCCGCAGCGTCACGGTGCTGGTCGGTCCGTCGGCCGCCGCCGGGCCCGCCGCGACGGACACCCCCGCGGAGACCGCGACCGCACCCGCGGTCGTGGCGCCTGAGGCAGCGATGAACGTACGCCGCGACAGACCTCCTCGACCTGCTTGCTCTTCGGTGGTGGGATCTGTCGACATGCATGCTCCTTCACGAGTTTCGGGCAAGGGTGATCACTGTGGCGGCGGGCCTCGAAAGCCGGCCGAAACGGACGGGATCAGACGGGTGGTGCGGCGGCGTACTCCGCATCGGTCACAGGCGTCATCCAGCGCACGACCGGGTGGTCGTCGTCGCCCTCGTTGATGGCGACGTGCACCATCAGCCGGTTGGGGGCCGCACCGTGCCAGTGCTCCTCGTCGGCCTCGAAGAGCACGCGATCGCCCGGACGGATGACCTCGATGGGACCGCCGCGGCGCTGGCACAGACCCACGCCCTCGGTGACGAAGACGGTCTGGCTCAGCGGGTGTCGGTGCCAGTGGGTCCGGGCGCCGGGCATGAAGTGCACCAGGCTCGCGGTGAGCCGTGACGGTGCCGGCGCGGCGGCGACCTGGTCGACGTAGACGTCGCCGGTGAACCAGTCCGCCGGACCCTTGAAGGTGTCGATCGAGCTTCGGGTGATCTGCATCTGCTTCGTTCTCTCTCGGGCTTTCTCAGGCGCCGGTGGTGAGCAGGACCTTGGTGGCCTGGCGCTTGTCCATGGCGGCGTACGCCTCAGCGGCCGACTCGAGCGGGAGCGTCAGGTCGAAGACCCCGCCCGGGTTGATCTGGTCGCTCATGATCAGCTCGACCAGGTCGGGCAGGAAACGGCGTACGGGCGCCGGGCCGCCGTGCAGGTGGATGCCGGAGAAGAACAGCTCCAGACCGTCGAGCGAGACGTCGTGGGAGACCCCGACGTAGCCGACGTGACCACCGGGGCGGGTGGCGCGGATCGCCTGGTTCATCGACTCCTGGGTGCCGACGGCTTCGATCACCGAGTGCGCCCCGAGCCCACCGGTGAGCGCCTTGATCTTCTCCACTCCGGCGTCCCCGCGCTCCTCGACGATGTCGGTCGCGCCGAACTTCCGGGCAAGGGCCTGGCGGTCGGCGTGCCGGCTCATCGCGATGACCCGCTCAGCACCGAGCCGCTTGGCGGCGAGGATCCCGAGGAGGCCGACCGCGCCGTCGCCGACCACGGCGACGGTCTTGCCCGGGCCGGCCTCGGCGGCGACGGCCGCGAACCAGCCGGTGCCGAGGACGTCGGAGGCGGCCAGCAGGCTCTTGAGCTGCTCGTCGGTCGGCTCACCGGGAACGACCACGAGGGTTCCGTCGGCCAGCGGGATGCGGGCCTTCTCTGCCTGGGTGCCGATGCCGCCGTGAACGAACTCGGCGTGCACGCAACGCGACTGGTAGCCGGCCTGGCAGATCTCGCAGGTGTTGTCGGAGATCACGAACGACCCGACGACGAAGTCGCCCGGCTTCAACGTGGTGACCTCGGCGCCGACCTCCTCGACCACCCCGACGTACTCGTGCCCCATCAGCAGTCCCTCGGCGGGCTCCTGGCCGCGGTAGGGCCACAGGTCCGAGCCGCACACACACGCAGCGGTCACCCGGATGACCGCATCGGTCGGCGCCTCGATCTTCGGGTCTTCACGGTCCTCGACACGTACGTCGCCCGGGCCGTGCATCACTACTCCACGCATGCTGACTCCTTCGTTCAAGTTGTCGTGGGACTCCTCCCACGAGACAAGTCAACGCACCTTCAGACAAACACGGGAGTCACTGTCGAGGGGTGCACCAGAAGGGCACCCCTCGTCGGCAAAGTGCCGCTTATCCTGGGGGAATGGACAACCGAGCAGAGGTACGCGAGTTCCTCATCACCCGCCGGGCCAAGGTGACTCCGCAGGACGCCGGGCTCCCACCCGGGCCCAACCGACGGGTGCCCGGGCTGCGCCGCTCCGAGGTGGCCCTGCTCGCCGGTGTCAGCGTGGAGTACTACGCCCGCCTCGAGCGCGGCGCGATCGGCGGCGCCTCCGCCTCCGTGCTCGACGCCATCTCCAACGCGCTCCGGCTCAGCGACACCGAACGGGCCCACCTGCTCGACCTCGCCCGCGCCGCCGACGGCATCCCCACCTCAGCCCGCGCCCGGCGGAGGCCCTCTAAGCCCGCTCCCCCGCGGCCGTCCCTGCAGTGGGCGCTCGACTCGATCACAGAGGGCGTCGCGTTCGTCCGCGACACCCACCAGAACCTGCTGGCCACCAACCCGCTCGGACGGGCCTTCTACACACCCCTGATCGGCGACGGCGGCCGCACCCCCAACCTCGCCCGGTTCCAGTTCCTCGACCCCGCATCGCGCGACTTCTACCCCGATTGGGACCTCTTCGCCGAGATGTGCGTCACGATCATGCGCGCCGAGGCCGCCCGCGACCCCCACGACCGGATCTTCCAGGACCTCGTCGGCGAGCTGTCCACCCGTAGCGAAACCTTCCGTCGCCTATGGGGTGCCCACGACGTACGCCAGCACGGTGCCGGCACCAAACGCTTCCACCACCCCGAGGTCGGCGAAGTCACCCTCGCCTATGAAGAGCTGGCGGTCACCGCCGAGCCCGGACAGGTCCTGATGGTCTACACCGCCGAGCCAGGCTCGCCCTCGGCCGACCGCCTCAAGCTGCTCGCCTCCTGGGGCGCCGAGCTGCCGGCGTACGCAGCCGGAACCACCCCTGCCTGAGAGTCAGGCCAACCACGTTCGCAGAAGTTCGAGCAGTTTCGAAGGTCACGCAGACGGGCTCGACATGACCTTGGCAGTCAGGCATTAGTTGACAATATCTGGTCGCACCGGAGGAAGGCCCATGCCAGAACGCCTCGCAAGCCAGCTTCGCCGCGGCTACATCGATACCTCCCGGCCGACTGCGCCACCCTCCTCCTAGAGACCGGCTGACAGAGGCTTGCCAGTCGGTGGACGCCGTCGCACACCTCGCGGGAGTTGAGCCATCGGAGATTGTTCAACCCGCCTAGCCGTCAGAAGACTATAGGCCCAGACGACTGGCGACCTTGGGTACTGGCGAAACCGACGCAGACTGCGTCGTCAAGCCGGGCACGCGGCTGACCACCCTTGCCCGACGCAGGGCGGCCAGTGCTTGGTGTCGGTCGGCGCGCTCGGCTTCAGTTCGCGGGCCCTGTCCAAGCGGGAGATCGCTGGTAATCCTGTAGCGATCTCGGTAGGCCCCGACGGTAGCGACTGAGTTCAGCCAGTCGCGTCGTGTCGCCGGAGCGGTCGGCAGGTCTCGAGGCGACGGAGCCAGGCTGGGCGAGCGAGGATGGCGGCACATCACCGGTGAGAACAGGAGGTAACGGTGCGCAACGGGAGCCGGACTCACGCCTGAAGCGCCAGAACCAGGGCCTGACCTGGGGCGTTCAGACCGGTTCAAGTCCCCCTCGCGCACAGAGAGAAACCCCAGGGAGACCTGGGGTTTCTCACATTTCAGGAGTCGCCGGATCGACCGCGCAGCCATCGCACTTCCCACGAACCGGAGCGCGCGAAACCGGTGTGGCGTCCCCCGACACCACACCGGCCCCGTCAGCGGTTGACGATCAGCCGTTGGGCCGCGATTCGTTGCCGAGGATGCCCGGAATCACACGCGGGACCGAGTGGATCGTCGCGGTTGTTCCGTCGTTGGGCTCGTCGACGCAACCGAGCAGCGTACAGCCGACGGGCGCGCTGGGACCGATGCCGAGGTAGCTGCCGGCGGCTGTGTCGATCGGGTAGATGAACGAGTCGGCGTCGAAGTTCAGCGCCGTAGGGTCGTCGTAGCTGCCGCGCGGCTCGGCGATGTCGACGCCGGCCGGCATGGTCTGCACCGAGTTCATGAGATGCCGGAAGAACTTGTAATAGGTCTGGCCCTGCTCGCCGGCGATCGCAGCGTCGGGGTCGAGGCCGAGCAGCTTCTCCACTGTGTCAGGCGGCAGTTCGCCGCTTCGGGTCACGACCATGTCGAGACTCGGGATCACGAAGGTGTGCTGACCGTGATATCCCCAGGTGTAGTACATGTCGCGGGGAGCACTCGCGATGAGCGGACGGGCCGGGTCGAACTCACGACGCGCGAAGATCGAGCCGTTGACCTGCTTCTGGCCAGGCTGGCAGGAGTTGAGCCAGACCATGTAGCCGTAGGCACAGTTGGCGCGGCTTCCGCGCTGGAGCTGGTTCATGTAGCGCTCATCGATGATCCTGACGCCGTCGTACACGCCTTTGTTGAGCATGAGCTCGCCGAGCCGGCCGAACTCCAGCGGCCGCAGGAAGAGCTTGGAGTAACCGAACGAGTTGCCGGAGCGGTCACGCATCCAGAACCACGCCGAGAGCGGGATGCCGAGCTTGTTGAAGAAGTGCTTCTGCGCCCAGTCCTGGTAGTCGAGCTTCGGGTCGATCTGCTGCCAAATGGCGCGTTGGACGACATATGTCAGGAGTGACGGCGTGGTCTGGTCGTACTCGTAGTACGTCCCCGGCTTGTGCACCATCTCGGCGGCCATGGCCTCGCGGGCACGAGAGATGTCGCCGACCAGATTGAGCCCGCGGACCCAGTTCATCCTGAAGCCGGTGGTCATGTGGAGCACCTGGCGGATCGTGACCGCGCGGTGCGCTGCGTCGCCCATGCCGGCAGGGAGGTACTTGCCGATCGGATCGTCGACATCGATGAGGCCCTTGCGTACGGCAACACCGGCGATGAGGGACGCGACCGTCTTGGTCTGGCTCCAGTTGAGCCGCGGAACCCGGTTGAATGCCGCATCGAGCGCACCCTCGCCGACAAGGCAGCCGTGACGGAAGACTTTGACGGTCTCGGCGCCGTTGAGGGTGAAGAGGGCAAGCGCCCGCTGCACGAGCACGGGGTCGAGCCCCACCTCAGCCGGAGTCGCGCGCTGGTATTCAGCGGTCTTGGTCATCGCGCACTGCTTCTCGGTGGCAGCAGAACGAAGCGCGGGCGTCGCCAGAGCCGCGTGTGAGGCGGGCGCACCGGTGAGCAGCGCACCGGAGACGATCGCCGTCGAGGCGATGGTGGCGACGAGTCGTATACCGAACCGACGCGGGAGCATTGACATGGCCACGGCCATTCCTTTCACTGGACACAGCCGTCGAATCCCGATCGACCCGGACGACCCCTTGGAACCGTCCCGAAGTTAACGAGGGAGCGACATCACTCGCTGCCTCGTGCCAGCACACTCCTGCCTCTGAGTGGCAGGCTCAGCGGCCCCGCAGTCGCCCGAGAGTGTCGGAGGGACACTCGCCGTACCGCTTGCGGTACGCCTGCGCGAACACGCCTTGATTGACGTACCCCCAAGAACTGATCACCGACGCGACCGTGACCTCGCGCGACGCCGAGAGCAGGTCCGCGCGCACGCCATTCATCCGGATCTCCCTGAGCTGGGCGATCGGAGACTGATCACGATAAGTGCGGAAGGCGTTCGTGAGCGCCCGGGCACTGACGCCGACCGCGGCGGCGACCTCCGTGAGTGTGGGCGATGTGCGAGCGTGCTCGCGCATGTACTCCTCGGCACGGGCGACGTACCCAGGGCCGGTGCCACTGGTCCGCACGAGGTACGCCGGATCGCTGAACCGGCGACTCCACTGGGTCAGCAGGTTGAGCCCCAACATCTCCTCCATGTGTCGACCGAGGGGGCCGCCGGCGACCTGGTCGGGCATCTCCGCGATGCAGCGCGAGGCGTACTCGAGCAGTGAGAGCCAACTCGATCCCGTCCCCCCGAACTGAAAGCTGAGCTCCCACATCCGAGGGTCGGCGGGCACGCCGTGCCAGCGCTCATACAGCTCGGCGAGCAGGCCGTGGGAGAAGCTCAGGTTCAGCTGGAGGTGGCGGCCCGGAACCTCGAACCGGTACGACGATCGGCTGGTGTCGACGAGAAAGCTCTCCCCCTCGCCTGTGCAGAACTCCCCGTGGTGGCGCGCGACACCGTGCAAGGTCGTCAATGCCATCGCGCGACCGGCCCCTGGTTCGAACCGGTCGATGTCAACGCCTGCGCCGTACCGGAAGCGGCTGAGGGTGAAGCCGCCGATCGCGGCGGTGTAGTGGTCCGATTCGGGCGTCGCCCGATCGGTCGGGCGAGCCCGGAACGGCATGTAGACGTCGTCGTTGAGGGCGGATATCTCGTCCCAGTCACGCGACTCCTGTGTCAGATGGCGCCGGGTCGGTGCGCCGGCCGCGTCGCGGAGAAGTGCGTCACCGAGAGATGGAAGCATCAGGAAGCCTGCCTAAACCTAGGAAAACAGGAGTCGTGCCGCGCCATATTAGGTGACGACCATCACAACGAGCCGTGCCACGCCTACTGCAGCCATCTCCGAGATCGGCCTGACGAAAGGTTGCACCTGATTTCGTGCTGCGGCGCCAGAGGCCCGAGCCGCCGTTCCAGCCCAGACAGACGCAAGTTAGGCTGACCTAACCCAACCGCTTCGGACTTCTGGAGGACCCGGTGTCCACACCCCGTACGCCGGGTGCGCTGATGCGGCGGTCGCTGCGTCGTCAGCGGCGCGCCGTGCTCGCCTCGTCGGCCTTGATCACGCTGTGGCAGGTGTGCGAGGCGATGGTCACGGTGCTGATCGGCGTGATGATCGACCGGGCGGTGACGACCGGCGACCTGCGTGAGCTGGTGCTGTGGGCGGTGGTCCTGTGCGTGCACTTCCTGGTGCTGAGCCTGTCCTACCGGTTCGGCGCCCGCATCGCCAACCGCGCCGTCCACGTCGAGAGCCATCGGTTGCGCACCGAGGTCTCGGGGCACGTGCTCGACCCGCGCGGCGCGCGGACGGACCGACTCTCCGGGGACCTGCTGGCGCTGGCCACCGGCGACGCGGACCTGGTCGGCGAGGTCATCCGCCAGGTGGCTCTGTCCATCGCCGGCGCGATCGGGCTGGTGGTGAGCGGCGTGGTGCTCGCCGTCATCGACCCGTGGCTCGCCCTGATCGTCCTGGTCGGTGTACCCCTCGTCCTCGGCGCCACCCACCTGGTCGCGCCGGGCCTGGCCCACCGCAGTGCGCGACGGCAGGAGGCGCTGGGACGTACGACGGGGATCGCCAGCGACCTGATCCGCGGGATCCGGCCGCTCAAGGGCATCGGCGGGGTGGAGGTAGCGCTCGAGCGCTATCGCCGCGAGAGTCGTACGGCCGCCCACACCAGCGTCGCCGCGGCCGGCTGGGCCGGCCTGCTGACCGGCATCACTTCCGCCGGGAGCGGTGTCTTCCTGGCGGTGATCGCGATCGTCGCCGGTCTGCGGACCCTCTCCGGCGACCTGAGCATCGGTGAGCTCGTGGCGGTCGTCGGGCTGGCACAGTTCGTGGCCGAGCCCATGCGGATGCTCAGCGCCCTGGTCGCCCGGGTCGCGCAGTCTCGCGCCTCGGCGGCAAGGATCGTCGGGTTCCTCTCGACGCCTGCGCTGGTCGTCGAGGGCGAACGACGCGCGCACGGCCACGACCTGGAGCTCGACCATGTCGCCGCCGGCCCGGTCGCCGAGCTGTCGCTCGCGGTGCCGCCGGGGCGGCTGGTGGCGCTCGTCGCCGACGACCCGGCGGTGCCGGCCACGCTCCTGTCCCTGCTCCACGGGGAGTCGCTGCCCGATCGCGGGACCGTCCGGCTCGGCGGTGAGCCTCTCACCGAGCTGGCGCTCTCCGACGTACGCGACCGGCTACTCGTCACCGACCACCACGTCGACCTCTTCGAGGGCACCCTGCGGAGCAACGTCGACCCGCTCGACCGCCTCGACGACGACCAGGTCACGGCCGTTCTGGCGGCCGCATCCGCCACCGAGCTGGTGGCTGTCGCGCCCGACGGCCTGGCCACGCACGTGGCCGTCGACGGGCAGAGCCTCTCCGGTGGCCAACGCCAGCGGCTGGGCCTCGCCCGGGCCCTCGCCGCGGAGGCGCCGGTGCTCGTCCTGCACGACCCCACGACGGCGATCGACGCCGTCACCGAGCAGTACGTCGCCGAAGAGCTGCGCCATCTCCGGCACGGCCCCGACTCCGACCGCACCACCCTGCTGTTCACCAGCAGCCCGCTGCTCCTGGCTGCCGCGGACGAGGTGGTCTGGGTCCGAGCCGGCCGGGTGGAGGCCCGGGGCACCCACGACGAGCTGGCCGCCCTCACCGACTACTGCGCGGCGGTGCTGCGATGACCACCCAGGCCCCGACCATGACACAGCTCCCCGTCTCCACCCCGCGAGAGGCAGCCGGCCTCGCGCGGCGCCTGCTCACCCGCCGTCCGCTCCTGCTGACGGCGTGCCTGGCGGTCTTCGCCCTCGAAGGGCTGGCCGGCCTGGTGGCTCCCTGGATGCTCGGCCGGATGGTCGACCTGGTCGGCGCCGGCTCACCGGAGTCCGACATCATCACCGCCGGCGTCTGGATCCTCGGTGCCGCGCTCGTCGCCGGCGCGGCCGGGGCGGTCTCGATCCATCTGCTCGCCCGGGTGGCCGAGCCGGCGCTGGCGGAGCTCCGTGAGGAGGTTCTCGACCGGGCCCTGCACCTGGACACCCAGCGGCTCGAGGAGAGCGGCAGCGGCGACCTGGTGTCCCGGGTCGGCGACGACGTACGCCTCATCGGCGGCTCCATGGCCGACGTCGTGCCGCTCATGCTCAACTCGGTGATCGCGATCGTCTTCACGACTGCCGGCCTGATGGCGCTCGACTGGCGCCTCGGGCTCGCCGGCCTGTTCGCCGCGCCGTTCTACGTGATGGCGCTGCGCTGGTACCTCCCCCGCTCGGGTCCCTACTACCGCCGCGAGCGCGAGGCCAACGGTGTGCGCGCCGAGGCGTTCCTGACCGGCGTCCACGGCAACCGCACCCTGCGGGCGTACGGCATCGCCGAGCAGCACCAGGAGAAGGTCCGCGCCGCCTCGTGGACCTCGGCGTCGATCTCGGTCGAGGTGTTCGCCATGCTGATGCGCTTCCTGGGCCGTAACAACCGGGCCGAGCTGATGGGCCTGCTGGCCATCCTCGGCACCGGCTTCTTCCTCGTCCGCGCGGATGCCGCCAGCGTCGGCGCCGTCACCGCTGCCGCCCTCTACTTCCACCGGCTCTTCAACCCGATCGGCGCGGTCATCGCTCTCTTCGACGACGTGCAGTCGGTCGGCGCTTCCCTCGTACGCCTCGCCGGGCTCGCCCTCCTCGGGCGCCCGGCCCCGGCAGCCGCCGCCGAGCCGGACGGTTCCGGCATCGTGGTCACCGGCCTGCACCACGAGTACGTCCCGGGCCGGCCGGCTCTCGACCGCGTCGACCTCACCCTTGCCGATGGGGAGCTGGTCGCGGTGGTCGGCGCCTCGGGAGCGGGCAAGTCGACGCTCGGCGCAGCCGTGGCCGGCCAGCTCACCCCGAGCGCCGGCGAGGTGGTGGTGGGCGGGCTCCCGGTCCGTGACGGCCGGAGCCGGGCAGCCCTGGTCACCCAGGAGGTCCACACCTTCACCGGCAGCGTCCGGGACAACCTCACCCTGGCCGCAGCGGACGCGAACGACGCGGTGGTGGAGAAGGCGCTGCGCGAGGTCGAGGCCTGGGCCGAGGTGGCCGCGCTCCCGGACGGGCTCGAGACCCACGTCGGCGACGGCGCCCACCAGCTGACCCCCGCGCTCGTCCAGAAGCTCGCCCTGGCGCGCGTGCTCCTCTCCGACCCGGTCGCCGTCGTCCTCGACGAGGCGACCGCCGAAGCGGGCTCGAGCGGCGCGCGCGACCTCGAGCGGGCCGCCCTGGCGGTCACCTCCGGGCGTACGTCGCTGGTGATCGCCCACCGCCTCACCCAGGCCGAGTCCGCCGACCGGATCGTCGTCATGGAGCACGGCCGGATCGTCGAGACCGGCACCCACGACGAGCTCGTCGCAGGCGACGGCCGCTACGCCCAGCTGTGGTCGGCCTGGCGCGGGCTCTGAAAGCTCGACCGACAACGGCCGCAAGGGACTGGCCGGCGACGTACAATCGCGCTTTGGTGCGAGGCGCCAGGCCGAGGTTCCGGCCCCAGTGTGAGGGAGAGGTCAGGATGTTCGGTTCGAAGAAGAAATTCAACGATCTGATGGCGCAACTCAGGCCCGACCTGAGTGGGGAATCGCTCGGCGTCGGGCCCGACTTCCCGGGCGTCGCCCCGAACCCGCTCCTGAGCAGTGACGCGCGGAAGCGCAATGCGGAACTGCGTGCCGGGGCGCTTGCGCTCGGCGTTCTGGTCGACTGGCGGGAGGTCAACAGCAACCCACGCGTGGTGCTGATGTTCGACGTGGAGACCGCCGACGGCATCTCGTTCCGCGGTGTCGCAGACGAGAGCCTCACCATCACCGAGCTCACCCGACTCGCCCCAGGACAGACGTTGCCCGTGCGCTATCGACCGGCTGTCATGGACCACTACGTCGCCCTTGCCCGGGACGCGGACCCCGCCCACGTGCAGCAACTCTCTGACCAGATCACGAGCCGCAAGCGGACCTGATCAGGAAGCCATTGGCCGGATCCCAAGTGGCGCGCCCTGGAAGCTAACGCCGGTCGACGTAGATGACCTCGATGGCGTTGTTCCCGTAGCCCAGCCGGTTCCACGGCGGTACGTCGGGCTGCACGTTCCCGGCAGCGTCGGTCGCTCTGGCTCGAAGGGTGTGCCGGCCGACGCCGATCCCGTCCCAGGTGAACCTCCAGTCCTGCCAGCCGAAGTCGCCCGGGGCGGCCGGGTCCAGCTTCGCCGGCTGCCACTCGCCCTCTCCCGTGAGGCTGACCTCGACCTTGGTGACCGGACCGGTGCCTGACCAGGCCTTCCCGCGGACGACGCAGGTCTCCTGGGTGAGGACCGAGCCGGGTGTGGGCTCGGTGATCCGGGCGCGGACCCGCATGAGGGTGACGGGCTCGTGGGGCCGGTCAAGCCATTCGTAGATGTAGTGGCCGGTCTGGAACTCTCCGGTGTACGGCTCGGTGAGGACGTCGAGGCGCTCGAGCCACTTCACGGACGCAACGGCGTACCAGTGCGGGACGATCAGCCGAAACGGGGCGCCGTGGTCGCGCCCGAGGGGCTGGCCGTTCATCTCGTACGCGATGAGGATCCCCGAGTCGGGGTCGGTGGCCTGCGACAGGGGCAGCGCCCGGGTGAAGGTCAGGTTGTCCTGGTCGGTCTCGGGGAGGATCGCCTGCAGGTGGTACGGCCCGTGGTCGGCGCCGGTGGCGAGGAGCTCGACCCCGTCGGTCGCCGGCTCGACCTGCGCGAGAACATCGTGGAGCAGGGCTCCGGTCCACCGTGCGGTGGAGACGGCGAAGTCTCCCCAGGGCTCCCCGGTCGGTAGCGGCCTCATCTCCAGGCGGCCGTTGCCGGCGCACTCGAGGGTGACCGTGCGGTCGTGCGCGGGCATCGCCCGCAGGTCCTCGAGCGTCAGGGTCGTGGGCTTGCTGACCGCGCCGCCGATCTCCAGCGTGCCGTCGTGGTCGGGCACCGCGAAGTTGCTGCGTACGTAGTGGAGCTCGGTCGGAGTGACGTCGGCAGCCAGGGCGGCCGGTGGTGCTTCGGCGTTGTACGGCGCTGGGTTGATCATCACCAGGGCGGCGCGGGCTGCCTCGAGCTCATCGGCAACGGTCATGTTGGTTCAGCCTCCTTGGGGCGGATCACGTGTCGGTCAGAAGTCGGAGTCGGCGAAGGTGGGTTCGCGGCCGTCGTTGAAGGCGCCGATGCCCTCGACGCGGTCGGGGTGGACCGCGGAGCGCCAGTGGGCGTCCATCATGATCGCGACGGCCTCCTCGATCGGCTGCCCCTCCCCCAGGTGCACGGCCCGCTTCACCGCCTGGACCGCGGTCGGCGAGTTGCTGGCGATCTTGTCCGCGATCCCCAGTGCCGCTGACGAGAGGTCGCCGGGTTCGTGCAGCTCGTTGACCATGCCCAGCCGGTACGCCTCCGCCGAAGGAATCGGGTCGCCGGTCATCAGCATCTGCAGCGCCTTGCCACGCGGCAGCAGGCGGGGCAGCAGCGCCGGCGAGCCGCCGCCGGCAGCCAGGCCGAGCATCGCCTCGGGCTGACCGAACGTCGCGGCGGTCGAGGCGATGATGAAGTCGGTGCTCTGAGCCAGCTCGCAACCGCCGCCGTACGCGATCCCGTTGACGGCGGCGAAGATCGGCTTGCGCAGCTGGCGCACCGTGTACAGGGTGCGGTCGAATGCCTGGCGCTGGCGCAGCCAGTCCTCCTTGGTCATCGCCTTGCGCTGTCGCAGGTCGCTTCCGACCGAGAACGCCCGCTCCCCGGCACCCGTCAGGATGACGACTCGTACGCGGGTTCGTACCGCGATCTCCTCGACGGCCTCCGTCAGCAGCGCGCCCATCTCGGTCGAGATCGCATTGTCGGCGTGGGGGCGGTTGAGCGTGATCCGGGCGACGCTGCCGTCGGACAGGTAGTCGAGGAGGATCGACGGTTCGGTCTCCTCGACGTCGGGGGCCGGTGGGGCGAAGTCGAGTGCGGACCAGCGGTCGGTGCTCGAGGTGCTCATCTGCTTCCTCTCTGGGTGGCGGGGTCGTCGGGTTCCGGGTCCGCGAGCCAGCGCAGCGCGCTCAGGCTCGGGGCGAAGCAGTACTCGCCACCGCGGGTGACCACGAACGGCGGCAGGTCCTGGAGTCGGCGCCGGATCGGTCGTTGCGGGATCGTGAACGTGCCGGCCTCGCCGTGGGGGCCGACGAGCGGGTCGGACTCGTCTGGGGCGCCGATGAAGATGCCGTCGTTGAGCCACTGGGTCTTCACGAACTCGAACTGCCGTTTGAGGTGCGCGCCGGCGAACACGAACATGATGCCGCGCTCGGCCCCGTCGTCCTCGAGCACGCCGTCGGGCAGGGCCGGGCCGTAGCTGGTGCCGCGCCGGATCATTCGGTGCAACCGCACGTCGACGCTTCCTTCGTGGTCCAGGGCGTCGCGAGGGTTGGCGCGGCGCGCGTGGGCACCGACGGGGCACTTGAAGCCGCGCGGGTCGTCACCGTAGGCGAAGTCGTTGTTGCGGACCGGGTCGCTCCCGAGCTCCGGGTCGTCGCGTTCCGGCGCGAGCGCGAGCGGGGCGCCGCTCTGCCAGCGGCCGACCATCTTCGCCCCGAGAAGCTCCTCCTCAGCGCGCGACTTCGCCCTCGCCCGCAGATAGGACCGGTACGCCGCCACCTTGGTGTGCAGCTTGCGGAACACGACGTACGTGCCGTTGCGCCCCAGCACTTCAGGGGACGGCATCGGAGCGAGCTCGCCCGTCTCGTCCGGGTAGCCGAGGATGATCTCCCCGGCTTTGAGCGGGGGTTCGCGCGAGTCGGTGGCAGGTCGGCCGCTTCCTGCGACAGCCGGTTGGCCGATGCCGTCCTTGAAGCCGAACGACGTCCGTCCCGTCGCGAGCTGGTAGCAGTCCTGGCGCCAGATGAGCTCGATCCCGGGCAGCTCGGCATGGGCTCGGCGGGCCTGGTCGGCGACAGCACGGAGCCGGCCCTCGTCCGGGGCGAGCACCGAGATGGCGACGTGAACGTCGGTGCTGCCCAGGGGCTTCTCCCAATGGTCGGGACCACTCTCGCCGACGTCCCCCAGGATCTCGGCCCGAGCCGCCATGCCCTCCCGAAACTCGGGGGCGAAGCTGTCGAGGGACGCCTGCGGCACGCCGAGCGCCGTCAACCCCTGGTAGGTAAACGCGACCGTCAGCGAGGTCTCGCCGGCCTCGCTGGCCTCGCCGGCGGTGGTGAGGAGCCGGTGCAGCCGCCGGACCAGCTCGCGGCCGTCGCGGCGATCGCGGATGGTGAGCAGCAGGTAGACACCCACGTACGGCGAGGGGCGCTCGAACAGCGCACCGGACTGGATGTCGTCCAGCTCGAGGGTCACGTCGTCCATGTCAGTGATGCTCCGGAGGTTCAGGTGGGTCCGGGTTCGCCGCGACCAGATACGGGAACGTGCTGGTGGCCGGGCGGCTGGCGGAGTCGACGCCGTCGCGGATCGTGGGGCCGTGACCTGCGTTGACGAGCTGGGTGAAGAGCGCGTCCATCACGTCGTCGTTCAGGGCCCGGCCTCCGCAGGTCTGATGCGGCTCGCCACGCCGGGCGGCGAGCTCGATCTCGAGGAAGGACCCCTGCTCGGCGTACGGGAGGGTGGGGTCGACGACCAGGTAGTCGGCGAGGACGAGGTCGGTGAGCGGGTGGCTCCCGTCCTCTCCAAGAGGCCAGTCCCGCTTGCCGTCGAGGCAGTCCCAGAACGCGAGGTTGGCATCCAGGCGTGCCCGGAATGCCCCGTAGTACGACTCCCCGAGGTGGAACGCGTCCTCCATGTTGTAGAGGTCGCGGATCTCCAGATCGCGGTTGACCTGGTCGAAGTCCTTCGGGGCCAGCATCATGTTCTTCACCTCGGGCCGGCCGACCCGTTCGATGCGGACGTTGAACTCGCCCCGGGTCAAGGTCTCGGCGACCACACCCACGAGCATCCCGCCTGGCAGAAGACCGGAGTCGATCTCGACCACGATGCTCAGCACGTTCTTGCCGTCCAGGAAGATCGACCCGTCCTCGGTGAACGCGAGCTTCCGCGTGGCGATCGTGGCCAGCGCGGCGCGGGCATCCATGATGAACGGGTCCCACCGCGCTCCGGCGAAGACACGTACTCCCCCGCCGGCGCCTCCGGACTCGTCGTTGACGCGGAAGGTGACCTCCTCGCCGCCCGGCGCCATGCAGCTGCCGTGCTGCTCGTGGTCCGGCCGACCAGCGGCTGGATCCGTCACATGCTCAGGTGATTCGAAGACGCAGTCGATGACCGTTTCGTCGTCCCCAGGGACGAACACCCCGCTGGTCGAGCCGGCGACAGGCGCGCTCAGCGGCCGCAGCCGGAAGCGGTAGAGCAACCCTGCCGAGAACAGGTCGGTGGGGTTGGCCATCGGCAGGGTGTTCATCACGAGAACGAGGCGCCCCGGGGAGTCGGGGCTCGGGAACGCGTAGAAGTCGGTGATGTCCGCGATCGGATCGGCCAGGGCGCGCGGTCCTGAGATGTGATCAGACACTGCTGCTCCTCGCCCCGCTCGCGCGGGCTAGTCGCCGGCCTCGTCGAGCAAGGGCCGCATCGCGGGATGCTCGAGGATCTCGGCGGCCTGCGGGTGGTCGAGGACCTGCTGGAAGGCGCTGTTCACACGCTGCGCCTTGCGGATCTCCTTGACCGTCCCGCCGTAGTTGCGGGCGTACGCCGCGGCGCTCTGCTCGGCTCCCAGGACGAACGAGCGCACGGCCGCCACGTCCGGCAGCCCGTCGTACCCCTCGACGTGTCTGAAGATCACGTCGAAGAGGGCCAGCGTCGGACCCGAGGTGAAGAAGTCCTCCATGTAGGCGTCCCACGGACCGTCGAAGCTGGTGATGAACGCCAGCCGGGTGTCATCGTCGAACAGCACGAACCGCGCCTCGTGAATGGTCTGGATCGCCATCCCGTAGTCGCCCGGCCGGTAGCCGGGGGTGTCCTGGAGCGCCAACAGTGCACTGCGCAGGGACGCCGCCTCACCGGGTTTGACCCGGAAGAACAGGCTGAACTCGCTCGTCGGCCCGACACTCAGCCCGGGCTGTGGGGCGCTCACGTCTGGTGCGGTCACGGCTTCCTCCGGGTGTCCGGCTGGCGGGACTCCAGCCGTCTGACCGTAGAACGATGTCCGCGCCGATGACTTCATCCCCTGCGGATGAACCGAAGCGGCTCGAAGCATTGCTCACTGCGGTAGGAGCCCCAGCTCGCGCGCACGCCTGACGGCAGCGTTGCGGCGACCCACACCCAGCTTTCGAAGGATGTTGCGCACGTGGGTGCGGATCGTGTTGACGGAGATGTACATGACGCCTGCGATCTCCTCGGTGGTGAGGAGGTTCGCCAGGTGACCCAGGACCTCCATCTCCTTCTCCGTGAGCTCCTCGAACACGGGCGCGGGAGGGCCCGCCGGGGGCGAAGTCAGCGCACCCTTCTGAGCGGACAACCTCCGTGAAGGCGCCGTCGAGATCTCGAAGAGCCATTCGTGCTCAGCGCTCAGCTGCTTGTCCCGCACGAGCAGCTGGCGCACCACCGAGGGCGCCTCGTGGAAGGGACGTCGCACTCGTTCCGGCGAGGCCAGTGTGAGGGCCCGTTGGAGCGCCGCGTGTGCCCGCACTGATGGTCCGTCGTGAAGCCGACGCGCACACTCCACCAGCCAGCCGGAGACCTGGATCGGCACAGCAGCCCGCTTGGAAAGGACCGTTGACATCGCGGCGTCGGCGGCATCCGGATCACCCAGCTGCAGCTGTGCAAGCCCGACGACGAGGGCACCCTCGGGCTGGCCGTCAAGGAACTCGACGTCGGCCACGGCTGCCGCCGGCTCACCAGCAGCGACTCGAACGTGGGCGAGCTCGATGCGTAGCTGCTGACCGAGCCAACCCTGCTCGTCTTTCACTCCGGCGGCCGCCTGCTCGAGCCTGCTGGCTGCGCCCAGCCGGTCACCGTGCGCCACCTGGAGGCGCGCCCTGATCAGGGCCAGGAAGGCATGCGGAATCGGATCACGCAACGGCAGGTCCAGTCGCTCGACCGACAGAACGTGATCGGCTGCCGCACGCAGGTCGTACCGCTCCATCTCCACCCAACCACGTGCTATCCGGGCGGCAGCCGACCGGTCTGCTGCGCTGACACCGATGCGCTCGGCCTCCCCGATCGCTCGATCCCCGAGCCTCGCGGCCCTGGAGAGCTTGCCCCGGCAGCAGGCGATGACGGCCTGGTAGCCCAGACACTCGACGAGTACGGCCTCGGATCCGGCACTCACGGCCGCGGCGACGCCCGACTTGAACATCGCATCAGCCGTCGCCAGCCTTCCCTGGCGCAGGGTCGCGATGCCCTTGCTGACAAGGACGAGAGAGATCAGCTCGGGGCGTGAGTTCCCCTTCGGGCCGCGGCCTGGCGCCTCCAGAACCTGTTCGGCCGCCGTCGCGAGGGACATCGCTTCGCTCGGGTCCTCTGACGCCTGCGCGCCCACGGCTTCCAGCACCCGGACCGCGACGTTCGTGGCCCAGGGATGAGACCCTGATGGCTCCCCGGGCTCCGTCCGCACCTGAGCCAGTTCGTTCGTGAACCCGGTGGTGTCCCCTGCGCCCAACGCGAGCGTCGCTCTCACGACAGTGGACGCGGGGTCCTCCAGCTCGGACGGGATAGACCGCAGCGACCGGGTCAAGGCGCTCGTGCTGTCGTCGAGCAGCAACTGGCCGACTGCCAGGTCGTCGACCACCTCTGCGGCCGCCTCTTCCCAGGCCTCGATCGCCACGAAGTGACCGACGGACGCAGTGACCTGACCGTCGTGGGCGTACCACTCAGCCGCCGTTCGCTGCAGGTGCCTCATCTCCTCAGGCGATTCGTAGGCAAGTACAGCGCGGAGGAGATCCCGGAAGAGCGGGTTGTAGCGGTAGCACCCAGCGCGACCTGATACGGGCTCGATGAGCACATTGTCCCGGGTCAGAAGGTTCAGCATACGTTCGGCCGTGGGACCGGCGAGCGCCTCGGCCAGTCCCGGTTGGATCGTGTCGGGAACGCTCGTCGCCAGGAGCAGGGCCCGTACGTCTGGGCTCTGGGCGGCCAGCACTTCGCCCACGAGGTACTCCGCGATGTTCCCGGTGTCGCCGACGATCTCCGCGACGGCGTGATCCGGATCCGGCCGCAGCCGCAGGAGCTGTGTGCCGAACCGCAGCCCGGCCGCCCATCCCTTCGTCCGAAGGTTGAGCGCGTGCACGGAATCCGGCGTCAGGGTCAGTTCCGCCCGCAGGGTCAGCTCACCGGCTTCCTCGTCGGTGAAGGCCAGATCCGACATCCGCACCTCGACGACCGTGTCATCGAGCCGGTACCGGTAGAGCGGAAGCATCGGATCGGCCCGCGTCGCCATCACCAGCCGGAGACGGTCGCCGGTGTGTCGCAACAGGAAGTCCAGATCTTCGGCCACGTCCGCAGAGAGCAGGTCGTATCCGTCCACCACGACTGTCAGTCGGGCCGGGTGGCCGCAGACCGCCTCCGCGACCGTCCGGCGAACCTGGCGGTCGAGCGCGCCCTCGTCCCTGCGGACCGTATCGGGTGAAACCGCTACGCCCAGGCTCTCGAGGCACCCGAAGAGACCGGGCCAGAATGCGGCATCCATCCCCTCGAAGGTGATCCACGCTGTGCTGTCCTGCTCCCCGCCCGCCGCGACCCATTCCGCCACCAGGGCCGTCTTCCCGGTTCCAGCCGGCGCGCTGACCAGCACGAACGAGCAGTCGTCACTGCGATCGAGCAGCTGCAGGAGGCGGGGCCGCGGCACATATCCCGAGGGAACCGTCGGGATGCCGAACCAGCCATCGCCGGGGTGAGGTCCCATCTCGTCGACGTGCCTCCTAGATCGAACCAAAGCGCACGTGCGCCCAACGGATTGAACAGGGGGAACGTCAGTCCCGAGCGACTCTTTACGCTAGTACGACGTCCGGAAGCCGTATATAGCCCGTATGCGTCAGCTCGCGTGGGTCAGTGCAGCAGGACCTTCATCCAGGTCAGCCCCAGGCCGAGCAGCCCACACGCCCCGGACGCGACCAAGGACCCAACCCACGAGCGGCCCGTCCGACGGAGCCAGAACAGCGGGATGAGAACCAGGAGCACGACGCCGGACCACATGGACCAGGCGATGGCACGTCCGTCATCGACCCACCCGATCGCTCCGAGGAACAGGATGAGCAGCGGGATGAACACACCCTCCACGATTCCGATCTCGTGACGCACGCCCGCGATGAGGACGCTGCGCCACGGCGCGAGCTCCGACCCCGATTCGGCCAGGATCGACGCATAGACGTGCACGGTCCAGATCACGAAGCTGGAGACCACGGCGAAGGCGAAGACTCGGCCGGCAGAGTCGTCGAAGTGTGAGGCTCCGGCGATGATGGCGATGATCGAGACGAGGCCGTAGACGGCGCCGGCCACCGCGCCGGGCCCGCGACCGAACCGCGTGTCCTGTCCACCGTGCGGCTCGCTGACCTCGCGACCCAGACCCTCGCTGTTCATCTGAGGCCGGCCACCCGGATGCTCTCCACCGTCAGCCCCTCCGCATCCAGCATTCCCACGAGGTCGGCGACGCCGAGACCCGCGCCGGCAGTGGCTCGGAAGACGGTGCACGGCTGCCGCTCCACGGCATCCGGTTGCAACGCACAACGGAGCACCGGACCCAGCTCGCCTTCGACGGTCAGCTCGAACACGACCTCTTCGTCGGGCCCAGCCTCACTCATGCGTCGCCCCCGCTCGACTCCTCGTCCGCCGCCCCGGTGATGAGCCGTCGGACCTCCACGACCTCGAGACCGAAAGTCCGAAGTCTCGCGAGGAACCCGTGGAGCTCGGCTTGGTCCCGACACCGGCGGATCAACACGGTTCTCGTCTCTCGCGACGAGGTCTCGACGTCGACGAGCTGCACCAGGACCTGCTGCGGGACCAGCCCGGCAACCCGAATCTCGAAGGCCTGGGCATCGGCGGCATCGGCGGCTACCGGCTCCCGCGGGTTCTGATCCATGGTCTCAACTCGACTTCCCGCGCTCGGTGCCTGGCCGCTACAGCTGAAGCAATCCTGCTGCGGAACCAGCGACGAGGCGTCGTCCGTGGCGGATGAGGACCACGGACTCGCCGGTGCGGCTACGCGGCCAGCTCGCTTGCGAAGTACGCGAGCGCTGTAGTGGTCTTGGTCTGCTGGTCGCCCGAGATCCCCAGCCCGCGCTTGACCAGGAACGCCTTGAGCTCGGCGGCGACCTGGAAGGCGTTCATGGGCGCGCACCTGGAAGAGAGCTCGAGGATTCGCGAGCCATCCGGATAGAGCCACAGCTCGGCGACCAGCCGGCCGGCGTACTCCTCTGGACTCAGCTTCTGCTTCAGGACGGTGATCGGACCGAGGAGCACCAGATCATCGAGATCGAGGCCCGAGGGGGCGTTGGCCCGGAAGAAGCTCTGCTGCTCCTTCGTGTAGACCTTGTGGATCGCGCGCGTGCCCGCGGCGACCTCCTTGACGTCGGTGCGGCCGAAGGTCGCCTTCATCGAGGCCGAGCAGACGAAGCCTCCTGGCATCGCGTCGACCTCTACGGACAGGTTCTTGGACTTGCGCGCCGTCGAGACCTCTGTCGGGTTGACGGGCCGCACCTTCACGACGGAGTCGTCGTTCCGTCCTTTGATCCGACGCGCACGGACGACGACCCCGCGTCGGTTGAGTGCCAGGTCAGCGGTGTCGAAGAAGTACACCTGCCGGATCTGGGCATCCAGCGGATCCAGCCCCAGGGCTGCCACCGCCAGAGGCCGTTCGGCGTTCGGCACGGTCATCTTGAGCTCGACGCTGTCGGCCTGCTTGGTCAGCTCGAGCAGCTCACCGAGCTGTTCGGCGGAGAGCAGTCCCGGTGGCTGGGTGCTTGTGGACATGGTCGGTCACGTTGCCACCCCGAGAAGGCCGGGGCATCACCCCGGCCGGACGACTGGCTCCGGGCAGCGCGATGACGAGCCCGCTGGCGCGGAGGCCGGTCAGGTGGCCACGGCCTTCGCCTTGAGGGCCGCGAACTCCTCCGGGGTGATCGTCCCGGCATCGAGCAGCTGCTGGGCCTTGGCGATCTCCTCGGCGGGAGATGCGCTGGCGACCGAGCGGATGTACTCGTCCTGTGCCGCCCGGACGTTCTGGACGACCTCGTTCTGGCGCTCCGCCATCCCCTTACCCCGGACGATCAGGTAGATCACGGCGATGAGGAACGGCAAGAAGACGAGACCGATCATCCAGACGGCCTTCATTCCACCGGAGACCGATTTGTCCCGGAAGAGGTCGGTGACGATGTTGAACAGGATCATCAGGTACGCCACGAAGGCGAAGGACACGATGATGAACCAGATGATGTCCCAGAAGCTCATGTGAGAAGTTCTCCTTCATTCGGGATGACGCAGAGAATGCTGGCCGGCACCCGAGGTCAGCTCAGCAACATGGACCCATGGTTGGCCCTCCAGCACGAGTTCCCTTCACCCGCAACGGGTGATAGCCCGCTCAGACCAAGAGCGGGAGCGAGGCAATCGCCTCACCCGAGTCAGGTGAGGCGGCCTCGCGCCGGTGGCGCTGCGATGGTGCGGTGCTGACCTGGCTGCGCGAGCGGATCTCTCTGCCTCGCCACCTCTTCGATCGGCGTACGGCCCGGCGCGATGCCGCTGCCGGCGCCGTCCTCGGCATCGAGTCGGTCCCGGACGGGCTCGCCAGCGGCCTCCTCGCCGGAGTGAACCCGGTCGCGGGGCTCTACGGCTACCTGTTCGGGCTCGCCGGAGGGGCGCTGTTCACCGGGACCGCCGCGATGGCGATCCAGGGCACCGGGGCGATGGCGATCATCGTCGCCGACGTCGACCTCGACGCCTACGACGACCCGGTGCGAGCGCTCGCGACCCTCTCGATCCTCACCGGCGTCGTCATGATCGTCGCCGGCGCGCTCCGCCTGGGCCGGATGCTGCGGTTCGTGTCCAAGTCGGTGATGACGGGGTTCATCTCCGCGGTCGGGATCAGCATCGTGCTCGGCCAGCTCGACAACTTCACCGGCTACGACTCCCAGGGAAGCAACCGCGTGACCGCGGCGCTGGATCTGCTCCTGCACCTTCGCGGGATCGACCTCGCGTCCCTGGTCGTCGGCCTGACCACCGTCGCCGGCATCCTCGTCCTGCAGCGCACCCGCCTGGGCGCCACCGGACTGGTGGTGGCGGTCGCCGCGGGCTCCGCGCTGGCTGCCCTCCTCAACGCGATGGGAAGCGACACCGTGGCGCTGGTCGCAGACGTCGCCGAGGTCCCCGGCTCGCTGCCTCTTCCGGTGTTCCCCGACCTGTCGGCCACGATCGATCTCCTCCTCCCCGCCGCCGCGCTCGCGTTCGTCGGGCTGGTCCAGGGTGCCGGGGTCTCGGCGGGCTTCCCGAACCCGGACGGCACCACCCGTCCCTCGCGCGACTTCATCGGCCAGGGAGCGGGCAACATCGCCTCCGGCCTCTTCCGCGGCGTACCCGTGGGCGGGTCGATGTCGGCCACCTCGCTGGTCGTCGGCGCGGGTGCCCGGAACCGGTTCGCACTCCTGGTCGCGGCCGCTGTCATGGCCGCCGTCATCGTCCTGTTCTCCGCCGTCGTCGAGCTGGTCGCCATGCCGGCCCTCGCCGGGCTGCTGATCGTGGTCGGTGTCAGCACCGTCAAGCCGGCCAAGCTGATCGCGGTCGGCAAGACCGGGCCGGTGCCGCTGACGGTGATGCTGACGACGCTGGTGCTCACCCTGCTGATGCCGTTGCAGTACGCCGTGCTCGTCGGGGTCGGACTCTCGGTGCTGCTCTTCGTGATCGGCCAGTCCTCACGCCTAGTGACGCGCAGGCTGGTGATGGGTGCGGACGACCGGGTCATCGAGACCAACCCTCCGGGGAGCCTCGGCGAACGCGAGGTCGTGGTGCTCCAACCGTACGGGCCGATCTTCTTCGCCACCGCCAGCTCGCTTCGCTCGCAGATGCCGGACCTGACCCCGGCCTCCCGCAGGTCCGTGGTGATCCTGCGGCTGCGTGGCGCCGACGACGCCGGCGCCACGCTCCTCGAGGTGCTGGGGACGTACGCCGCCGGGCTCGGCGACCTCGGCAGCAGGCTGGTGATCGTCACCGACAACGAGCGGCTGGTGCGCCAGCTGCAGACCGACGACACGCTCGGCTCGGCCGGCTCCGTCTACCAGGGCACCGCGGTGATCTGGGAGGCCACCCGGGAGGCCTACGAGGATGCCGTCACCTGGGTGGCGCAGGACGACGAGGAGCCCATCGACCAGGAACAGTCGTCGTCCGGACGTACCTACCGCGACCCGCACGAGGGCGACTGGCCACCGGACCAGATGGCCCTGTAGCCGAGCTGTTCGCAAGAATCCACTCGTTCACCCCTTTCCGGCGATCACCGACACCCCCCGGCGTACGCACCCTGGGATCGTGACGACCACTGTGGCCCCTGAGCACTCGCACACGGACTGGCGCGAGCTGATCGCGATCGTGCTGCTCTCCGTGACGGCGATCCTGACCGCCTGGACCGGCTTCCAGGCCAGCAAGTGGAGCGGCGCGATGTCGATCTCCTTCTCCCAGGCATCGACGAACCGGATCGAGGCCGCCCGGTTGGAGTCCACTGCGAACCGCAAGCTGTCGGTCCAGGTCGCCCTGTTCACGCAGTGGCTCGAGGCCTACCAGAGCGGTGACACCGAGCTCACCGAGTTCCTCCAGGCGCGCTTCCCGGAGCCGCTGGCAACGGTCTTCCCGGCCTGGCTCGACACCCGGCCGCTCAAGGACCCCGACGCCCCCGCCACACCGTTCGACATGAAGGAGTACGTCATCCCCGAGTCCGTGGATGCGAGAGCCGCGGACGCAACCGCCGACCGCAAGTTCCGCCAGGCGCTCCGCAACAACCAGCGCGGCGACAACTACACCGTGCTGACCATCGGCTTCGCCTGCGTGCTCTTCTTCGCAGCCCTCTCCGAGCGCATGCGTCGCCGTAACGCACAGTGGGCGCTGCTCTGTATCGGCGGCGTGGGTTTCGTGATCCTGGCGGTCATCCTGATGACGTTCCCCAAGATGATCTGACCCCGGTCACCTGAAATAGGTGATCCTTCGCCATTTTTTGCCGTTTACTTTGAGTAGCATCGCAAGATGACCGGACGGGTATTTCCGCTCATCTACGGCGCGGTGACGCTCATCAGCACTCTCCCCCCAAACGAGCGCACGACGCCGACGTGGCATCTGAGCTCTGACTGAGGGGAGGGGTTGTGCAGCGCAGCAGGCCGGCGCCCGCTACAGACCCGACGACAGAAGGATCCGCACCGATGCCACGCCGTGAGGCGGCGACGGTGGTGATACCCACAACGAGGGACGGTGATGGCGCGGCCAGCGCCCCGTGGCCTCGCCTCCCGAGGGTCTACGTGCCACGCCGCTCGCTGTGGGCCGATCTCGACCGCTCCGCCGATGCCGCGATCACCCTGCTGATCGCGCCCGCCGGCGCCGGCAAGACCCTGGGGGTCGCCGGATGGCTGCGGCAACAGACCGGCGACGGGCCTCCACGCGCACAGCGCTGGGTGGACGCCGACGGCACGATGACTCCTGACCAGCTCTCCGCGATTCTCGACGAGGCGGCTGAGGGCACGCCCTCGCGCATCGTCATCGACGACGCACACCTGCTTCGCGCGGCCACGCACCGGATGCTCAACGAGCGGCTCAACGACGATCCCGACTCCATGCGTCTGGTGATGATCAGCCGTTGGGACCTGCCCTTCACCAGGCTGGTGCCGGAGCTGCTGGGCAACTTCTCGGTCGTACGAGGCAATGTGCTGCAGCTGAGCGACGTCGAGGCCGAGGCACTCATCGTCGAGCACGCCCGCACCGATTCCAGGCCCGTCATCGACGCCATCGTCCAGCAGGCCCGCGGCTGGTGCGCCGCGGTCGTCCTCGCGGCCCGGTCAGTTCACGCGAGCCCTCCGGGCAGGGCGGGCGAGACCGCTTTCGAGGACGGAACCGTCGGTCTCGGTGACCGGGTGGCGAGCGAGGTGTTCGCGTCGCTGTCCGCACGCGCGAGGCATCTGCTGCTGTGCACATCTGCCGAGACGGTCGTGACCGCCAGGACCGCCGCCCATCTCTCCCAGGACCCGAGCGCCGGAGAGACGCTGACCGATCTGGAGAGCACCGGGCTGCTGGTGACCCGCGCGGTCCCGCTCGTCCCCGACGCCCATGGTGAGGAGGCCTACCGGATCCACCCGCTCCTCGCCGAGGTCGTACGCCGCCGGCTGGTCGCCGGCGGGGTCGACGTCGCCCGGGCGCAGGCGACCGTGGTGCGTGCTGTCCGGATCGACCGGACGCGCGGCGAGGCACGGGGCGCGCTGGGACGGCTCGAAGCCGTCGGCGCCCACGAGGAGATGGCGGTCGTGCTCGCCGACGACGGCGTCAAGACGGCGATGCGCGGTGACGGCGACCGCCTCGGTCCCTTCGCACGCAACCTCGCCGAGCACGTCGAGACGACCCCGAGGGCCTGGTTCGCACTCGCGGTCGAGGCCTGGCTCGACGGCGACGTACCCGAGGCCGAGCACTGGCTCGACAGGTGCCTGGCTGAGCCGACGGCGATGTCGGAGGAAGAGCTCGCCTGCATCGGGCTGATGCGGGCACGACTCGGCCTCGAGCCGCTGCGTACCGCGGCTGACCGGGCCGCCGAGGTGGTCCGGGGCAGGCACGGCGCCGGCGGCGAGGCCGACGTCCTGCCTCAGCTGCTCACCGAGCTCGGCATCACCCAGAGCTGGCTCGGTCAGCTGTTGGAGGCGGAGCAGAGCCTCACCTCCGCCATCGGGCTGGCCCGCACCTGGGACATGCCGGCGGTCGGGGCCGACGCCTCCAGCCATCTGGCGATGACCGAATACATGCTGGGTCGCGAGGCGGCCTGCGGAGAGATCGCCGACGAGGCCGCCACCCTGCTCGAGCGGGCCGACAGAGGCCGACCGCACGGCGCCCGCAGCGACTTCACCCGCACCCGGACGGCGCTGGCCGCAGCCCTGGCATGCGCCGCACGGCTCCCCTGGCTCGAGCTGGCGCCCATCCCGGACGCGAAGCTCCATCCCGCGGACCTGTGCACCCGGTTCTGGATGAGACTCCGGGAGGCACACCTCACGCTGTCCGACCACTCGGTCGTACGCGCTCGCCAGATCCTCGGCGAGCCGTTGGACCTGCCCGGGGCCTTCCGGCTTCCGGACCACCTGCAGGTCACTCTGCTGCTCAACCGGGCCGAGCTGGCCGCACTGGCCACCGACCGGCGTTCGCTGAAGTCCGTGGAGGCCGAGCTCACCGAGCGCGGGATGAACGGCGAGGCGGCCCTTGCCGGAGCGCTGCTCGCCGACCTCGACGGTAACCGGCGACTCGCCGCGGACCACTTCGCCACAGCCGCCCAGCAGGCGACCTGGTCCCAGCCGATGACCCGCGGGGTCGCGCTCGTCGGGCGCGCGGAGCTGCTCCACGAGCTCGGGGACGTGGACGCGGCGGCCGAACATCTCCAGCAGGTCGCGATCGAGACCGAGGTGCGTCAGAACGCGATCCCGTTCCTCGGCTGGACCCGACAGGGGACGCCCGTGCAGACCATGCTGGGACGGTTTCCCACGCTCCGGCCGCATCGTTGGGTCAGCCGGATCTCGGCCGGCATCGCGGACATGCCCAGCCTGACGACGTTCTTCGACCAGGGCACGCCCCGTCCGACCGAGGCGGTCGACGAGGCCGCCGGGCCCCTCCCGGGCCTGAGCGCCCGCGAGCGGGACGTCCTTCGTGAGCTCGCTCGCGGATCGACGTACGCCGACATCAGCGCCGCGCTCTACGTCTCCGAGAACACGGTGAAGACCCACGTCAGCAGCCTGTACGCCAAGCTCGGCGCCTCACGGCGCAGTCAGGCGCTTGCCGTGGCGCGGAGCCTGAACCTCATCTGACGATCTGCGCGCGGACCCGGCCGAGGCGATCGAGCTCGCTCTCGGCCGGGTTCGACCTCAGCTCTTGGCCTCGGAACGGAGCCGGAAGGCCATCGCGATGGCGATGATGCCGACGACGATCAGCCAGATACAGGAGACCAGCAGGAGCGCACCCAGCGACAGCTCCGGGTTGATGAGAAGCACAGCACCGGCGAGGACCGTGATGGCTCCCGCGGTGATGTCCCACATACGTCGCCCAGGGGCCGGCCGGAGAACGGCGCCGATGATGTCGACGATGCCTCCGATGACCCACCAGACCCCGAGCAGGATGGTGACGATGAGCAGCGTCTGGACCGGGTCACGCAGGAAGAGCAGGCCGACGACGATCGCCAGCGCCCCCGAGAAGCCGACGACCGCTCGCAGGCCGCCCTCCATGGAGCTGCCGGCCACCGCGGCGATGAGGCGGAACACTCCCGACACGATGATCTGGATCGCGACGATCACCGCGACGACGACGAGCGTCTGCTTCGGCCAGACCGCCAGGATGACGCCGAGTGCCGTGGTGACCAGCCCGTAGGCCAGAACCAGGCCCCAGTAGTCCCCGAGGCCCTCGAACACGGAGCCGGAGCCGACGGGACGGTCCTGAGCCGGCGTGGCCGAGCTCGGATCCGGCCCGGGACCCGAGCCCCGTACGCCGGGGCCCGGATCCACCGAGCCGGTGACGTCGTGGCCCGGGATGTCGGAGCTGGCCATGTCAGAGCTCGGCACGGCTCGACATCAGCTGCGCGAGCGACCAGATGACGAAGATGTAGAGCGCCAGCATCGCGAGCGCCCACCACGGGTAGTAGGGCATGAACGCGAACGCGGAGACCGAGCCGATGACCGCGATCACGATGCCGGAGATGCGTGCCCACGTCTGTCCGAGGAGCAAGCCGATGCCGACGGCTATCGCGATCGCGCCGAGGACGATGTGGATCCAGCCCCAGGCGGTGAGGTCGAACTTGTAGACGTAGTCGACGCCCTTGACGTAGACCGTGTCCTCGAACAGGGCAGCGATGCCGGAGAGGACCTGGAAGATGCCTACTGTCGTGAGGATGGTGCCAGCGAAGATCGCGCCGGAGAAGGCGAAGGCGGTCTTGACCGGAGTGTCGTAGCCTCCGCCTCGTGGTGTGGTGGTGCTCATGATGGGGTACTCCCTGTGGTCGTGAGCGGTTTCTCGTCGACCGCTTCAATGGACGAGAAGTTAGGCCGCTTCGGCCCCGGCGGGCTCACCCGCAACGGGCGATCCTCCGGCACCGAAGACGTCGCGCAGTGCTGCTTCCTGGCCATCGGTCAGGTCGGTGAAGATCGGGTCGGACGGCAGTCGCCCTCCGAGCGCGTCCCTGACCGAGTCGACGACGCTGTCCGTGGTCAGCACGAACAGGGCCGAGGTCCCGGGGGTGACCCGGTCCCGGACCCTGTTGATGAAGCCGTCGTCGATCCCGACGGCGCTCAGCGCGTCCGAGACCAGCCCGGTGGCGGTGCCCAGGGCGGCGCCGAGCAGCGGCACGAAGAAGATGAACCCGAGCAGAAGCCCCCAGAAGGACCCGCCCAACGCTCCCCCGCCCACACCCGTCGCCGGATGCAGCTCGATCGTCCTGAGCTTCGTGGTGCTCGACGGCCAAGAGAGCGCCGCGGCGTCGTGGAGGTCGATGAGGCCCTCATCAGCCAGCTCCTCCAGCGCGTGCATGGTCTCCTCGGCGCCGTCAGGAGTGTCGAACCTCCACACCGTCAGAGTTCCTGTCGACATGTCCTCCCCCCTCCTGGTATCCCTCAGCTGAGCAGTCGCTGCTTGGCGGCTGCGAACTCCTCGTCGCTGAGGATCCCCTGGCTGTGCAGCTCGCCCAGCTTGGCGAGCTGCCCGGTCAGATCGCTCTGCGCCGGTGCCGCCGGAGCGGGCGGCGCAGCGGGCTGCGGGGGCGGCTGGGCAGGGGCGTACTGCTGTTGCTCGTACGCCTGCGCCTCGGCCTGTTCCTGGGCTTTGGCCGCCTGTCGGCGGTTGACGGCGTTCGAGGTGGCGGTGGCGGTGCCGGCGATGACTGCCGTACGTGCGACGGCGCCGACGAGACCGGGCCGGCCCATGCGTCTGCGCAACATAGCGTTTCTCCTCTCTATCGGGCGGCGGATGCGAAGGCGACGTCGACGTCCTCGGGCGGCACGCGCAGGAACAGCTCGACCTCGGCACCGACGCTCCGGATCTGTCTGACGGCCTCCCGCGCCCAGATCTGCTCGTAGACCACCGCGAGGCCGGCCTGGCCGGGCTCGAGGGCGGTGGCGAACGTCTCGATGTCGGCGTCGCTGAGCAGGTCGTTGGGGTCGATCTGAAGCCCCGACAGCTCCGCAGGCAGACCTTCGGCCTCTTCCAGGTCAAGGGCCCGGAAGCTGCCGCCGGCGTCCTTGGACATCAGCACGCAGTCGATGATCCGGATCACTCCGCTCTCGACCGGTTGTCGTAGCACCGCCGCGAGGTCGCCGAGCTCGACGTCCTCCGACATCGACAGGAACAGGATCTCGACCGGGCCGCGTTCCATCGTGCCTCCCACGTATCGCACGCCTGCCGGGCGGCAGGACGATTCCGACGCTATGTCGCGCTGAGGCCGTGCTGCTCACCCGCATCGGGTGACTTGGGCCGGTTCATTCCGGCCGGTCCGGGGGCGGTTCCCGGGAAGCGACGACCGCGGCGTGCGTGGACTCCCCCAGGATCTGGGTGGCCGGCTCGATGTGGACCCCGCTGAGCCGTCGGAGCGTGCCGTCCGCCGACCAGCGCCCGACCAGGTCCGGGTCGACCCCGGACAGGTACAGACGCGCGCCCGCTGCGTCGAGGTCCCGGGCGTAGTCCCCCACGACCTTCAAGAACGTGGCGCCCAGCGTCGTACGCCCCCGTAGCCGCAGCACCACCGCGGTCGCCGCCTGCTCGCCCTGGTCCGGCTCCGGCCCGTCCGGAGGGAGCGGTAGCCGGCGCTGCAGCGTCCTCGCCCCGGCATAGAACAGCGAGCCGTACGCCTCGAGCACGACGAGCTCGCCACGCGTCAGCGTCCGCGGCACCGGGCTCTCGATGAAGCGCCCCTCCTCGTCCCGCTCGATACGTACGATCCTGAGGTCCAGGGAGTCCTGCCGCAGCTGCAGCAGGAGCGAGGCGATCACACCGATGCCGACCGCCTGCGCGACCGGCAGCAGGAGGACGGCCACGAAGGTCGCCGTCATCGCGACGGCCGGGATGACGCCGGTCCGCGCGACGCTCACCACCTCGCGTGGACGGATGGACGCCGCCCCGGCGTAGATGAGCACCGCGGCGAGGGTCGGCATCGCTACCTTGCCGACGATCCCCGAGAGCAGCACGAGGATCACCGCCATCCAGATACCAGTCCAGATCGCACCCCATCGCGAGGCAGCACCCGCCGTCGCATTGAGGGCCGTCTGGCCCACGGATCCGCCGACCGGCTGCCCGCCGAAGAATCCGGAGGCGACGTTGGCGAGACCTTGGGCGGTGAAGTCCCGGCGGGTCGACGACCTGCTGCCGTCGGGGTTCGGGACGGCCTCGGACACTCCTGCCCCTTGGATGAGCACGAGCGCGGCGATGGCGATCGCACCTGTGACCATGTCCATGTCGAGCAGGCTCAGGTCGGGCAGGTGCGGGACGGGCAGCCCCTGCGGGATCTTGCCGGAGTCCTCGACGCTGACCACATCGGCCCCCGTCACCAGAACGGTGACGGTCGGCACGACGAGGGCGACCAACGGCGAGGCCACCGCCAGCCGGGTCGGCGCCAGCACGAGCAGCAGGAACAGCGCCCCCAGGCCGGTCGCGACGGTGGGCAGACTGCTCTCGTCGAGCCGGGTGAGGAGGTCCCACGCCTTGGCTGCGGCGAAGGGTCCCTCGGCGTCGACGCCGGCGATGTCCGGGAGCTGGCCGAGCACGATGTTGACCGAGACCCCGGTGAGGAAACCGAGCATCACCGAGTAGGACACGAACCTGATGTAGCGGCTCAGTCTGAACAGCGCAGCCAGGAGCATCACCCCGCCCGCGACGATCGTCAGCAGAAGCATCGCCGCCGACCGGTCGTCGGGGTCGTGACCGGCCAGGACCGAGCCGGCGGCCAGCGCCGAGGCGCTGGTGGTCGTGACCACCATCATCCGGGTCGAGGAGCTCAGTCCCCCGGCGATGGGACCGGCGAAGGAGGCGTAGAGCCCGTGGGTCGGGTTGACCCCGGCGAGCACGCTCGATGCCATCCCGTCCGGCACGCTGGCGATGGCCCCGGGCAGCCCGGCGACGAAGTCGCGGCGCCAGTGGCGCTTCTGCGGGGTGATCTCCCGGACCTCTCTCCGCAGCACCCGTTCCGCACGTGCCTGGGTGCGACGCAGCGACCCCGCGTAGAGCCGCCGCAGCGACGTACGACCGTCCGGGTCGGGATCCATGTCGCCCTTGGCCACCGGCGCTCCAATCCAGGGAGGAGGAAGGCGTACGGACGTCGGGCCCACGCCGTCAACGCATCCTCCCCGGGACGGGTGACCCGAGGCTCACCCCTTCCGGGCGATCCCGGAACAGGCCCGTCGTAGCAGCCTCACCGATCGTGGCCAGACTCATCGCTCCGTCGTTCAGCGGCTACTCGCCGTCCTGGATCAGGTCCGACATCCTCGCCGGGCTCACCGTATGGGCCGTGCTCGTGCCCGAGTCGTTGGCGTACGCCACCATCGCCGGCGTGCCACCGGTCGTGGGCCTCTACGCGGCCGTGCCCGCCCTGGTGCTCTACAGCCTGCTCGGCTCCTCGCGCCACCTGATCGTCGCGCCGATGTCGGCCACGGCCGCGCTCTCGGCCGGGATCGTGGCGGACTTCGCGTCCGGTGGGGCCGACGTCGTCGCGCTCACCGTCGGCCTGGCCATCGCGACCGGGATCGTCGCGCTCATCGCCGGGCTGATGCGCCTGGGCTTCCTGGCCGCCTTCATCAGCGAGCCGGTCCTGCGAGGCTTCATCATCGGGCTCGCGCTGACGATCATCATCGGGCAGCTTCCGTCGCTGGTGGGTGTCGAGAAGGGCTCGGGCAACTTCTTCGAGAAGACCTGGGACCTGCTGCGCCAGCTGGGCGACGTCGATGCCCTGACCATCGCCATCGGGGCGGGCAGCCTCGCCGTCCTGCTCGTGCTGCGGCGGCTGGTGCCGCTCCTTCCCGCCTCCCTGATCGTGGCGCTGGTCTGCATCGGGCTCACCGCCCTGCTCGGCCTCGACGAGCGCGGGCTCGCCATCGTGGGCCACATCGACGCCGGTCTGCCCGCCATCGGGCTTCCGGACGTGTCGGCTCCCGAGTTCCGCGACCTCCTCGCGGCCGCCGTCGGCGTGATGCTCGTCGGGTTCGCCGAGGGCCTGGGCGCCGCGAAGACGTACGCCGCCAAGAGCGGCTACGACATCGACCCGAACCGCGAGCTGCTCGGCCTGGGCGTCTCCAACCTGGGTGCCGGCCTGGCCAGCGGCATGGTGGTCAACGGCTCGCTGTCCAAGACCGCCGTCAACGGCTCGGCCGGGGCGAAGTCGCAGCTCTCGGCGGTGACCGCCGCGGTGCTCACTCTGCTCACGCTGCTGTTCATGACCAAGCTCTTCGCCGACCTTCCCGAGGCCACCCTCGCGGCGATCGTGATCGCCGCGGTGATCGAGCTCGTCGACATCTCCGCCCTGCGCCGGCTGTGGCGGGTCCGAGCCGGACAGGTCACCAAGATCTACCAGATCAGCGCCCGCGCCGACTTCGTCGGCGCCGTCGCGGCGCTGATCGGCGTGCTCGTCTTCGACACCCTGCCCGGCCTCGTGATCGGCATCGCCGCCTCTGTCGTCCTGCTCATCGCGCGGACTTCGCGGCCGCACATCGCGCCGCTGGCCCCGGTCGAGGGCACCGATGACGAGAGTCCGTCCGCGCACCCGGGGCTGTGGGTCGACCAGAGCCGCAATCCGGCGTACGCAGGGGTCCCGGGTGTCCTGGTGGTCAGGGTCGAAGCGCCCCTGCTGTTCGTCAACGCCGACTTCGTACGCGAGCAGGTCCGTGACCTCGCCACGGACGTGCCGGACCTTCGACTGGTCGTGCTGGACGGCCGGGCGACGCCGTCGATCGACGTCACCGCCACCGAGATGCTGACTCAGCTGCGTGCCGATCTACAGCGCCTCGGCGCCGACCTGGCGCTCGCCGGCGACGTGGGCCAGGTGCGCGATGTCCTGACCGAGGCCGCCGAGGAGGGTCCGCCGATGGTCTACCCGACCGTCGAGGCCGCCCTCGCGGCGGCTACCCAACAGGCGGCTACTGAAGAGCCGCCGTCAGGCGCATGACGTTGTCGACGTACGCAGCCCCGCGCCCGCGCCGCGACCACGCCTCGATGCTGAGCTCGCTCGACCTCTCCCGGTAGTCGTCGAGCACGCTCTGCAGGTCGTCGACCACCTGCTCGCTCTCGAGCAGCACGATGACCTCGTAGTTGAGCGCGAAGGAGCGGTAGTCCATGTTCGAGGAGCCGACGACGGCGATCGTGTCGTCGACCGTGAAGAACTTGGTGTGGAGGACGTACGGCGCCGGGTAGAGCCGGATCCGGACGCCGGCGGCGAGGAGGTCGGCGTAGTAGGAGCGCTGAGCGTGGAAGACCATGAACTGGTCGGCGCCCTCGTTCACGAACAGCTCGACCTGGACACCCCGCTGCGCGGCGGTCGTGACGGCGTAGAGAAGCGACTCGTCCGGCACGAAGTAGGGGCTGACCAGGCAGATCCGCGACTGCGCGCCGTAGATCAGGGTGTTGAACAGGCGCAGGTTGTTCTCGGTCACGAAACCGGGACCGCTCGGCACGACCTGGCAGGCCACGTTCTCAGCGGCTCGTTCCGTCCGCCGGACCTCCAGCGGCTCGCGCGGAAGGAGCATGTCCCGGATGCTCTCGGCGGTCTCGGCGTACCAGTCGGTCGCGAAGACGACCGCCAGGTCCCGCACCGCCGGCCCCTCGATCCGGATCATCAGATCGACCCACTCGCGCCCCGCCTTGTGGTTCTTCGGCTTGTTGTAGCCCGGCTCGATGAGGTTCTGCGAGCCCGCGAACGCCACCACGCCGTCGACGACGAGGATCTTGCGGTGGTTGCGGAGGTCCGGGCGGCGGAGCTCGCCGCGCAGCGGCCGGACCGGCAGCATCGGCGCCCACTTGATGCCGGAGCCCTCGAGCCGCGACAGCATGTCCTGGTGGCCGGGAATGCCACGCGAGCCGAGATGGTCGAAGAGGAAGCGCACCTCCACCCCACGGGCGACGGCGTCGACGAGTGCGTCGAAGAAGTCGCTGGTGTCCTCGTCCCAGGCCGAGATGTAGAACTCGACGTGCACGAACCACTTGGCACTGCGTACGACCTCGGTCATCGCCGCGAACGTCCGCGCGTAGTCGGGATGGACCTCGACCCGGTTGTCCCCGGTCAACGGCAGGGATCCCAGGCGCTCGTTGAGCCGCACGGCGCCGACCACGGGGCCCGCCGGAGACGTCTGTGCCGCCGGGTCGTACCTGATCTCGGCGCTGACCAGCTCGTTGACCTGCCGCTGCCATGCCCGGCGCTTGCGGCCGACGCTGGTGCTCCCGAAGAGCAGGAACGCGAGCAGTCCGAACGCCGGCAGGGCCAGGATGAGGAACAGCCAGGCCAGGCCCGTCGACGGCTTCCGGCCGCCGGGGATCACGCCCAAGGCCACCACACAGACGGTGACGTGGGCGACGACGAGAGCTGCGCTGACGAGGCTCGCGACCCAGGTGGAGGCGTCCATCAGAGCGACCCCACTCCGTCGCCGACCATCTTGACCCCGAGCACGACGAGGAGAACCGTCATGATGGCCGCGTTGTGGGCGATCATCCAGGCCTTGATGCCCTCCAGCAGGCGGGCCGCGCGCTCACCGGCCATCAGGTAGATGCCGAACGGCACCAGCACGCCCAGGCTGGCGACGAAGGTGAAGACGGCCATCGCCACGATCCGCTCGCTGGTCACCGCTGTCGCCGTCGCGATCGTGCTGGCGGCGGAGACCACGAGCAGCAGGTTCTTGGGGTTGACGGATCCCAGGAGTACGCCCGTGCCGAACGCCTTGAACGCGTTGAACTCGTCCAGCGCCGCCATCCACGACGGGGTCGGCGCGGGCTCTCCCTCCTCCGGCCTGCCCCGCCAGCTGCGCACGGCGAGCAGAAGGAGCAACGCTCCGAGGACGATCTTCAGCAGGGCCGCCCAGGTCGGGGTCTCCGCGTCTCCCGATCCGGCCGCGCCGACGAGCAGCGCGACGATCGTACCGAGCACGAAGATGCCCGCCAGCCACCCGGCGACGAAGGCCGTTCCGTTGGAGCTGGCATGGCGGCTGACCAGCATGAGTACCAGCGCGACGATCGGCATGGGGCTGATGAGCACACCCACGGCGATCGGCAGAGACTCGCCTATTGCTTCGCCCATGGCCAGACTTCAGCGTAGGCCGGTCTCCGCCGGCCTCACCTACTCCGGGTGAGAAACGTACGCACCTGCTGCACGAACCAGGCGATGACCGGGTCCTCGACGAGCAGCCGGCCGAGCAGCGCACCGCCGACGATGATGCCGCCGAAGCCGATCAGCCAGGTCGAGAGCGCGAGGATCACGCCCAGCATGCCGAACTGCTCGGCGTTCGACTCGACGTAGGCAGGCATCAGCCACGCCGAGCCTCGGCTGTAGAGGACCTGTACGACGCCGGTCAGCACCGCGCCCGGGAGCAGCAGCAGTCCCCGGGTGCGTCCGAACAGCAGAACCCAGCTGCTCCCCCACCAGACGGCGCACGCGCCCAGGATCTGGAGCAACGGACGGAGCAGGTCCCCGGGATCGGTGAGCAGGCTGACCACCGTGTTGACCACCCCGAGGCAGCCCAGCCAGGCGACGACCCAGAACAGACAGCGACCGGCTCCGCGCAGGCCTCCGATGTGCTCCCGCTCCCAGACCCGCTCGAGCATCCGCTGCACGGCACGGCCGAAGGACGTCGCCGACACGATCGTGATCGCCAGGCCCACCGCGCCGGTCTCGGAACGTACCTGGTCCAGGTTGACCTCTCCCGACACCTGGCGTACCGCCTCGTCACCGATGCCGGTGACCTGCGAGACCTGTTCCAGGGCTTGCCCGGTGAGGTGAGGCAGGAAGGCCGCGAGCACGACCAGCATCGGCACCATGGCCAGGAGCGCCTGGGCGGCGATCAGCATGCACCGGTCGATGAACTCGATCCGAATGACCTCGGTGGCGAGCTTCCGCAGCAGGGGGACGTGGGCGACCAAGGCGTTCACCCGGCCCCGCAGGGCAGCCACATCCACGTGAGCAGTGTTCCCCCGGGCTCGCCTGCTCACCCTCGCCCGTTTCCGGTGACCGCTCCTGGCGCCGGGCCGCTTACGTTGGTCAGACCAACGTCCAGGCCACTCATCTGGAGCCAACGTGAACGGACATCTGATCGGCGTGATGCGCTCATGACCCGGATCCTCATCCGGGTGGGCTCGTCGGTGTCGGACGACGTGATCGAGACGTTCCCCCACCTGACCCGGGCCACGCAGCGGGCGACGACGACCCTCGTCGGCGACCTCGCGGACGCCAAGGAGCTGCAGGGTGTGCTGGACCTACTCAGCTCTCTGGGGGTCGACGTCATCGAGATCGTCACCATCCCCGAGTAGCTCCGCCGGGGCGCTTCCCGCGATGAGCGGCATCAGCCAGCGCTTCGTCGGGTCGGCCTCCACGAAGACCGCGCGTACGAACAGGGTGAACGGGACCGCCATCACCGCACCGATCGGTCCCATGATCCAGGACCAGAAGATCAGTGACAGGAACGTCAGCGTCACCGAGAGGCCGACGGCCTCACCGACGACCTTCGGTTGGATCACCGACTGGATCACCACGTTCAAGAGGCAGTAGACGGCGATGACCGCGAGCATCAGCGCGAGGTCGTCGTCCAGCAGCGCGAGGATCGCCGGTGGTATCAGCCCGATCACGAAGCCGATGTTCGGGATGTAGTTGGTCAGGAACGCGAGCAGGCCCCACACCAACGGCGCCGGCACGCCCAGCAGGTAGAGAGCCAGGGTGTCGAGAGCGGCGACGATCAGTCCGAACACCGTCGAGACCAGCAGGTAGCGACGCGTTCCGACCGAGAACGACGACAGGGCGTCTACAAGGCCCGGGCGCCGGCGGCTGACCGAGGCCAGCTGGCGCGGCAGCGCCGTCGCGTCGATGGCCATGAACAGGCACAAGGCCAGGATGAAGACCACTGTGGACAGCACCCCGAACATCCCGTTCAGAGCACCGGAGACCACGGACAGCAGGTTCGAGAGGTCGAATGATTCGACGATCTTGAGCACCTCGTCCGTACCGATGCCGACCCTGGTGAGCCAGTCGGTCAGGTCCTGGACGCGCTCCTTGGCGACGCCGCTGTAGGTGCTCAGCAAGGTGGCGAAGCGAGCCACCGCGAGCACCACGCACACGCCGAGACCGATGATCCCGGCGACGACCGCGATGATGGAGAGGGCGGTGGCGACACCGGCCCGGAGGCGCTGCGCCAGCCAGTTCCGCGCCGGATGGACGACGATGGTCAGCACCATCGCGAGGAACAGCGGTCCGAGGATGCCGCTGGCCGCCTGCAGACCGGCCACGAGGATCACCACCGCCGCGGATCCCAGCAGGACCGCCAGGACCCTGACCTGCGGTTGCCAGCTCGTGGCCGGCTCTTCCGGGCTCTCTGACCTGAGGCTCACGGCCCCATGGTCTAGCCCGTACGGACCGTCTGTCTCACCCGATTGGGGTGAGCGCGACCACCCGACTGTGCGTATCCCGGGCCCGTATACGGGCCCTTTGACTCCTTACTCTATCGACGAGTCGCTGATTGGATGATTGCCGTTAGAGTCTTCTCGGAGATGGGAAAAGCGAAAGTTTGCGGATGTTAAACACCGGTTCTCGCGCCTACGTGGCGCCGACAAGGCTGCGCGTACCGCGGATACTGCCCACGTTCGTCAGCCGGGACCGGTTGGTCGAGGACGCCGTCGGCCGGTGTCGGTTCACCCTGGTCTGCGCCCCCGCGGGCTATGGGAAGAGCATGCTCGTGGCCGACTGGGCCACCCGCGCCGCCGCCCGGGAGGAACCGGTGGCCTGGTTGTCGCTGCACAAGCAGGACGACAAGCCGTACGAGTTCTGGTCGGCGCTGATCGAGGCCCTTGTCCTGGCCGGCCTTCCCGGGAGGACCGAGCAGCTCGACGGGTTGACCCCGCCCGCGCAGGGGACCGAGCCGGGGTTCGTCACGAAGGTCGTCGAGTCGCTCCTGGTCGCCGGGGTGCGCTGGATCGTGCTGGACGACGTCCATCTGCTCCACGACGACGAGGTCCTGCACGGGCTCGACATCCTTCTCGCCGAGCTGCCGCCCGAGGTGGGGCTGGTGATGATGTGCCGGTCCGAGCCGTCGCTCACGCTCCACCGGCTGCGGCTCGACGGGTCGCTCTCGGACGTACGCGGCAAGGACCTCGCCTTCACCGACGTCGAGGCGCTGGAGCTGTTCGCGGCCAGTGGCCTACCGATGACGGCTGACGCGATCTCCAACCTCGTCGGCCTGACCGAGGGCTGGCCCGCCGTGCTGCGGATGGCGGTGCTCGCGGCCATGGTCGGTGGCGACGACCCTGCCGAGGTCGTCGCGTCCTTCGACGGCGATGTCCGCACGGTGATCGAGTACGTCCTGACCGAGGTCGTCCACCGGCTCGACCCGGAGCTGGTCGAGTTCCTCTACGCGACCTGCGCGCCCCACCATCTGTCCATCGACCTCGCTGCGCAGCTCTCCGGCAGACCTGACGCCGGCGCCCTGCTCGACCGGCTGTGCACGGCGAACGCGCTCGTCAGCCAGTCGGGCGACTCGTCGTGGTACCGCTACCACGCCTTGCTGCGCAGCTGTCTGCTCGCCGCTCTGGCGCGACGCGACGTCGAGGCTCCGGCACGCCAGCACCGGGCCACCGCGGTCTGGCTCGACGCACACGGCGAACCCGCGACCGCGCTGCGGCATGCGGCGCGGAGCAGAGACCAGGACCTGCTCGACACCCTGCTCCGCGCGAACGGACTCCAGATGGTCCTCTCCGGCCGCGGTGATCTCGTCCGCGCGACTCTTGCGTCCCGCGATGGGATCGCCACCGACCATCGGGTCGGTGTCATCGCCGCTCTGGCGGCGCTTGATGTCAACGACCTCCCTGCCGCCGACGATGCGCTGAGCGTCGTGCCGGCCGGCGATCCACGATCCGAACCGACGTACGCAGCGATGGTCGCCGCGGCCCTCGTCCAGCGTGCCCTCGCCGGGGGCGACGTCGTCGCGGCCCTGCAGGACAGCGCGATCCTCGATGTCGCCATGACGGGTGACAGCGACGTCAACCTGGTCCTCCTCACGCAGCGCGGGCCCGCCCGGATGCGCGCCGGCGATTACCTCGGAGCCATCGACGACCTCGAGCAGGCGCTGGTGCTGGCCCGCAGCCGTCGGTACGACCAGGTCGTGCTCGAGACCATGTCCCAGCTGTCCGGGATGACCGGCGCCAGGTGCGACTTCAACGCGTCCCTCGACTGGGCTGAGCGCGCGATCGCGTTCGCCACCCGGCACGGGTGGCGAGAATCGCCGCGGCTCGCGTACTCCTACGTCGTCGCCGCATGGATCGCCTTCCAGACCGGCGACGCCCGGGTGCAGAGGGAGTACGCCGAGCTCGGCTTGCGATCGTTGGACGGCGTGACCAATGCCGAGGTCGAGATCGGCGTACGCAGCATGCACGCGCTGGCGACCTTCGAGACGACGACGGGACGGGCACGGACCACGGCCGCCGAGACGTTCCGGAGGGTCTGGCAGATCGACGCCGCCGACCACCTCTCTCCGGCGGCGATCAGCTCGGTCACGCCCCAGAAGGTCAGGATGGCGCTCGCAGTCGGCCGCGACGACTGGGCGGCGGAGACGGCGGCCCGAGTCCGCGGCCAGATGCCGGGCAGCGCCGAGTGCGGAGTCCTGGACGCGCAGATCCTCGCCTCCGCCGGCCGGGCGCGCGACGCGCTGGCCGTCCTGGAGCCGGTACTCGACGGGTCGCTCCCGGCGCACCTACCGACGACCGTCGTCTACGCGCAGGTGCTGGCCGCGGTCCTGGAGTGTTCCCTGGGCAACGACGTCCGCGCGTTCGACGTGCTCAGGCAAGCGCTCATCTGGGCGGTCCCCAACGTGTACCGGCGGCCGTTCATCGACATGTGGCCGCATCTGGAGTCGCTGCTCTCGAGGAACCTGTCCCGGTTCGGACCCGCCGAGGACTTCGTCAGGGCCCTCCTCGCCGATGAGGCTCGGCACGACGACCCCGTCGTCAGGGTCGTCGACACGCTGTTGAGCGCACGCGAGGTGGATGTGCTCCACGACCTTCCCTCGCGGCTGACGATCCCCGAGATCGCGGAGGCCGAAGGGGTCAGCGAGAACACCGTGAAGACACACCTACGCTCGATCTATCAGAAGCTCGGGGTCAACTCGCGCTCGGCCGCGGTGCGAACTGCGCGCGAGCGCGGACTGATCTGACGTCGGGTCATCAGCTCTCGTCACGGCCCCGCTTGCGTCCCGCGACGAGGGCCACGCCTCCCGCCAGCACCAGGGCCAGGCCGATCAGAGCCAGGACGGCGAGCCACTGGTTCGAGCCGGTGTCCGGCAGGTAGCCGGTACTCGGACCACCCTCGTCACCGTCACCCTCGCCCGAGGCCGGTGGGAAGTCGTTGACCACGTCGAGCGTGACCCGGTCGCCGTTCCCGACCGTCGCTGCGCCGACCGTCGGGTCGCCGGCGTTCGGGGTGATGGTGGTGGACCGTGCCCCGCCGTCGTCGGTCTCCTCGAGGGTGCACTCGGCACCCGTGGGGAGATCCTCGTACGTCGTGGTCATCGACCCCTTCTCCAAGGTGCGGGTCGCGCCGCCCGGGATGTCGACATCGGTGGCGGTGCCGTCGACGTCATAGGTGCAGGCCAGCTCGACCTCGAACGGGCCATCACCCGGGCCGTTCACCGTCTTCTCCACCAACACCTCGCCGGTGTCGAACGTGTTGGTGACCTCGAACTCCATCGGCTCGACGGTGAGCTCCTCCCGGTTCGGGACCGGCTTCACGGTGAACTCGCTGACCTCGTTGCCGTCGGCATCGGTGATCACCGAGCTGTTGGCGCCACCGGTCCCGGTCTCCTTGATGGTGCAGTTCGACCCGATCAGCAGCGGGTAGTAGCTCGCCGTGTAGTCGTTGTCGGCGGACAGCTCGCGGGTCTCACCACCAGGGGTGTTGAGCGGCTTCTCCTCACCGTCGGCGCCGGTGTAGGTGCACTTCACCGTGACCTCGAACGGACCGGCTCCGTACGCCTCGGCACCCGGACCCTCCATCGCCTTGGTCACGGTGAGCTTGCCCGCACCGAAGAAGTTGGTCACCACGACACGCTTCGTCTCCGGCTCGTGGGTCTTCTCGTCCGCGGAGATGGTCACCGTCTTCGGAGTGACGAGGTGAGCGTTGGCAGCGCCGTCGTCGGTCTCCTCGACGGAGCACTCCGCGCCAGCGGCGATGTTGTCGATCCGATAGTCGATCAGGTCGTTGTCGACGTTGTCCTCGTCAGGCAGCACGATCTCGTCGTCGGCGTAGACGACCTCGCCGTCGGGATGAGAGGCGTCGGTCAGGGTGCAGGTCACCGAGAAGGTGAACGGGCCCTGGCTGATCGGGTAGTCCCGCACCTGCTCCGGTACGAACTTGCGCAGGTGCAGGGAGCCGACGTCGTACTGGTTGTCGACCGAGACCTCGACCACGTCGCCGTCACCGACGGTCACCGGCTGGTCAGGGGCGATCGTCACGCCGGCGGCGTCGGCCGAGTCCGGCTCGGTGACGGTGCACCTCGCTTCGGTCGGCAGGCCGGTGAACTCGACGGTCTCGCCGTCCTCGATCGTGGCCGTCATCGGATTCTCCTGGTAGCCATCGGCTACGACGGGACGCCCGTTGAAGGTGCAGGAGGCCGCGACCTCGAACGGGCCGTACGCGATCGGCTCGCCCTCCTGGTCGACGGCGTCCGTGGTGACCGACTTGGTGACGGCGAGGTCGCCTTCGGCGAACGTGTTGGTCGCGGTCACGGTCACCGGCTCGGCGTTGTCATCGCCGATGGTGGCCGGGCTGCCCTCGATGGTGTGACTGGTGGCCCCACCGTCGCCGGGCTCGGTCACCTCGCACGTCGCACCGGTCGGCAGGTTCTCGATGACGTAGTCGAGCTGGTCGTTGTCGACGTTGTCATCGCGTGGCAGCAGGATCTGGTTGTCGTAGACCTGCTCACCGTCGGGGTGCGACGTGTCGGTCAGGTCGCAGGTGATCCGGAACCGGAACGGCCCGTCGGCCAGCTGCGGATTGTCCTCCAACGCGCCACCGGTGGACTCCTTGACCAGCTCGAGCGAGCCGGCGTCGTAGGAGTTGGTCACCGTGACGACCTGGGTCGGCTCCTCGTCCTCGCCGATGATGATCGGCTCCTGCGGCGAGATGCTGGTCTCGACCGCGCCCGCGGTGCCGGTCTCCTCCGTGATGCACTCGGCACCGACCGGAAGCCCACTGATCACCCAGGTCTCTCCCGCGTTGATCGTCTGTGTCATCGGGCTCGAATCGAAGCCGTCGCCCCACACCTCTCGGCCCTCGAAGGTGCAGGTCACCTGCATCTCGAAGGGCCCGACGTAGGTGATCGGGTTGCCGTCCTGGTCGACCGCGTCGGTGTCGACCTGCTTGGTGACCGCCATCCCGCCGGCACCGAACGTGTTGGTGGCGGTCACCTCGGCGGGCTCGGCCGGGTCGGTGCCGATGGTGACCCGGTTGGGGTCGACCGTGTGGCCGGTGGCCCCACCGTTGTCCGTCTCCACGATCACGCAGTTGGCGCCACTGGGGAGGTCGTCGACCTGGTAGTCCATCTGCTCGTTGTCGACGTTGTCGTCCTCGGGCAAGGTGATGCTCTGGTCGTAGACGACCTCGCCGTCGGGGCGGGTGGCGTCGGTGAGACGGCAGGTGACCCGGAACGTGAACGGCCCGTTCGCCAGGTCGGGGTCGTTCTCCAGAGCGTCGCCGGTGACCTCCTTGAGGAGGTGCAGCGATCCGGTCTCGTAGACGTTCTCGACCTCGACCTGGACCGGGTTGGCCGGGTCGCCGTCCGGGTCTTCCCGCGATCCGATGGTGACCTGTGCGCCAGGCGCGTCCGGGTTCTCGTCAGGAGTGATGTTCACCTCGGCCGCACCAGCGTCGTCGGTCTCGACGATGGTGCACACAGCTCCGGTGGGGAGGCCCTCGATCGGGATGGCCTGGCCCTCCCGGATCTGGACAGGTACGGCGCGGACCACCCGGCCGTCGTACCGGCAGATCACCTCGACGCTGAACGGGCCGTAGGTGAGTGGGTCGCCGTTGCCGTCGACCGCGTCGGAGGTGACCTCCTTGGTGACCTCGAGGTCGCCGAGGGTGAACACGTTCTCCACCGTGATCAGGCCGATCTCGTCCTCCGGGCCGCCGACGGTGGCGGTGCCGATGGTCTGGTCGTACTGTCCCTGGTCTGGCTCGGTGGCGGTGCACTCCGCGCCCCAGGGCAGGCCGTCCACCTGGGTGGGGTCGGCCCCGGGCGTCAGCGTGATCGGGTTGACGCCGGACAGATCCATCGGTTCGGTCTGGCCGGGAAGGGTGCAGGTCAGGTTGACCGTGAACGATTCCGGCGCGTACTCGGCGCCCTCGCCCGAGACGATCTTCTCCAGCTGGATCGATCCGGTTGGATAGGTGACACCGACCTTGCGGCCCTCGGTGGGCAGCACGGTGTCGCGGGTGCCGTTGTCGTTGGAGACACCACCGGTGGCGACGGTGTTCCACGCCACCGGGTAGCCGACCTGGGCCGGGTTCTGCGGGGTCGTGCGGGTCTTGTACTGCAGCGTCACCGTCTCGCCGGGATCGAAGAGGTTCGGGTCCTCGAACGTGACGACGGTCTTGATGCTCTTGACCTGGTTCGGGTCGACTCCGTCGTCGTACGGCAGCCACGCACCCTCGGGGCAGGGGTCGCCGTCCTGCGGGCTCAGGTCCGCGGTGCACGGCTCGTAGGTGTTCGCGTAGAACACCTCCAGCGTGGCGGAGTTGCCGTTGTCGTCGACCAGCTCGACCTCGTTGGCCCAGGTCGGGGTCCACTCCGAGTTGCGGGGCAGCTCCACGATCACGCCGTTGTCGCCGACGTGCGGGAGCACGTCGACCGAGACCAGCTCGTCCAGCGGCAGGGTGCCGGAGTTGGTGATCGTGTAGCGCCAGGTCTCGGTGTCACCCGGATAGGTCACCGGGACGCAGGCGCCGCGGTAGAAACCGTCCTCGTCGGCCTGGTCGTCGCAATAGTCGTCCGGGAGGTCGGAGCCCTCGGGAAGCGCCCGACGATCGAGGTAGATCTCCGGGATCCCGGCCTCCTCGACCGGCACGTCGGCCTTGACCTTCTTCATCGTGCTCAACGCGGCCACACGGACCGGCGAGACACTGGTCTCGTCCCAGCACTCGCCCGTCTCGGCGTCGTAGTTGGGGGCGCAGCTGTCCGGGTCGAACGGCTCGTCCGCGATGATCTTGTCGGTGTTGGTGACCACGTCGTCGGGCGTCAACCCCGGTCGCAGCATCAGCTCGATGGTGATCGTGTACGTCTGACCGGGCTCCAGCACGGTGCCCTCGGGCATCGCGAAGGTGATCGTGTCACCGTCCTCGGTGATGGTGATCTGATCCTGGTCGGTCGGCAGCGGATCACCGTTCGGCGGCTCCGGCGCGGCACCGGTCAGCTCGAAGCCGTAGGGCGAAGAGCCCGGGGCGGCGTCCGGGTCGAAGATCAACTGGTTGCCGTCGGCGTCGGAGGGCAGCACATCGGTGAAGACCGGGTTGGTCAGCGCGTGCTCGCCGGTGTTGGTGTAGGTCAGCTCGAACGGGATGACCTCACCGGGCTGCACCTGCCCCGTCGGGGTCTTGTCGACCTCGACCCCCACCGTGAGGTGCTCGTAGGTGTAGGTCGCATCGGCGCTGTCGTCGGCCTCGAGCCGGTCGTCGAGCCCGATCAGCACCGTGGTGCCGTTCACGTCGACGGTGTCGGTGAAGACACCGGCCTCGTCCTCCCCCGGCGCGGCGTCCTGGTCGGACCGGGTGGTCGGCACCGGGCCACCGCTGCGCAGCTCGTCGCGGCGTACGACCTGGAAGGGCACCTGGATGTTCGGGTGGGTCGGGTTGACCCAGCCGTCCTCGTTGCCCGCCATGAACGCGAACCTGAGGCCGTGGATCTCACCGGCCGGGGCGGCGGCGAGGAAGTCCTTCGCCTGCTGCAGGGTGAGATCGTCGTCGTCGAACGGCGGACCGCCGCCGGGGAGCTCCTGACAGGTCCAGGTGCCGCCGACACCGCCCTCCTCACCGGCCAGGCCGGTCTCGACGGTTGCCGCGGTGAAGGTGCCGCCGGTCAGATAGCAGGCCTGGACGTGCTCGACCGGGGTGGGCAGCTCCCATGAGGGGTCCATCTGGACGAAGTCCATCGCGTTCCAGAAGGTCGGATCATCGTCCTGCTGCTGCTCGATGTAGGGCCGGGCCGAGCCGCTGCTCTGGCTTCCGATGGTGACCTTCACCGGAGAGTTGTCGCCCTCCTGCTGCAGGGCGGGCTCGATCTTCTTGGTGGCCTCGATGTCGTACGTCGCGTCCGCGATCTCGATCGTCGCAGTGCCCTGGTCGCAGGCGAACCGATCGCCCTCGGCCGGCGGGCACGGCTGGATCGGGTCGACGTCGGCGACGATGCCCTGCGCGGTGTTCGCGACCGGTGAGTCCTCCGGGGTGACCGGCTCGCCGGTGCTGCGGTTCTCCCGCCGGATCTGCATGTCCAGGGCGAGCACGCCGGTGCCTGCGCTGGCGATCCGGCCGTCGAAGAGCACCTGCACCCCGGCGACGTCACACGGCATCGTGTCGAGAGTGAGCGCGAGCGCTTCGTCCCGGGTGTAGTCGCTGGTGCTGCCGTCCGGGCAGGTCAGGATGACCGTGGTGTTCTCGGTGCCCTCCGGCTCGGTGATCGCGCTGATCTTGTAGAGCCGGAAGTAGTCGAACGGGTCCTGTTCGGTCGTCGTTCCCGGAGCGGGGTCGGTGATCTGCAGCTGGTCGACCTTCGCCGGCGTGGTGTTCTCCGTGGTCACGGTCATCCGGCTGAGCGGGTAGTCCTCCTCCGGGGTGTCGGGACCGGGGACGGAGATCGGGCCGCCCGCCCAGGTCTTGTCGGTCGTGGTGGTCATCGGCGCGTCGTTGATCACCACGTCGTCGAAGTCGGTGTCGGAGACCGGGTCGCCGTCGGCCGGGAAGCCGGTGGCGTTGGCGGTGTTGCGCACCACGCCGGCATCCGGGCGGTTGTACTGGTCGACCGCGAGCGCGGGCGACCCGTCTGAGCGCTTGGTGTCACGGACCTGCCAGACCAGGGTGAGCGCTCGGTCGTTGTCGATCGAGCGGGCCACGCCCGAGCCGACCGGCGGGGCGTCGAGATCGCCCTCGATCCTGTCGGCGCGGTTGGGGCTCTCGGCGTAGATCAGCTTGACCGCGAGAGTGGACTCCTGCTCGTCGGCGGTGAGGTCCATGCCCGGGAAGGTGCCGTCGCAGGCGTCCGGACACGGGTTGTTGGCCGCCGAGGTCCAGGCGGACCCGTCCCACAGCTGCACGTCGGTGATCTGGTCGTAGACCAGGTAGGGATCGGTCTCCGGTGTGATCGGCTGGATCCGGATCAGGTTGAACGCGTCGTAGACGCTGTCGGCGACCGCGGTCCCTTCCGGGTCGTCAATGTCGGTCAGTTCGACGGTCTCGAAGCCGGAGTAGCCACCGGTCGACCAGTTCAGGGTCGAGGGGATGGTGTCACCGGAGCGCTCGAAGACGGTCTTGTCGCCACCCGAGCTGGACTGGCCGAACGCCTTGTTCATCAGGTCCGCGGTGCCGGGATCGGTCGGGATCAGCTCGACCTCGGGGCAGTCCTCCGGATCCATCTTCGCCTCGCCGCCAGGCACGCCGTCGGTCGACGCGGTGGCGCTGGACTGGGCGCAGTTCGGGACGAAGGTGTGGTTGGCGTCGGTGGGCTCGGCGTAGGCCGGATCGGTGTAGCGACCGTCGCCCTGGGGACGCAGGGTGGCGGTGAAGTTCGGCTCCACGTCGGTGCCGGGAGCGAAGCCGTCGCCGTCCCCGGTGTAGTCATAGACGAACCGAACCCCACCGGCGACCTCGGAGACGTCGTCGGGGACGTCGGAGGAGTAGATGGTCGGACCGGCGATCGGACCGTCCAGGACCACCCATTCACCGGTGGTGGTGTCGTAGTACTCCACGGTCAGGGTCGCGTCGGCGGGGACCGGGGTCTGCGCGATCGTGTCCAGGTCGAAGGCGTTCCACCACACGTTGCCCTCGACCGGGTCCATCGGGTCCTGGACCACGATCTGGCTGGCGTCACCCGTGGTGCCGGTCGGGGTCTCCGGCGGGTTCGGACGCTCGGTCGTGCCGCCCTGCAGGCTGATGGTGACGACGTTGCCCGGGTAGGCCAGGATCTGGCTGGGGCGGATCTGCTTGTCGACGTACGGCTCGATGACCTCGTCGTAGATGTAGAGGTCGTCGTCGGCGGTGGCGTCGCCGGTTGCGCCGTCGTTCTCGCCCTCGACGGCGACCTCGTTGTTCACGGTCTTCGGCAGACCGCTGGCGTCCGGGTCGGTGTCGACGTCGAACGGCGCCGAGGTCTCGGCACCCGGCTCGATGTCACCCTCGAAGACGATCTGGAAGGACGTCACCGACTCCGCGCCCCCGGCCGGCGGCGCGGGGGTGCCCCCGTCGGTGAACGGGACCTCTTCGCCCGAGGGCTCATAGACGACCGTGCCGGAGGTGGCGCTGGCCGGGTACGCGATGCCGCCGGTGAAGCCACCGAACGTGTAGTCCTCCGGGAAGGAGCCGGACGACGGCTCGGTGATGGTCAGGGTGTCGATCGGGATGGCGGAGTCGTTGCTGCCGCCGATGGTTACGGTGCTGGACTCGCCGGCGACGACGATGTCGGGGTCGAACGCCTTGGTCGCGCCGACGTTGATGGTGTTGGCGCGCAGGGTGAAGTCGGCCTCGGCGGTGGCGGTGGCGTTGTCGCCCTCGCGGGTGACCTGGGTCTGGATCTGGTTGTTGACGACCGTGTCCTCGGAGACCCCGGCGGCCTCCTCGGTGGTCTCCAGGGCCAGATCGACTGATGCGGTGGCGCCGGCGGGGATGTCGCCGGTGAAGGTGACCCGCGTCCCCCGCACTGCCGCGGGGTCGACGCCGGGGCACGTCGCGTCGGAACACTCGACCCAGGCGCCGTCGACGTACACCTCGTACGTCGTGCCGGTGGCCCCCTCGGGCGGGGCGACCGGGCCGAAGCCGGTGAAGCCGAGGTAGGTGAACGGGTTGGGCGTAGCGGTCGGGTCGGTGGGGTCCTGGATGACCAGGGTCTCGACCGCGCCGTTGGTCTCGTTGGTGCCACCTAGGTGGGCGGTCACCGGGGTGCCGGCCGCCGCCAGCGCGGAGGTCGGCTCGAAGCTCTTGGTGGCGCTGGTGGCCAGCTCCAGCGGGATCGCGAGGGTGACGTCGACCGAGTCGGTCACGTCGGTGGCGTTGGTCGCCTCGGCGGTGGCCTCGTTGCTGAGGGTGGCACCGTCCCACTGGTCGTGGTTGACGTCCTGCGGCACCTGGACGGTGATCTGCACCTCGCTGGTGGTGTTGTTGACCATGCCCTCGCCGCCGGCGTCGAGCGGCTCGGTCCAGTCGACCCGGACGTTCTGTCCGTCGACCACCGGCTCGGCATGGCTGTTCGGGCCGGACGGCGTCACCTGCTGGACCACGAGCGGCTCCGGGACCACGTCGGTGGTGATCGCATCACTACAGTCCACGCCCACGTCGATCGCGGAGCAGCCCACCTGGATCGTGTAGACGATCGTGTCGCCCGGACCGTACGGCCCGGGATCCGCCACGCTCTTGGTGATGTCCAGCTGCGCGTTCGGATTCTGGGGATTCGGTAGCTCGTCCGCCAGGGCAGGCACAGTGGCCATCCCGACGGCGAGGATCCCAGCCAGCAGGGCAGCGAGCCAGCCGCCCAGACGGACGCGCTTCCTACGGCTGCCGTTCAAATGGTCCCGAGAGATCTGCATGGCTCGCCGCGTTCACCTGACCTCGGGGAGGAGGACCGCGCTCCGTGAGACCGACGACACGAGCGAGCCGATGGCGATCCCGATCACCAGGTTGATCAGCATCGTGACGAGCTTGGTGTCCAGCCCCGCATCGGACGTGAACGGCCAGAGCGCCGCGATGACGGTGGCCAGGCCGACGATCCACCCGAAGAAGGTACGCGGCTGCGGTGTGGTCAGCAGGAGGATGTGGGCGACGGCCGTGGCCAGCACCCCGGCGATCGCTGCCCAGACGGCGTACCACCACGTCGAGGCGTCTCCCCAGACCCCGTCGCCCTCGGGGGCGAGGATGGGTACGTCGAAGATGCCTCGGGCGATCACGATGCCGGCGACCGCGAGCAGCGCGGCCACGACCGCGGCGGCGGCGCCGCCCGCCCAGAGCCGGCCGGCGTTCACCGTGGGCTGCAGTCGTCGGGTGGGAGGTTGGTTCATCGCCATGATCAGTCTCCGTCGTCAGTCGGTTCTGTGGTCTCGGCGCGGAGGATCTCCTTGAGCTCCTCGGCGACCTCGTCGTCCAGCTCGGCGTAGACGAGGGTTGGGTTTCCGTGCTTCATGGCCGCGGCGACCGCGTCCGGGTCCGCGTCGCTGCTCAGCACGACGAGTGCGGACTTGCCGGGCCCGAGGTGGCCGGCGACCTCGGTGAGCAGCTCGTCACCGATGCCGGCCCGCCTCAGACGTTGAACCGCGGCCGCGGACGCCGCCCCCACAACGGCGCCCGCGACCGGGTTGAACACGAGGATCCCGAGAAGACCACCGAGTAACGAGCCCTTGGCTGCGGCGCCCGTCGTACGGTGGCGAAGATGGCCGATCTGCGGCTCCTCCGCTCCCGGGAACCAGGTGAGCGTGATGGCGTCGTGGACGGTGAGCGCACCACGCTCCTGCAGGTCCTGGAGCCAGACCTCGGCGTCTGATGCGCCCATGATCCGGTCGTAGACCCACGCGGTCAGGCTGGCCATGACGTCACTCGGCGAAGACCTCGCGCAGCGCCTTCTCCTGCTCACTGCTGAGGTTGGTGAAGATCAGCTCGCCCTCGTGGCCCTTCATCGCCTCGTGCACCTTGTCGACCACCGCGTCGGAGGTCATCAGGAACAGTGCCGAGGTGCCGGGGGTGACCTGGTCGCGGACCTTGTTGATGAAGGCGTCGTCGATGCCCACGTCGGTCAACGATCCGGTCAGGGCGCCGGTGGCCGCGCCGACCGCCGCGCCCAACAACGGTACGAAGAAGATGAGTCCGAAGAGCATGCCCCAGAAGGTGCCGCTCATCGCTCCCATTGCCTTGGTGCTGGTCAGCTGCTTGGTCTTCGGCTTCTTCTTGCCGACCTCCCAGTGCACCGTCGCGGCATCCTCGAGGACGATCAGGTCCTGCCTGACGAGCTCCTCGAGGTTCTTCACAGCTTGGTCTGCGCCTTCGGTCGTGTCGTACTTCCATACCGTCAGGGTCGCCATCTCACGTCCTTGCTGTCGTCGACTGCGTTCGTCATCGACGATCCCGGCGCGGCCGGCGGACAGCATCACCCGAATTCGGTGAACCACGGTGCTGAAGTGATTCGTAGCGTGCAGTACGTGAGCAGTCGAGGAAGACCATGACAAGGGTCCTGATCAGGGTGAACGGTGAGCTCTCGGTCGAGCTTCAGAAAGCGTTCCCGCAGCTGGCCGTCCAGGCGCATCACGAGCAGTCGACGCTCACCGGCGAGGTCCCCGACCAGGAGGCGCTGCAGGGTGTCCTGCACGCGCTGCGGGCCGACGACATCGACGTCATCGAGGTCGTCACGATCCCCGACTGACAAGATCCCCGCCGAGTCGGCTCGTCTTGACGAGCCGACT